>NZ_JODF01000001.1:0-327601 GCF_000717945.1 Streptomyces sp. NRRL S-920
GCGGCACTTGTATGGGCCGACCGAGGTCACGTTGTGTGCGACGTGGCATGTGCTGCCGGTGGGTGTGAGGGGCGGTTCGGTGCTGCCGATCGGGCGGCCACTGGCGAACCGGCAGGTGTATGTCCTTGACGCGTTCTTGCAGCCGGTCCCACCGGGTGTGGCAGGGGAGTTGTACGTCGCCGCTGCCGGGCTCGCACGTGGCTACAGCGGGCGCTCGGGCCTGACGGCGGAACGGTTCGTGGCGTGTCCGTTCGGCGAGGGCGGGCGGCGGATGTACCGGACGGGGGATTTGGTCCGGTGGTCGTCCGGGGGTGAGTTGTTGTTCGTGGGGCGTGCGGATGAGCAGGTGAAGGTCCGTGGGTTCCGGGTGGAGTTGGGTGAGGTCGAGGCGGTCGTGACCACGGACGGGCCAGGTATCGATGTCCGCGAGCTGCTTGCGTACGTATCTGATCGGCTGCCCGCGTACATGGTCCCGGCGGCGATCGTCGTCCTGGATGCCCTGCCGCTGACGGTCAACGGCAAGGTGGACCGGGCCGCCCTGCCTGCCCCCGACTTCGCAACCCGGGTGACCGGACGGCAGCCGCGCACCGAGACCGAGCGCATATTGAGCCGACTGTTCGCCGAAGTGCTCGGCCTGGACCGCGTAGGTGTCGAGGACGGCTTCTTCGAACTGGGCGGGGACTCCATCAGCTCCATGCAGCTCGCCTCCCGGGCACGCCGTTCCGGGCTGGTCGTGACACCTCGGCAGGTCTTCGAGGAGAAGACGCCCGAGCGGCTCGCCACCGTGGCGGAGACGCTGGCGAAAGCCGCCGGGAAGGCGGCCGCCACGCACGACGTGGGCGTCGGCGAGGTGCCCTGGACTCCGGTCATGCGGGCGCTGGGCGAGCGTGCGGCGCAGCCCGGCTTCGCGCAGTGGGTGATCCTCGGTGCCCCGGCCGGGCTGGGCCTCGACGTACTGACCACGGGTCTCGGGGCTCTGTTGGACGCGCACGACATGTTGCGGGCCCGCACGGTCCCCGGCGAACCGAAGCTGATCGTCGGCGAGCGGGGATCCGTCGATGCCGGGAACCTGACCGCGTGCGTGGCGGCCGTGCACGCTGCGGACGACGCCCTGGACAGGATCGCGGAACAGGCGGCACGGAAGGCCGTGGAGCGCCTCGATCCGGGCGCCGGGGTGATGGCCCAGGCGGTATGGGTGGACGCCGGACCGGAACGAATCGGCCGACTGGTTCTCGTGGCCCATCACCTGGTGGCCGACGGGGTGTCCTGGCGGATCCTCGTGCCGGACCTGCGCGCCGCCTGCGAGGCGGCTGTCGACGGGCGGGTGCCACACCTGGACCCAGTAGGGACCTCGTTCCGCCGTTGGGCGGAGCGGCTGGCGGCGGAGGCACGCGACGAGCGGCGACTCGCCGAGCTGGACGACTGGCTGACGCTTCTCGGTGACAGCCAAACCCCGCTGGGTGGCCGGGCGTTGGACCACGACATCGACACCGCGCACACCCTGTGTCAGCGGACGTGGATCGTTCCCCCGGAGCAGGCGGCCACGCTCGTGGGCCGCACGCCGAACACGTACCACTGCGGCATCGACGACGTCCTGCTCGCGGCCCTTGCCGGTGCGGTCACACACTGGCGTGGCGACGGCGACACCGACGTGCTGGTCGAGGTCGAGGGGCATGGTCGCGAGGCGCTGGATGATGGAGTGGATCTGTCACGTACGGTCGGCTGGTTCACCAGCGCGCGCCCGGTGCGGCTGGGCACCGCGGGAGTGGATCTCGCCCAGGTCCGGGCGGGCGGGCCTGCCGCCGGTGCACTCCTGAAGATGGTCAAGGAGCAGGCGCGCGCGGTACCCGGCGACGGCCTCGGCCACGCCCTCCTGCGCCACCTCAACCCCGAGACCGCCCCCGCCCTGGCAGCCGCCCCGACCCCGCAGATCGGCTTCAACTACCTCGGCCGCTTCACCACCGAGACCACCGCCACCGGCGCGCCCACCCCTTGGCAACGGGCCGGTGGTGCCACCCCGATCGGTGGCTCCGTCGACCCCGACATGCCCCTCCCGCACGCCCTGGAAGCCAATGTCTCCGTCCAGGACACCATCGACGGACCCGCGTTGGAGATCAGGCTGAGCTGGCCCGGCGAGCTGATGGAGGAAGCCGATGCGGAGCGCCTCGGTCTGACCTGGGTCGCGATGCTCGGCGGCCTCGCCGCACACACCGAGGAACCCGGCGCCGGCGGACACACGCCCTGCGACTTCCCCCTCCTGAACACCCTGACCCAGGCCGGCGTCGAACGGCTGGAGTCGGCGGTACCGGAACTGGCCGACGTATGGCCGTTGTCCCCCCTCCAGGAAGGGATGCTCTTCCACGCCACCTTCGACGGCGAGGGCCCCGACGCGTACCAGAGTCAGCGTGTACTCGCCGTGGACGGACCACTGGACACGGAGCGGCTGCGCGCGTCGTGGCAGGACTTGGTGGCGCGGCACGACGCACTGCGGGCGAGCTTCCACCGGCTGCCCACCGGCGAGGCCGTGCAGGTCGTGGCGCGGCACGTCGAACTGCCCTGGCGCGAGGCCGATGTCTCCGACCGCCCGGCGGACGAGGCCCTCGCCGAGGCGCGACGGCTCGCCGCGCGCGACGCGGCCGAGCGCCTCGACCTGGCGGCGCCACCGCTCCTGCGGCTGCTCCTGATCCGCCTCGCCGAGGAGCAGCACCACCTGATCGTCACCAGCCACCACATCGTGGCCGACGGCTGGTCGACGCCGCTCCTGCTGAACGAGGTCTCCCAGACCTACGCAGCGGAATCCGAGGCGTATACGGCGGATTCCGAGGCCCGTGCGGCCGGCGAAGCCGCCCCCGCGCGGGCCGCTTCGTACGGGGACTACCTCGCCTGGCTGCACCGGCAGGACAAGGAAACCGCGCGGCGGGCCTGGCAGGCCGAGCTGGCCGGAGCCGACGAGCCGACCCTCATGGCCCCCACGGATCCGGGCGGGGCGCCCGTCCTGCCCGAGGAACGCTCGCTGCGCCTCTCCCGGAGCACGACACACGCCCTCACCGAACTGGCCCGCGCCCAGGGCCTGACCATGAACACCGTCGTGCAGGGCGCGTGGGCGATGGTCCTCGCCCGCCTCGCCCGGCGTACGGACGTGGTGTTCGGCACCACCGTGGCCGGACGGCCCCCGGAGATCCCCGGCGCCGAGTCGATGGTCGGCCTGTTCATCAACACACTGCCGGTGCGCGTTCCGCTCGACGCCCGACAGCCGGTGCTCGCGATGCTCGCCCAACTCCAGGAACGCCAAACGGCACTGATGGCGCATCAGCACGTTGGCCTGACGGAGATCCAGGCGGCCTGCGGAGCGGGCGCGACCTTCGACACCATGCTGATGTTCGAGAACTACCCCCGGAGCACACCCCTGCTTCCCGCACCGGGCCCCGGCCGGGACGACGGCCGCGTCTCGCTCACCCAGGTCGACAGCCGCCTGGGAACCCACTATCCGCTGGCCGTCGGCGTCGTCCCGGACGAGCGCCTGGGAGTCCGCCTCACCTACCGGCCGGACGTCCTCGACGGGCGGCGGGCCCTGCACGTGGGCGGGCAACTGGCGCGCGTCCTCGACGGGATCGCGGCCGATCCGGCGCTCCGGGTCGGCGACGTCGACGTGCTGGAGTCGACCGAGCGCACCATGGTCCTCGAACGGTGGAACGCCACCGACCGGCCCGTTCCCACCGGGACCCTGGGGGAAATGTTCGAGGCGCAGGCGCGCCGCTCCCCGGACGCGCCCGGCGTCATCGCGGCGGACCGGCAGTGGACCTACGCGCAGCTCGCACGGGCCGCCGACCACGTCTCGCACGAGGTGCGGGCGCGCGGAGTGCGCCGCGGTGACCTGGTCGGCGTCGTGATGGAACGCTCGGCCGACGTGGTCGCGGTCCTGCTGGGCGTGGCCCGGGCGGGCGCGGCCTTCGTACCGGTCGACCCGGCGTACCCCGCGGAGCGCATCGCGCACGTGCTGGCAGACGCCCACCCGGCCCTCGTGGTGTGCACGGCCACGACCGAGGCGGTGCTTCCGGCGGGCGTGCCGAGGTGGGTCCACGACACGTCCGACACATCTGACAGGCCTGACACATCTGACACGCCGGACACGTCCGAGAGGCCTGACACGTCCGACACGCCGGGGACGCTCGGGATACCCGAGGACGGCCCGAGCCGCGCGGCAGATCCCGCGTACGTGATCTACACCTCCGGATCGACCGGGGCACCGAAGGGCGTCGTGGTCACCCACGGCGGTCTCGGCAACCTGGCCGCCGGCCAGATCGAGCGGTTCGCCGTACGCCCGGACTCACGCGTCCTGCAACTGGCCTCGTGGAGCTTCGACGCCGCCGTCTCCGAGCTGTGCATGGCGCTCCTTTCGGGGGCGGCGCTCGTCGTGGCCGACGCGGACCGGCTGCCGCCGCACGGCGTACTCGCGGACGTCGCCGCCGAGTTCGGGGTGACGCACATGACGGTCCCGCCGTCGGTCCTCGCGACGGTGGACGCGCTGCCGGACACCGTGGAGACCCTGATCGTCGCGGGCGAGGAGTGCCCGCCGTGGCTGGCCGATCGCTGGGCGGAGCGGCGCCTTGTCAACGCGTACGGCCCCACGGAGGTGACCGTCTGCGCCGCGATGAGCGAGCCGTTGCACACGACGGGGGAGGGCCCGGTGCCGGTCGGCCGCCCGCTCGTCAACACCCGGATCTACGTCCTCGACGACTTCCTGAAACCCGTCGCGCCCGGAACGGTCGGCGAACTGTACGTCGTGGGACCGGGTTTGGCGTGCGGCTACCTCCACCGGCCGGGCCCGACCGCCCAGCGGTTCGTCACCAACCCCTTCCGAGGACCGGGCGACGCGGACCGGATGTACCGGACGGGAGACCTGGCCCAATGGACGGCCGAGGGCGAGTTGCTGTTCGTGGGGCGTGCGGACGAACAGGTGAAGGTCCGTGGGTTCCGGGTGGAGCTGGGTGAGATCGAGACGGTCCTCGCCGGTCACGAGGCGGTCGGCCGAGCGGTCGTGGTGGCCCGTCAGGACGGGCCGGGGGAGCGGCGGCTCGTCGCGTACGTGGTTGCCGAAGCGGCGTACGCGGAGACGGCGGGCGTGGGTACCGAGGTGCCGGCCCTGGACGCGGAGACGCCGGAAATGGACGCGAAGGTTCCGGGCCTGGACGTGAAGGCGCCGGGCGTGGACGCGCGGGAGTTGCGTGCGTACGTGGCCGACCGGCTGCCCGACTACATGGTCCCCGCGGCGATCGTCGTCCTGGACGCCCTGCCCCTGACCGTCAACGGCAAGCTCGACCGCGCGGCCCTGCCCGCACCGGCCTTCGCCGCCAAGATGACCGGACGCGAGCCGCGCACCGCCACCGAACGCACCCTGTGCCGACTGTTCGCCGAGGTGCTGGGCCTGGAACGGGTCGGCGCCGAGGACGGCTTCTTCGAGCTGGGCGGCGACTCGATCAGCTCCATGCAGCTCGCCTCCCGGGCGCGGGAGGCGGGCCTGGTCGTGACGCCCCGGCAGGTCTTCGAGGAGAAGACCCCGGAACGCCTGGCCATGGTCGTGGCGGTGGCGGGGCAGGAGGCCGCGACCGTCGACGTCGGGGTGGGCGAGGTGCCCTGGACGCCGGTGATGCGGGCGTTCGGCGACCGAGCCGCCGATGCCGGCTTCGCGCAGTGGGTGATCCTCGGTGCCCCGGCCGGGCTGGGCCTCGACGTGCTGACCACCGGCCTCGGCGCCCTGCTGGACGCGCACGACATGTTGCGGGCCCGCACGGTCCCCGGCGAGCCGAAGCTGATCGTCGGTGAGCCGGGCACGGTCGACGCGTCGGCACTGGTGTCCCGGGTCTCGGCGGACGCCGCGGAGGTCGGCGAGGTCGCGGAGCGGACGGCACAGGAGGCCGTCCGGCATCTCGACCCGGCCTCGGGCGTGATGGTGCGGGCGGTATGGGTGGATGCCGGACCGGACCATGACGGACGACTCGTCGTGGTGGCGCACCACTTGGTGGCGGATGTGGTGTCCTGGCGGGTCCTCGTGCCGGACCTGCGGGCCGCGTGCGAGGCGGCGGCGGCAGGGGACGAGCCTCGGCCCGCCCCGGTGGGCACGTCGTTCCGGCGCTGGGCGGAACTGCTGGCGGCACAGGCCGTCGACGAGCGACGGGTCGCCGAACTGAATGACTGGCTGACCCTTCTGGGCGAGCCTCAACCTCTCTTGGGCAGTCGCGAGTTGGACCCCGCGCGGGATACCGCGCGGACCTTGCGCCGCACGTCCTGGGTGGTGCCACCGGAGCAGGCCGCCACGCTGCTGGGCCGGACCACGGCCGCCTTCCACTGCGGAGTCGACGACGTACTCCTCGCAACCCTGACAGGCGCGCTCGCGCAGTGGCGGCCGGACACCGCGTCGGGCGTCCTGGTCGACATCGAGGGGCATGGTCGCGAGACGCTGGACGACGGCGTGGACCTGTCGCGCACGGTCGGCTGGTTCACCAGCGCGCACCCGGTGCGGCTGGGCACCGCAGGCCTGGACCCGGTCCAGGTCCAGGCGGGCGGCCCCGCCGCCGGCGCACTCCTGAAGGCGGTCAAGGAGCAGGCACGCGCGGTACCCGGCGACGGGCTCGGCCATGCCCTCCTGCGCCACCTCAACCCCGAGACCGCCCCCGCCCTGGCAGCCGCCCCGAGCCCGCAGATCGGCTTCAACTACCTCGGCCGCTCCACCAACGCCGCCACCGCCACCGCCACCAGGACCGGCAGCACCACCCCCTGCGCGCCGACCCCCTGGCAGCCCGCCGGAGAGACCGCGATCGGCGGCTCCGTCGACCCCGACATGCCGGCCACCCATGTCCTGGAGGCGGGGGCGGCGGTGCGGGACACCCCGGAGGGGCCCGAACTGACGCTCACGCTGACCCGGCCGGGCCTGCTGGTGACGGAGGCCGAGGCCGAGCGGCTCGGCCGGGCCTGGGGGGCGATGCTCGGGGGTCTCGCCGCGCACACCGAGAAGAGCGGCGCGGGCGGGCACACGCCCAGCGACTTTCCCCTCCTGGCCGCCCTGACGCACAACACCCTGACGCAGCACGCCCTGGCGCAGAACGCCCTGACGCAGGACGGCGTCGAGCGGCTGGAGTCGGCCGTGCCCGGACTGGAAGACGTATGGCCGTTGTCCCCTCTCCAGAAGGGCATGCTCTTCCACGCCACCTTCGACGAGGAGGCGCCGGACGTCTACGAAGGCCAGCGGGCCCTGGCCCTGCACGGGCCGCTGGACGCGGCCCGGCTGCGCGCCGCATGGGAGACCGTGCTGCGCAGGCACCCGATCCTGCGCGCGAGCTTCCATCGCCTCGCGTCGGGAGAGGCCGTTCAGGTCGTCACCCGGGACGTCGAACTGCCCTGGCGCGAAGCCGACGTGTCCGGCCTGCCCGAGGCCGAGGCGGACACCGAGGCGGAGCGCCTGGCCGCGAGCGAGCGGGCGCGGCGGATCGACGTGACACGGGCCCCGCTGCTGCGGCTCCTCCTGATCCGCCTCGCCGAGGACCGGCACCGCCTGGTCCTCACCAGCCACCACATCACGATGGACGGCTGGTCCCTGCCGGTCCTGATCAACGACCTCCACGCGGCGTACGAGGCGCACGCCGCAGGTGGCGACGGACGGGACCTGCCGCCCGTGACGTCCTACCGGGACTACCTCGCGTGGCTGGGCCGACAGGACAAGGAGGCGGCGCGGGACGCCTGGCGGGCGGAGCTGGCGGGCCTCGACGAGCCGACGCTGGTCGCGCCCGCCGAGGCGGTACGGGTGCCGATGGTGCCGGACCGGATCCGTTTCGCGTTCCCCGACGAGGTGTCGCGGGGCGTCGCGGAGCTGGCCCTGAGGCAGGGCCTCACCGTGAACACCGTGGTGCAGGGCGCCTGGGCACTGCTCCTCGCGCGGCTCACGGGCCGTACGGACGTGGTGTTCGGCGCGACCGTGGCGGGCCGGCCCGCGGACCTGCCCGGCGCGGAGTCGGCGATCGGCCTGTTCATCAATACCGTGCCCGTACGCGTACCGCTGGTGGCCGGGCAGCCGGTCCGCGAGATGCTCGCCGAACTCCAGGCCCGGCAGGTAGCCCTGATGGCCCATCAGCACATGGGCATTGCCGAGATCGGTCAACTGGCGGGCCCGGCCGCGTCCTTCGACACGCTCGTCGTCTACGAGAACTATCCCCACCCGCCCGGCGCCACGGCCGCCCCCACCTCCTTGCGCATCCGCCCCGACGGGGATCCGCAGGACATGGGCCACTACCCGCTGACGTTCGTCGTCTCGCCCGGGGAGCGCATGCACGGCGACTTCGTCTTCCGGCCAGACGTGTGCGACCGGGCCCGCGCAAAGGACATGGTCGCCTCGCTGGTGCGGATCCTGGAGCAGCTGGTCGCGGACCCGGCGGCGCCCGTGGGCCGGGTGGACGTCGTGGCCGCCGCCGCACGCGACCTCGTCGTACGACAGTGGAACCGGACGCCGGATCCGGCGTCCGGTGCGGCACCGCTGCCCGAGCTGATCGCACGACAGGCGCAGCGCACACCCGACGCGGTGGCAATGATCGACGGCGAACAGTCGGTCACCTACCGCGAGTTGATGGAGGACGGCGGACGGCTCGCCCGCTATCTGGTCCGGGCCGGGGTCGGTCCGGAGCGCCGGGTGGCCGTCGTCGGGGAGCGGTCGGCGACCACCGTGCGCTCGCTCCTCGCCGTGTCGATGGCCGGAGGCGTGTTCCTGCCGGTGGACGCGGACTACCCGGCGGAGCGCATCGCGTACGTACTGGCCGACGCCGCCCCCGCGGTGGTCGTGTGCACCGAGCGGTCGCGGGGCGCGGTGCCCGCCGGATTCACCGGCCGCGTCGTGGTGACCGACGCCCCGCGCGTGGCGGGCGAGGTGCGTCGCTGCGCGGGCGGCCCGCTGCGGGACGAGGAGCGGACGGCACCCCTGCGGCCCTCCAACGCCGCCTACGTCATCTACACGTCCGGGTCGACGGGGGCCCCCAAGGGCGTCGTCGTCACCCACGCGGGCCTCGGCAACCTCGCGCGGGCGCAGATCGACCGCTTCGGGGTCCGGGCTGACTCACGCGTGCTCCAGTTCGCGTCACTGAGCTTCGACGCGGCGGTCTCCGAACTCTGCATGGCGTTCCTGTCGGGCGGGTCGCTGGTCGTGGCCGCCCCCGACGAACTGCCGCCACGGGTGTCCCTGGACGAGGCCGTGCGCCGGGCGCGGGCGAGCCATGTCACCGTGCCGCCGAGCGTCCTCGCCGCCGAGGAGCGGCTGCCCTCGGCGCTGGAGACCGTGGTCGTGGCGGGCGAGGCATGTCCGCCCGGGCTCGTCGACCGGTGGGCGCCGGGGCGGCGGATGGTGAACGCGTACGGCCCCACCGAGACGACGGTCTGCGCGGCCATGAGCGAGCCGCTGGCACCGGGCCGCGACGTCGTGCCCATGGGGCAACCGATGGCGAACGCGCAGGTGTTCGTCCTCGACGAGTTCCTGCTGCCCGCGCCGCCCGGCGTCCCCGGTGAGCTGTACGTCGCGGGCGCCGGGCTCGCCCGGGGCTATCTGGGGCGGGCGGGTCTTTCGGCCCAGAGGTTCGTCGCCTGCCCGTTCGCGGCGGGCGAGCGGATGTACCGCACCGGCGACGTGGGGCGGTGGACGCGCGAGGGCGAACTGCTCTTCACGGGCCGCGCCGACGACCAGCTGAAGGTCCGCGGCCACCGGATCGAGCCCGGCGAGGTCGAAACGGCCCTGACCTCCCACCCGGACGTCGTCCAGGCCGTCGTCGTCGCACGCCGGGACCACACCGACGGCAACCGCCTCGTCGCGTACGTCGTCGCGGACCCCGCCCGCCACAGCGGCGACGCGCCGACCGCAGACGGGGCCGCCGCTCCGCCCGCCACCGAACCGCCCCCGACCGAACCGCCCACGTACATCGCCGACCTGCCCGCATACGTACGGGAGCGACTGCCCGAGTACATGGTGCCGACCGTGTTCGTCCCCCTGGACCGGCTGCCGTTGAACGCCAACGGCAAGGTGGACCGGGCCGCGCTGCCCGCACCCGACCTCGCCGAGCGCGTCACCGACGGGCAGGCGCGCAACGGGACCGAGCGGCTCCTGTGCGACCTGTTCGCCGAGGTTCTCGGCCTGGAGCGGGTCGGGGTCGGCGACAGCTTCTTCGAGCTGGGCGGTGACTCGATCATGTCGATGCAGCTGGCGTCCCGTGCGCGCCGGGCGGGACTCCTGCTGACGTCACGGCAGGTCTTCGAGGAGAAGACCCCCGAGCGGCTCGCGGAGGTCGCGGAGGCCGCCGAGCCCGACGCCGCCGTCGACGACACCGGCGTGGGCGAGGTGCCCTGGACGCCGGTGATGCGCGCACTGGGCGAACGCGCCGCACGCCCCGGCTTCGCACAGTGGACGGTCCTCGGCGCACCGGCCGGGCTGGGAACGCAGACGCTGACGGCGGGCCTCGGCGCCCTGCTCGACACACACGACATGCTGCGGGCCCGCACGGTCCCCGGCGAGCCGAAGCTGATCGTCGGCGAGCGGGGGTCGGTCGACGCCGCCGGCCTGGTCGCCCGCGTGGACGCGACGGGCGCGCGGGACGACGCAGCCCTGGACGAGATCGCGGGCCGCGCGGCGCGCGAGGCCGTGGAGCGCCTCGACCCCGCCGCCGGGATCCTCGTCCAGGCCGTCTGGGCCGACGCGGGCCAAGGCCGCACGGGCCGGGTCGTCCTGGTCGTCCACCACCTGGTCGTGGACGGGGTCTCCTGGCGGGTCCTCGTGCCGGACCTGCGGGCGGCCTGCGAGGCGGCCGCCGCCGGACGCGCACCGGCACTCGACCCCGTGGGCACGTCCTTCCGCCGCTGGGCCGAACTGCTCGCCGCGCAGGCGTCCGACGAGCGGCGCACCGCCGAGCTGGACGACTGGCTCGCCCTGCTGGGCAAGCCCCAACCCCCGCTCGGGCAGAGCGACTTGGACCCGGCCCTGGACACCGTACGCACTCTTCTGCACCGGACCTGGACACTGCCGCCCGAGCAAGCGGCCACCCTGGTGGGCAAGGCCCCGGCGGCCTTCCACTGCGGAGTCGACGACATCCTCCTCGCGGCACTGGCGGGCGCGGTCGGGCACTGGCGGCCCGACACCGCCGCGGGACTCCTCGTCGACATCGAAGGGCACGGCCGCGAACCTCTGGAGGGCGCGGATCCGCTGCGCACGGTCGGCTGGTTCACCAGCGTCCGCCCGGTCCGCCTCGCCGTGGACACTGCTCACTTGGACGACGCTATGGCGGGCGGCAGGGCTGCCGGTAGCTTGGTGAAGGCCGTCAAGGAACAGGCGCGGGCGGTGCCCGGGGACGGCCTCGGTCATGAGCTGCTGCGTCATCTCAACCCCGTGACGGGACCGGTCCTCAAGGCCGCGCCCGCCGCGCAGATCGGCTTCAACTACCTGGGCCGGTTCGCGGCGGGCGACGGTGCGGACGGCGGCACCGGCACGGGTCCGGTCGGGCCGTGGCACCTGGCCGGTGAGAGCGCGATCGGCGGTTCGGTCGACCTGGACATGCCCGCCACACATGTCGTGGACGCGGGCGCGGTGGTACGGGACACCGCCGACGGACCCGAGCTGACGATCACGCTGAGCTGGGCGAGCCGGCTGCTGGAGGAGGCCGACGCGCAACGGCTCGGCACCGCCTGGCTGAGGATGCTCGACGGCCTCGCCGGTCACACGAGCGACCCCACGGCGGGCGGGCACACCCCGTCCGACTTCCGCCTACTCGACCTCGCACAACACCAGATCGACGAACTCGAAGCCGGATTCACCGGCGAGCAGTCCTAGCAGGCCCGAAGCACCTTCAGGCACCGGACGCCGACAGGCACCGGACGTTGTGAGCCGCCAGGCATCAGCCGTTGTGCCGTCAGGCACCAGCCGTTGTGAGGAGACAGCACGATGAGCCGACCCCGATCCCGATCCCTCGTCGAGGACGTGTGGCCCCTCTCGCCGTTGCAGGAGGGGATGCTCTTCCACGCCTCCTTCGACGAGCAGGGCCCGGACGTCTACACCGTGCAGTCGGCGGTGGACGTCAACGGCCCGCTGGACACGGATCGGCTGCGGGCCTCGTGGGAGGCCCTGCTGGCCCGGCACGCCGCGCTGCGGGCCTGCTTCCGGCCGGTCACCGGCGCGCACATGGTGCAGGTCATCCCGCGCGAGGTCGTGCTGCCCTGGCAGGAGGCGGACGTCCGAGGGCTCCCGGAGGCCGAGGCCCTGGTGGAGATCGACCGGCTCGCGGCACGGCAGCGGGCGGAGCGCTTCGACCTCACGGTCCCGCCGCTGCTGCGCCTCCTGCTGATCAGGCTCGACGACAACCGGCACCGCCTCGTCATGACGCTCCATCACATCCTGCTCGACGGCTGGTCGATGCCGATCCTGCTGGGCGAACTGCACGCGACGTACGCGGCGGGGGGCACCACCTCCGCGCTGAAGCGGATCGCGCCCTACGGCGAATACGTGGCATGGCTGGGCCGCCAGGACAAGGAAGCGGCGTCGGCCGCGTGGCGGGCGGAACTGTCCGGAATCGAAGGCCCGACGCTCGTCGCACCGGCGGACCCCGGCCGCGCCCCCGTGCTGCCCGAGCAGGTCCACGCCTCCGCGCCCGCCGAACTCACCGCCTCCCTTACCGAGTTGGCGCGCGGCGAGGGCCTGACGCTGAACACGGTCGTGCAGGGCGCCTGGGCGCTGGTCCTGGCACGTCTCGCGGGACGCACGGACGTGGTGTTCGGCGCGACCGTCGCGGGACGGCCCGCCGAGCTGCCGGGCGTCGAGTCCATGGTCGGCCTCTTCATCAACACCCTGCCGGTACGTGTGCCGCTCGACGGCGGGCAGCGGGTCACCCAGATGCTGGCGCGGCTCCAGGAGCGCCAGTCCGCGCTGATCCCGCACCAGCACGTGGGACTCGCGGAGGTCCAGAAGCTCGCGGGCCCCGCGGCCGTCTTCGACACCCTCGTGCTGTACGAGAACTACCCGCTGCCGCCCGCCGCCCCCGCACCCGGCCCCGACACCATCTCCCTCAGCCCGGCCGGGGCCTCGCGCGACGCCTCGCACTATCCGCTGACGCTCGTCGCGCTCCCGGGCGGCGACCGGATGCGCTTCAAGCTGGACTACCGGCCGGACCTGTTCGACCGCGGCGCCGCGGAGTCGATCGTCCAGCGGTTCCTCCGGGCCCTGGAGCGGATGGCGTCCGACCCCTCCGCACGGATCGGCGACATCGACGTCCTCGACGGGGCCGAGCGGTCACAGGTGGTCGAGCGGTGGAACGCCACGGGACGGCCGGTGTCCACGGGTTCCGTGGTGGCCGCCTTCGAGGAGCGGGCGCGCCTTTCGCCGGACTCGGTGGCGGTGCGGTGTGGCCAGGACGTGCTGTCGTACGGGGAGTTGGAGGCGCGAGCGAACAGGCTGGCCCGCTTCCTGACGGGTCGGGGCGTGGGTCGTGAGGCCAGGGTGGGCCTGTGTCTGCCGCGCGGTGTCGACATGGTCGTCGCCGAGTTGGCGGTGTGGAAGGCGGGCGGCGCGTTCGTGCCGCTGGATCCGGAGTACCCGGCGGACCGGCTCGCGTTCATGATGGCCGACAGCGGCGCCCAGACAGTCCTCTGCGCCGGTGAGCCGCCGACCGTACACCGCGCCGGTGAGCCGCCATTCGACGACGTACGCGTCGTACGACTCGACGACCCCGCCACCGCGCGGGCGATCGCCGCCACGTCGGCCGAACCGCCCGGCGTGACCCTCCTGCCGGACCAGCTCGCCTACGTCATCTACACCTCCGGGTCGACCGGACGCCCGAAGGGCGTGGCCCTCGCCCACCGCGGCGTGGCGAACCTCGCGGAGGCGATGCGCCCCGCGCTCGACCTCGACGCGGGCACGGTCATGTTGCAGTTCGCGTCGTTCGGCTTCGACGGATCCGTCCTCGACGTCGCGGTCACCCTGGCCGCCGGGGCCACCCTGGCCATCGCCTCAACCGAGGAGCGCACCGAACCGGACGCGCTGACCGGGATGATCCGCGACACGGGCGTCGAGTCGGCCAGCGTCGTGCCCTCGGTGCTGCGCGCCCTGGACCCGGCCGACGTGCCCGGCGTACGCAACTGGGTGCTCGGCGGCGAACTGCTGACCGCCGACCTGGCGAGCCGGTGGAGCGCGCGGGCACGCGTGTGGAACACGTACGGGCCCACCGAGGCGACCGTGATGGCCACCGTCGGCCCGGTCGACGCCGGGATCGCCGCGGGCGACCAACCACCGCCGATCGGACGCCCGCTCGCCAACACGCGCACGTACGTGCTCGACGGGTTCCTGCGGCCGGTGCCGCCCGGCGTGACCGGCGAGCTGTACGTCGCGGGACCCGGCCTGGCACGGGGCTACGCGGGACGGCCCGAGCTGACGGCGGAGCGTTTCGTGGCCTGCCCCTTCGGCGCGGGCGGACGGATGTACCGGACCGGTGACCTGGCCCGCTGGACGGCAGACGGCCACCTGGTGTTCGCCGGGAGGGCGGACGAGCAGGTCAAACTGCGCGGAATGCGCGTGGAGCCCGGCGAGATAGAGGCGGTGCTCGCCGCACACGCGGCGGTGGGCCAGGTGGCGGTGCTCGCCCGCGAGGACCTGCCGGGCGACAAACGGCTCGTCGCGTACGTCGTGCCCGCCACCGACACCGCGAGCGAGGCCGAGGGCGTCGGCGGCACGATCGACCCCGAGGCGCTGCGCACCTTCGCCGGAGCGCGCCTGCCCGACTACATGATTCCCGCGACCGTCGTCGTCCTGGACGCGCTGCCGCTCACCGTGAACGGCAAGCTCGACCGGGCCGCCCTGCCCGCGCCCGAACGCGCCGGACAGGGCGGCCGGGATCCGCGGACGCCCGTCGAGGCGGTCCTGTGCGCCGTGTTCGCCGAGGCGCTCGGCGTCGAACGGGTGGGCGCCGACGACTCGTTCTTCGCCCTCGGCGGCGACTCGATCCTGTCGATGATGCTGGTGTCCGGGGCCCGCCGCGCCGGCCTCGCGATCACCGCACGCCAGGTGTTCGAGCACCGCACCCCGGCCGCCCTCGCGCTGGTGGCCGTACCGGTGGACGGCGGGGCCGTCGGCGGCGGCGACCCCGGGACCGGCGAGGTGCCCCTGACGCCCGTGATGCACGAACTGCTGGACCGCGTCGGCGCCGACCAGGTGGGCCGGGTCGTCCAGTCCGCCGTCGTCGAGGCCCCGGCCGGGCTGAGCCGCGAGACGCTGGCCGACGCGGTGCGCGCCGTGGTGGACCACCACGACATCCTGCGCGCCCGCCTCCAGATGGAACCGGAACGGCGGCTCGTGGTGTCGGGACCGGGCACCGCACCGGCCGGATCGTGGGTGCGCCGGGTCGACGCGGCCGCCGTGGACGCCGACGACCTGCCCCGGGCCATCGCCGAGGAGAGCCGGGCGGCGGTGGAGCGACTCGATCCGCGCTCCGGTGTCATGGTGCAGGTGGTCTGGTTCGACCTCGGGCCCGAGACCGCCGGGCGGCTGCTGCTGGTCGTCGACCACCTCGTGATGGACACGGTGTCGTGGCGGATCCTGCTGCCCGACCTGGAGCAGGCCTGCGCGGCCCTCGCCGCCGGCCGCAAGCCCGAACTGGAGCCGGTCCCCACGTCGTTCCGGCACTGGGCGCGCGCCCTGGCCGAGCAGGCGCGGAGCGCGGACCGGACCGCCGAACTCCCGCGGTGGGCGGAGCTGCTCCAGGGCCCCGACCCGCTGCTGACCGCACTTCCCGCGGACCCGGCACGCGACGTGGCCGCCACTGTGCGGCGCGTCTCGGTGACCGTACCGGCCGAGGTCACCTCGGCCCTGCTGACCGGCGTGCCCGCCGCCTACCACGCGGGCGTCGACGACGTACTCCTGACCGGACTCGCCGCCGCGGTCGCGCGGTGGCGCGACGGCGCCGACCCCGAGGGCGGCTTCCTGGTGGACGTGGAGGGCCACGGCCGGGTGGAGCTGTCCGACGGCATGGACCTGTCGCGGACGGTCGGCTGGTTCACCGGCACACACCCCGTACGGCTCGACGCGGGCACCGCCGACCTCGACGAGATCCTGTCCGGCGGACCGTCGGCGGGCGACGCAGTGAAACGCGTCAAGGAACAACTGCGCGCGGCGCCCGGCGACGGCCTCGGCTACGGCCTGCTGCGCCACCTCAACGACGAGACGGCGCGGGAACTCGCCGCCCTGCCCGCCGCCCGCGTCGGCTTCACCTACCTCGGCCGCGTCCCCGGCGCCCCCGCGGACGAGAGCCCGGACACGGCGCCCGATCCCGCGGGCGGGCAGCTCCCCGTCGCCCACCCCCTGGAGGTCTCCGGCGTCGTCCACGACCTGCCCGAGGGGCCGCGCCTCACCCTGAGCCTCGCCTGCCCGCGCCGCCTCCTCGACGAGCAGGCGGCGCGCGCCCTGGTCGAGGGCTGGGCGGCGATGCTCACCGGCCTGGCCGCCCACGCCGCGGACCCCGCGGCGGGCGGTCACACCCCCTCGGACTTCCCGCTGGTCACACTGACGCAGACCCAGGTCGAGAAGCTGGAGGAGGCGGCGCCGGGCCTCGCGGACATCTGGCCGCTCTCCCCGCTGCAAGAGGGCCTGCTGTTCCACTCGATGTTCGCGGACGAGGGCCCGGACGTGTACGTGGAGCAGATGATCGTAGGCCTCGAAGGGCCGCTGGACACCGACGTCCTCCGGGCGTCCTGGCAGTCGCTCCTCGACCGGCACGCGAGCCTGCGCGTCGGCTTCCGGCAGGTCGCGGGGTCCGGGCAGGCCGTCCAGATCGTCATGCCCCGGGTCGCCCTGCCCTGGCGCGAGGAGGACCTGTCGGAACTCGGCGAGGACGCGGCCCGGGAGGAGTCGGACCGGATCGGGAACGAGGAACGGGACAAGGGCTTCGACCTGGACAAGCCGCCGCTGCTGAAGGTACTGCTCGTCAAGACCGGCCACGAGCGGTACCGCATGATGGTGACGCTCCATCACATCGTGCTCGACGGCTGGTCGTTGCCGGTGCTGCGGCGCGAGCTGTGGGCCTGCTACGAAGCGGGGGGCACCGCCGACGGCCTGCCCCCGGTGACGCCGTACTCGCGATTCCTGGCCTGGCTCGGCCGCCAGGACAGGGAAGCGGCCCAGGAGGCATGGGCGGCGGAGCTGTCCAACGCCGAGGAGCCGACGCTGGTCGTGCCCGTGACCCCGGGCGCGACGGTCGAGGCGTCCGGCGTATCGGGCGAGGTCTTCACCGTCGCCGACGAGGCGCTGAACGCCGCACTCGGCGAGCTGACGCGCGCCCACGACGTGACGCTGAACACCGTCGTCCAGGCAGCTTGGGCGCTGGTCATCGGCCAGCTGGCGGGCCGCAAGGACGTGGTGTTCGGCGCGTCCGTCGCGGGCCGGCCCGCCGAACTGCCGGGCATGGAGGACATGCTGGGCCTGTTCATCAACACCGTGCCCGTCCGCGTGGCCTGCGAGCCCGCGCGGACCGTCGCCGAGGTCCTCACCGACGTACAGGCCAGGCAGTCCGTCCTGATGGACCATCAGTACCTGAGCCTGGGCGACATCCAGCGGATCGCCGGACCGGGAGCGACCTTCGACTCCCTCATGGCGTTCGAGAGCTTCCCCACCGGCATGGACGCCCCCGCACAGCCCGGTGAGGGCCCCCGGGAGGCCGCACCGGCCGGCCTGAGCTTCACCGAGGCCGGCATGCGCGAGTCGATCAACTATCCGCTCGGCCTCGTCGTGGACCCGCTCGGCGGGCTGCGGCTGCGGCTCACCTACCGGACGGACGTCTTCGAGGAACCGGCCGCCCGCGCCCTGCTCGACCGCCTCGTGCGGGCCCTGCGGCAGATGGCGGCGGACCCCGGCCTCACCGTGGGCCGGATCAAGCTCTCGGACACCGCCGAGCGGTCGCTGGTGACAGAGCGGTGGAACGCTCCCGCGGTGGCGGTCCCGGACGCGCTGGTGCCGGAACTGTTCCAGCTGCGTGCGGGCCTCTCGCCGGACGCGGTGGCGGTGCGGTGCGGCCAGGACGCGCTGTCGTACGGCGAGTTGGAGGCGCGGACGAACCGACTGGCCCGCTACCTGACGCATCGAGGCATCGGCCGTGAAGCCACCGTGGGCCTGTGCCTGCCGCGCGGGATCGACATGGTCGTCGCCGAGCTGGCGGTGTGGAAGGCGGGCGGCGCGTTCGTACCGCTGGACCCGGAGTACCCGGCGGACCGGCTGGACCATGTGATCGCCGACAGCGGTGCGCGGGTGGTCATCGGGTCCGGCGGCTCCCTGGACGGCCTGTCGATGGGAGCGGCCCGGGCGGTACTGCTCGACCAGGTGGAGACCGGCCGGGCGATCGCGGCGGAGCCCGCCGAGCCGCCCGACGTGACGGTGACACCCGGGCAACTGGCCTACGTGATCTACACATCGGGGTCCACGGGCACCCCCAAGGGTGTCGCCGTGGCGCACGGCGGTGTGGCGAACCTGGCCGAGACGATGCGGCCCGCGCTGGGTGTCGCCGAGGGCGTGTCGGTCCTACAGTTCGCGTCGTTCAGCTTCGACGCGGCGGTCCTCGACGTGGCCGTCACCCTCGCGGGCGGCGGCACGCTGGTCGTCGCCTCGGGGCAGGAACGGGCCGAGCCGGGAGCGCTGGCCGAGATGATCCAGGCCTCGGGCGTCAGCACGGCGAGCGTCGTGCCGTCGCTGCTGAACCTGCTGGACCCCGACGCGGTCCCCGGCGTGGACAACTGGGTCCTCGGCGCGGAGCTGCTGACCGCCGACCTGGCCGGCCGCTGGACCCCGCAGGCGCGGGTCTGGAACACCTACGGCCCCACCGAGGCGACCGTGATGGCCACCGCGGGCCCCGTGGACGAGGACATCAGGCCGAGCGACGGCCCGCCGCCGATCGGCCGCCCGCTGGGCAACATCGGGACCTACGTCCTGGACGGCTACCTCCATCCGGTGCCGCCGGGCGTCATCGGCGAGGTGTACATCGCGGGGCCAGGTGTGGCGCGCGGCTACGTCGGACGCCCGGGCCTGACCGCCGAACGGTTCGTGGCCTGCCCGTTCGGCGACGGCGGACGCATGTACCGGACCGGTGACCTGGCCCGCTGGACGACCGACGGACAACTGCTGTTCGCGGGGCGTGCGGACGACCAGGTCAAGATCCGCGGATTCAGGGTGGAGCCGGGTGAGATCGAGGCCGTCCTCTCCTCCCACCCGCGGGTGCGGCAGGCCGTGGTGGTACTGCGTGAGGACCGGCCGGGGGACCGGCGCCTGGTCGGCTACGTCGTCGCCGACCAGGATGCCGAGGAGCCGGACACCGAGGAGATCCGCGCGTTCGTAGGCCGCACCCTGCCGTCGTACATGGTCCCCGTCTCGGTGGTGGTCCTCGAAAAGCTGCCGCTCACGCGCAACGGCAAGGTGAACCGCAGGGCGCTGCCCGTCCCCGACTTCGCGGGGCGGGTCTCCGGGCGGGAACCGGAGAACGAGACCCAGGCGACCCTCTGCGCACTGTTCGCCGAGATCCTGGACCTCGAACGGGTCGGCATCGACGACAACTTCTTCGACCTGGGCGGCGACTCGGGCCTCGCGATGCGGCTCGCCGCGCGGATCCGCGAGGAGTTCGGCACCGAGCTGAGCATGCGCCGCTTCTTCGGCTCCTCCACCCCCCTCGGCGTCGCCAGGCTGCTGACGTCGAAGGAGCTTCCTGAGCTGCGGCCGGTCGACCACCCCGAGGAGATCCCCGCCACGGCGAGCCAGACACGGACCTGGCGCCTCGAACGGGACAACCCCGGCTCGGCGGTCCGGCGCGTCCCGGTCGCGCTGCGCCTGCGCGGCACTCTGCACCGCGAGGCACTGGAGGCGGCCCTCGGGGACGTCGCCGCACGGCACGACATGCTGCGTACGACCTTCACCTGCTCCGCGGGCGGCGAGCTGTACCAGCACGTCCTGGACGCCGACGCGGCCCGGCCCGCGCTGCCGGTGACAGCGGCGACCGAGGAGGAACTGCCGGATCTCCTCGCCGACCACGCCGGGTACGAGTTCGACCTCACCCGGGAGACGCCGTGGACCTGCCGCCTGTTCGCGCTCTCGGACACCGAGCACGTCCTGCTGATCGTGGTGCACCGCATCGCGACGGACGACGCGTCGCTGACCATCCTGGTCCGCGACCTGGCGGCGGCCTACGGAGCGCGCCGCGAGGGCAGGGCCCCCGAACGCGCCCCGCTGCCCCTCCAGTTCGCCGACTACGCGCTCTGGGAGCGCGAGATGCTCCGGGACGAGCGGGACCCGGACAGCCTGATCGGCGAGCAGTTCGCCCACTGGAAGAAGGTACTGGCGGGCGTGGGCGCGGAGCTGGAGCTGCCGGCCGACAGGCCGCGGCCACCCGTCGCCTCCCACCGGACCGACTCCGTGCCGGTGCACCTCGACGGCGACACGCACGCCCGGCTGAAGGAGGTGGCCGAGGGCGAGGGCGCGACGGTCTCCATGGCGCTGCAAGCCGCGCTCACCCTGCTCCTCTCGGGGCTCGGGGCGGGGCCCGACGTCACCCTCGGCACGGTGCTGCCGCTGCGCGACGAGGAAGGTGACCTGGACGGCCTGGTGGGCCCCTTCGCCGACCCCATGGCCCTGCGGACGGACACCTCCGGCGACCCCACGTTCCGCGAACTGCTCGGCCGGTCACGGGACACGTACCAAAGGGCGGTGCAGAACGCCGACGTGCCGTTCGCACGCCTCGTGGACGCCCTCTCCCTGCCGGCCTCCGCGACGTGGCACCCCGTGTTCCAGGTCCTGCTCGAAGTGCACGGCGACGCCGCCGAGATCTGGGAGTCACCGGCCCTGCCGGGCCTCAGCACCACGCGCGTGCCCGTGGGGACACCGGTGGGCGAACTGGACCTGGCGATCAGCCTCACCGAGCGGTACGGCGTCGAGAGCCGCCCGAACGGCGTCGACGGCACCGTCCGCTACGCGGCCGAGCTGTTCGACCGGTCCACCGTCACCGCGCTCACGCGGCGGCTCGTCCGCGTCCTCGAACAGGTCGCGGCCGAACCGGGGCTGCGCCTGAGCCAGGTGGACATCCTCCTCGACCCGGCCGAACGCCACCACGTGGTGGAGGCCTGGCACGACACGGCGGCGGAGGCACCGGGCCTACCGGGCCGCACCGTCCTCGCACTCCTCGCCGAGCAGGCCGCGCTGCGCCCCGACGCGGTGGCCGTCACGGACCGGCACGGCCTGCTCACCCACGGCGCGCTGGACACCGCGGCCGAGCGGCTCGCCGACCGCCTGGCCGCACAGGGGGTCGGCGCGGAGGACGTGGTCCTCGTGGCGCTGCCGCCCACCACCGCACTCGTCGTCGCGTTGCTCGGCGTGCTCCGGTCCGGTGCCGCCTGCATGTTCGCCGACCCGAACCGGCCCATGGAGGACATCGCCTCGTGCCTGCGCCGGGCCACCCCCGCGGCCCTGGTCTGCGACATGGCCGTGGCCCCGCTCCTCGCCGACGGCATCACGGTGCCGATGCTGCTGGTCGACGGCCCGCAGGCGGCCGCGGCGGGCGGCGGGGACGCCGTCGCCGGGGCGGCCCGACGGCTGCCGCTGCCCGGCCAGGCCGCGCTCGTCCTCGGCTCCACGGCACCCGGCGGAGCCGACGGGTCCGTCGCGGGCGCGGTCATCGAGCACCGGACGCTGCACGACCAGATCACGCACCGCACGCGCGTCTCACCGACGCGCGACGGGGTGAGCGTCCTCGACGTACGCGCCCCCGTCACCGCGTTCCTCACCCCCCTGCTCGCCACCCTGTGCGAGGGCGGCAGCGTCCGCCTCGCAGCGGGCGGCGACGAGGCGGCGCCGAGCACCGCGCCGGACGGTGCGCAGCTCCTCGTCACCACCCGCGAGCTGCTGCCGACGATCCCCGAACCGGCGTCCGGACAGCCGCCGTTCGCCGAGGTCACGGTCGTCGACGACACCGGGGCGACAGCCGTTCAGGACACACGGGACTGGCTGGCCCGCCATCCGCGGACCGCGCTGGTCAGCGTCCACGGCACGGCGGAGACCGCGGGCGCGTGGCTCGATCACAGGACCGCGCCCGGCGAACCCCTCCCCGCGCAGGCCCCCGCGGGACGCCCGGCGCCCCGCACCCGGGCATACGTTCTGGACGACTTCCTGCGCCCCGTCCCGCCGGGCGGCACCGGCGACCTGTACGTCGCGGGCTACCCGCTGGCACGGGGGTACGCGGACGGCCCGCGCCCGACCGGCGAGCGGTTCGCCGCCTGTCCTTTCGGGGCCGAGGGGGAGCGGATGCTCCACACCGGCGAGCGGGCGAAGCGGACGGCCACGGGCCTGCTCGCCCTGCGCGGCAGGAGCCAGGACGCCCAGCACGGTGCCAGGGCGGCCCGCCGCGCCGGCGGTGACCACGGCGACCTGGAGGTCCTGCTGCCGCTGCGCCCGACGGGTACCCGCCCGCCGCTCTTCTGCTTCCACACCGGCACGGGACTGAGCTGGGCGTACGCGGCCCTCCTGCGGCACCTGCCCGAGGACCTGCCCGTCCACGGCGTGCAGGCGCGCGGGCTCGCGGAACCGGAGCCCATGCCGCAGAGCGTGGAGGAGATGGCGGCCGACTACGCCGAACAGATCAGGACCGTCCAGCCCACCGGCCCGTACCACCTCCTCGGCTGGTCCTTCGGCGGCCTGATCGCACACGCGGTCGCCGCCCGCTTCGAGGAGCAGGGCGAACAGGTGCGCCTGCTCGCGGTGATGGACGGCTACCCCGAGGGATCCGGCGGCGCCGACCTCGGCCGCCGGAACGAACCCGGCCAGGACGAAGACCCCCCGCGGAATCAGCGCGGCCAGACCCTGGGCCAGGACGTCGGCAAGGGCATGGACGAAAGCCTGAGGTCGAACATGCAAGCAGTGATCGACAACATCGGCCGTCTCACCCCGCACCACACGCCACGCCGCGTCCACGGCGACCTGCTGCTCCTCATCGCGGCCGAGGACCGGCCCGCGGAACTGACCGCGGCGGCCGCGCGGGAGAGCTGGCAGCCCTTCGTCGAAGGGGACGTCGAGTCGCACGAGATCGCCGCGAGTCACTACACCATGCTCCAGCCCGTGCCGTCGTCGGACATCGGGGCCATCCTCGCGGCGAAACTCCGACAGGCCGACGAGAGCGGCACGAAGTGAAGCCCGAAATCCCCTGACACGGAACACGGATGACGAAGGGACCCCTGGATGTCCAAGCGACTGAAAACCGCGGCGCACACCCGCCGCAACGGCATAGAACCCATGCCCGAACTGGCGAGCATCAGCGCGCGGACACCGCTCGTCAGGGTCGACGCCGAGGGGTCGTTCTCGGGCTGGCACTGGCTCGCCACCGGCTTCGACGAGGTACGGGCGATCCTCAGCGACGACCACAGGTTCAGCATGATTCCGCCGCCCACGCAGATGCACGGGGCCGCGGGGCGCGTCGAGATCGGCAACCTCCTGCGGTACGACCCGCCCGAGCACACCCGGCTGCGGAAGATGCTGGTGCCCGAGTTCACCGTCCGGCGCATCCGCCGCCTGGAACCCTTCGTGACGGAGATCGTGACGGACTGCCTGGACGCGCTGGAGCTGGCCGGTCCGCCCGCCGACCTCATGCCCACCTTCGCCCTGCCCATCCCCGGCCTGGTCGGCTGCGCCCTGCTCGGCGTGCCCCGCGACGACGCGGCCGACCTGGCCCGGCACTTCGTCTCCACCTCCTCCGCCGCCACGGACCACCGCACCGATCCCCGCGAGCGGGAGCGCATGCGGGCGGCGGGCAACGCGTTCGTGACGTACATCAGAAGGCTCGTCCGGCAAAAGCGCCGCGACCCCGGAGACGACCTGCTGGGCATGCTGATCCGCGAGCACGGCACGGACGTCACCGACGACGAACTGACGGGCATCGCCGCGACACTCCTGGGCTCCAGCATCGAGAACGTCGGCGGAATGCTGGCACTGGCCCCTCTCGCCCTCCTCCAGTACCCCGACCAGCTCGCGCTCTTCCTCGACCGGCCGGAGCTGACCGACCAGGCGGTCGAGGAACTGCTCCGCTACGTCTCGTCCGTGCCGAACTCCATACCCCGCTACGCCCTGAAGGACGTACGCGTGGGCGAACACGTGATCAGGACGGGCGAGGTGGTGATGTGCTCCCTGCTCGCCGTCAACCGCGCCCAGCTTCCGGGAGTGCCGCAGGACACCCTCGACATCACCCGCGACAGCAGCGGCCACATGGCCTTCGGACACGGCATCCACCACTGCCTGGGCGCCTCGCTGTCCAGGCTGGAACTGCGGATCGCCCTCCCGGCACTGCTGCGCAGGTTCCCCGGACTGCGGCTCACCGTGCCGGCCGAGCAGCTCCGGTACCGGACCTGGACACCCAACTACGGAGTCGACGTACTGCCGGTCGTCTGGTGACGTCACGCTCCGCCGGACTCGCGCGGGAAAGGAAGACCGCCCATGCCCAAGCCGTTGAAGGAATCCGAACGAACGCCGCTCGTCGAGACCGTCGTACCGGGGACCTCGGACCGTGCCTGGATCGCCAACGGCTACGACGAGGTGCGGGCGATCCTCAGCGACGACAGGTTCAGCACCATGCCGCCCGCGCGGACCCCCGAGGCCTCCCGGCGGCTGATCCAGCCCGGCAACCTCCTCCAGTACGACCCGCCCGAGCACACCCGGCTGCGCAGGATGCTGACGGGAGAATTCACCCTCCGACGGGTCCGCGCCCTCGAACCCCTCGTCGAAGGCGTCGTGAAGGACCGCCTGGACGCCGTGGAGGGCGCCGGCCAACCGGTCGACCTCGTCGCCCACTTCGTCTGGCCGGCCACCAGTCTGATCGGCTGCGCCCTGCTCGGCATCCCCCGCGACGACCAGGCGGAGCTGGTACGCCACCTCGACACCAACCGCCTCGACAACCCCGACCGGGAACAGCGGGACATGGCGGGGACCGCGTACCTCGCCTACCTGGACAAGCTGATGCGGCTCAAGCGCCGAAGGCCCGGCGACGATCTGCTCGGCCGGCTGATCCGCGACCACGGCGCGAGCCTCACCGACGCGGAACTCACCGGCACCGCCGCGACCCTCCTGGCCTCCTTCATCCCGATCACCGGCGGCACCCTGGGCCTCGGTCTCGTCGGGCTCCTGGAGAACCCGGACCAGCTCGCCCTGCTCACCGAACGCCCGGAACTGATCGACCACGCGGTCGAGGAAGTGATCCGCAGCGTCACGATCATCCCGCACGCCTCACCGCGTACCGCCACGCAGGACGTGACCATCGGGGACCACGTGATCAAGGCCGGTGAGTTCGTGGCGTGCTCCCTCCTGGAGGCCAACGCGGCCCGGCCGCCCGGAGACCCGCAGGACTCCCTCGACATCACCCGCGACAACAGCCACCACATGGCCTTCGGACACGGCCTCCACTACTGCATGGGCGCGTCCCTGGCCCGCATGGAGCTGCGGATCGCCATCTCGCGGCTGCTGCACCGCTTCCCCAAGGTGCGGCTCGCGGTGCCGCGCGACGAACTCCGCTTCACGGCACGCTCCGTGGAGACGCTCCCGGTGTCCTGGTAGGGAGGAACGACATGCCGAACGAACCGGCGCCCGTGCCCGTGCACACCCGCCGCACCCGCTTCGATCCGGCCGACGAACTGCGCCGGCTCTCCGCCGGCGGCCCCGTCACCAGGGTCAGCCTGGCACCCGGCGCGGGCGACCGGCCGCTGTGGCTGGTCACCGGCTACCACGAGGTACGCCACGTCCTCGGCGACCAGGTCCGGTTCTCCACCAGCCGCTTCGGCGCCCGCACACCGGGGGGAACCAGCCGGCCCCAGCGGCCCGACGACGGCATCGGGCTGCTCATGGACTACGACCCGCCCGAGCACACCCGGCTGCGCAAGATGCTCACGCCCGAGTTCACGGTCCGGCGGATGCGCAGACTCCAGCCCCGGATCGAGGCCATCGTCACCGAGTGCCTGGACGCCGTGGAACGCGCGGGCCCACCCGCCGACCTCGTCGAACTGTTCGCGGCCGCCGTCCCGGGCCCCGTGCTGTGCGAGCTGATCGGAGTGCCGCGCGACGACCGCGACGACTTCCTGCGCCGCTGCCACGCCCACCTGGAGACCGGCAAGGGACGAGGCGAGCGGGCAGCCGCCGGAACGGCGTTCACCCGCTACCTCGCCGCCCTGGTGGCCCGCCAGCGCAAGGACCCCGACGAGGGCTTCCTCGGCATGCTGGTACGGGATCACGGCGAGGAGTTCACCGACAAGGAACTGCGGGGCATCTGCGTCCTGTTGATGCTCGCGGGCCTCGACAACATCTCCGGGATGCTGGGCCTCGGGACGCTGGCGCTCCTGGAGAACCCCGGCCAGCTCGCGGTGGTCCGCGACGACCCCGCGGCCCTCGACCGGGGCATCGAGGAACTGCTGCGCTATCTGTCCGTGCCGCACGCTCCCACGCCCCGCACCGCGGTGGAGGACATGACGCTCGGCGGCAAGCGGATCAGAGCGGGCGACACCCTCGTCTGCTCGATCCCGCTGGCCAACCGCGACCCGGCGCTCACCGACGAGCCCGACCGTCTCGACCTCACCCGCGAGCCGGGACCCCACGTCGCGTTTGGGCACGGCATCCACCACTGCCTGGGCGCCGCCCTCGCCCGGATGGAACTGCGCATCGGCTACGCGGAGCTGCTGCGCCGCTTCCCCGGGCTGCGCCTCGCGATACCCGCCGAGGACGTGGAGTTCAGGGTCCGGTCGACCGCCTACGGAGTGGAGCGGCTGCCGGTCACCTGGTGAGGACGGGGGCGCGACACGAGGGAGGAAGGGAAGAGATGTCGATGGAGATACGGGTGGACCGGGAGCGGTGCGCCGGCTCCAGTCTGTGCATGAGCTACCTGCCCGCCGTCTTCGACCAGTCGGACGACGACGGCAAGGTGCTGCTCAGGACACCGGTGCCCGGCGCCGACCTGGCCGAGGCGGTGAAGGGCGTGGTCGCGAGGTGCCCCACCGGCGCGATCACCCTGCACGCGCGGGACGCGCAGGACGCGTAGGGCGCGCAGGCCCAGACCCACCGGCCCCGCCCGCGGCGGCGACGGCCACGAGCCCACCGGGCCCGTGGCCGTCCGGCATGCCCGCACGGGAAACCGCTGGTGGTGAGCGCACTGTGCGGACGCCCCGCTTTGTGTCCGCCGTGTGACCGCCGCCCGCGTAGAAGTGTGGTCCATGTTCCTCACACACGAGCGAGCGACCGCGCACGAGCGAGTCGCATCCAAGCGAGTCATCGCCCCCGCCCTCCTGGCCGCCTCCCTCTTCCTCACAGGGGCAGCCCTGACAGGCTGCTCGGGCGACTCCTCCGCCGCGTCGAAGGACAAGGACCCGTCGCCGACGAGCGCCTTCGACCGGGCTCTGGCCTACTCGGAGTGCATGCGGAGCAACGGAGTTCCCGACTTCCCCGACCCGCAGCAGGACACCGGCGGCGTCAAGCTGACCCCGGACGGCGGCGGCGCCGACCCGAACTCCGACGCGTTCAAGAAGGCCGCGGAGGCCTGCCAGGACAAGGCACCGCAGGGCCTCGGCGGCGGCGGAGGCGGCGGCGAGGCCCTCGACTCGGCCAAGGTCACCGCGTGGGCCAAGTGCCTGCGCGAGAACGGCGTACCGAAGTTCCCCGACCCCGAGATCAACGGCGGCACCATGAACATCGACCTCGTCGGCGCGGGCGTCGACCCGCAGAGCGCGGCGTTCACCAAGGCCATGCAGACCTGCCAGAGCAAGTACCCGGGCGGCGGCGTCATGTTCGGGCCCGCCGGGGGTGGGCAGTGACCGCGGACGGCACGGACGAGATGGCGCCGGACAGGCAGTCCGGGGCGCTGGAGCGCCACACCTCGGGGCAGGTGTCGACCAAGACGTCGAAGGACCTCGACACCCCCGCCGGGGAAGAGCCCGCCAAAGAAGTCGACACGGCCGCCCAGGAGGACCCCGCCAAGGACGGTGGGCAACCGGGCAGCGCCCGCAGGCGGCGCCCGCTGCGCACCGCCCTGATCGTGCTCGCCGCGACGGCCGTCGCCGCCGCGGCGGGCATCGCCGCCACCGGCACCCTGGGCGGAGACGGCACGGACTCCGCGAACACCGCACCGACCGGGCCGCCCGCGACGGCCGAGGTGGAACGGACCACCCTGACCGACTCCGAGACGGTCGACGGCAACCTCGGCTACGGCGACGCGCAGACCGTGCAGGCCCCCGCCTCGTCGGCCGACGGCACCGCCGGAAAGGGCGGCGCGTCCGGCGGTGACGGCGGCATCGTCACCTGGCTCCCCGAGGAGGGCGAGGTCGTCAAGCGCGGCGACACCGTCTACCGCGTCGACGAGCGGAAGGTCCCGCTCCTGTACGGCTCCTTCCCGCTCTACCGCACGCTTGAGCCGGGCTCGGAGGGCGCCGACGTCAAGATGCTGGAGAAGAACCTCCGCGCCCTCGGCTACACCGGCTTCACCGTCGACGACACGTACGACTCCGCCACCGCCGAGGCCGTGCGGGACTGGCAGGACAGCCTCAACCGCGAGGAGACAGGCGAGGTCAGGCCAGGGGAGGCCCTGGTCGCCCCGGAGGCCAGGCGCGTCGCGAACGTGACCGCCACCCCCGGCGCGGCCCTGAGCGGGAACCTGCTGTCCTGGACCGGCACCGAGCGCATCGTCGGCATCGACCTCGACGTGCAGTTCGAGGACCTGGTCGACAAGGGCACCGAGGCCACGGTCAGGCTCCCGGACGACACCACCGTCACCGCCGAGGTGACCGACATCGGTACGCCGTCGACCTCCAAGGGCGAGGACTCCTCCGGTTCCGGCGAGTCCGACTCCGGGTCCGGCGGGTCGGGCGGCGACGACGACCCCACTCTGCCCGTCGAGCTGACCGTGAAGGACCAGAAGGGGCTCGGCCGCTACCAGGCCGCGGCCGTCGAGGTCACGCTGAAGGCCGAGACCCGCAAGGACGTCCTCGTGGTGCCCGTCAACGCCCTGGTGGCGCGGAAGGGCGGCGGCTACGCCGTGGAGGTCGTCACGGCGGACGGCACCGAGCTGCGCCCGGTCAAGCCAGGCATGTTCGCCGACAGCAAGGTCCAGATCTCCGGGACCGGCATCAAGGAAGGCACCGTCGTGGGGGTCCCCAAGTGACCTGGGAGGCAACGGGGGCGATCACGGACCGCCCGGTCGTCGAACTGGCGGGTGTGTCCAAGACGTACGGGGATGTCGCCGCCCTGCGCGACGCGGACCTCGTCATCCGGCGAGGTGAACTCCTCGCCATCGTCGGCCCGTCGGGGTCGGGCAAGTCCACGATGCTCAACATCATGGGCACCCTGGACCGCCCGACGCAGGGCACGGTGCGCATCGACGGGCACGACGCGGCGAGCCTGAGCGACCGCGAGCTGTCCGCGCTGCGGGCCGGCACCATCGGCTTCGTCTTCCAGCAGTTCCACCTGGCCTCCGGAGTGCCCGCGCTCGACAGTGTCGCGGACGGGCTGCTGTACAGCGGCAGGCCGCGCGGCGAACGGCGTCGCCTCGCCGAGAAGGCGCTGCGCCGCGTCGGACTCGGGCACCGCCTCTACCACGAGCCGCACCAGTTGTCCGGCGGCGAGAAGCAGCGCGTGGCCATCGCCAGGGCCGTGCTCGGCGACCCGCCGCTGCTGCTGGCCGACGAGCCGACCGGCGCGCTGGACTCACGGTCCGGCGCGGTCGTGATCGAGCTGCTGCACGAGCTGCACGAGGCCGGTACGACCGTGGTCGTCATCACCCACGACCGGGACATCGCCGCCACCCTGCCCCGCGAGGTGCGGGTCAAGGACGGCCGCCTGGAACACGACTCCGGCGGCGCGGGCACGTCCACGTCCCTGGTGCCCGAGGAGGCCGTGCGATGAGCGCGACGAACACGACCGCGGAGCCGGAGCGCGCCGCGCGCCCCGAGCCGCCGCGGCGGCCGAAGCCCGCCCGGATGAACCCGGCCGACGTACTGCGCGTCGGCGGCTCCGGACTGCGCTCACGGCCGATGCGGGTGTTCCTGTCGGCGCTCGGCATCGCCATCGGCATCGCCGCGATGGTCGGCGTGGTCGGTATCTCCACCTCGTCCACCGAGGACCTCGACCGCAGGCTCAAGGCCATGGGGACCAACCTCCTGACGGTCACGCCCGGCCAGTCCTTCGTGGGCGACGAGGCCCATCTGCCCGCCGAGTCGGTCGAGATGATCGGCAACATGGACGACGTGGAGTCGGTGTCCGCCGTCGGCAAGACCAGCGCGAAGGTCTACCGCAACGACCGCACCCCCAAGCAGGAGACCGGCGGCCTCACCGTCGCCGCCGCCCGGACCGACCTGCCGAAGTCCGTCGGCGCCGAGATCGTCGACGGCCGCTGGCTCAACTCCGCCAACAGCCGCTACCCGGCCGCCGTCCTCGGCCCCAAGGCCGCCGAACAGCTCGGCGTGCACAAGGCGGGACCGGACGTGCGGGTATGGCTCGACGGGCGCTGGTACACCGTCCTCGGCCTGCTCGCCGCCAACGAACTCGTGCCCTCGCTGGACTCCTCGGTGCTGGTCGGCTGGACGATCGCGGAGGAGGAGCTGGGCTTCGACGGCTACCCGACGGCCATCTACACCCGTGCCGAGGAAGCCGCCGTCAACGACGTCCAGAGCGTCCTCGGCGCCACCGCGAACCCGGAGACCCCCAGCGAGACCACCGTCTCCCGGCCCTCCGACGCGCTGGCCGCCAAGGAAGCCACCGACGACGCCCTCAGCGGACTGCTGCTCGGCCTCGGCGGGGTCGCCCTGCTCGTGGGCGGCGTCGGCGTGGCCAACACCATGGTCATCTCCGTGCTCGAACGCCGCTCCGAGATCGGCCTGCGCCGCTCGCTGGGCGCCACCCGCGGCCAGATACGCACGCAGTTCCTGGCCGAGGCGCTGCTCCTGTCCGCCCTCGGAGGCCTCGGCGGCGTCCTGCTCGGCATCGCCGTCACCGGCGGCTACGCCTCCTACCAGGGTTGGCCGTCCGTCGTCCCCCTCTGGGCGATGGCCGGCGGGGTCGGCGCGACCCTGGTCATCGGCGGCCTCGCCGGTTTCTATCCGGCCGTACGAGCCGCCCGGCTGCCCCCGACCGAGGCACTGGCCACGACATGACCGCCACCTGCTGAGAGGCACCACCCGAGACCGCGGTGCGCCCGCTGGAACCGTCCCCCGTGCCACGGGGGCACCGCGCCCGCCCGTGCCACCCCGGTCCGATCCCGGCGGACGGTGCGGGCGGGAACTCAGGCGTCCGGGACCAGGGACTCAGGCCGGGCGCAGCTCCGCGACCTCGGCCAGGTGCCGGAAGGAGTCCAGGAGGCCCGTACGGTCGTACGTACTGGTCGTCACCAGCACCTCCTGAGCGCCGCTCTCCTTGATCACCCGCTCCAGCTGGTCCGCGACCTGCTCCCGGGTGCCGTACACATGGCCGCGCAACCCCGACTCGTAGAAGCCGCGCTCCTTGTCCGTCATCGTCAGGGACTCCACGCGCTCGGCGGGCGGCAGCGGCGGGAACGTCCCATGCGTACGGGAGTACGCCATCGACCAGGCCTCCGGGATCAGCAGGCGGCGGGCCTCCTCCTCGCTCCCCGCGACGGCGACCGTGCCCGCGATCATGACGTACGGCTCCGCGAGCCAGGGCGAGGGCCGGAACGAGCCGCGGTACGTCTCGATGCCGCGCAGCATCTTCTCGCGGCCCCTGATGTCCCCGATGGCCAGCGGGAGGCCCGCCTCGGCGGCGATCGTGGCGCCCTCGCCGACCGCGAGGACGTACGGCGGGACGGTGAGGCCCTCCGCCGGGCGGGCCCGCACGCCGGTGGCGGACGTGCCGCGGAACCAGCCGAGCAGCTCGGCCAGTTGCCCGGCGAAGTCCTCCGCGTCGTGCTTGTCGCGGCCGAGCGCCTTGCGGACCCCGTCCGTGAACCCGACGGAACGGCCGAGCCCCATGTCGATCCGGCCCGGGAAGAGCGACTCCAGCACCCCGAACTGCTCGGCCACGACCAGCGACCGGTGGTTGGGCAGCATCACGCCGCCGGTGCCGACCCGGATGGTGCGCGTGGCCGCCGCGACGGCCGAGGCGAGGACCGTGGGCGCGGAGCCCGCGACACCCGGCACTCCGTGGTGCTCGGAGACCCAGAAACGGTGGTAGCCGAGGGCTTCCAGCTCCTGGGCCAGGCGCACGGTGGCGCGCAGGGCCTCGGGCCCGTCGTGCCCCTCACGGGTGCGCGAACGGTCGAGGACGGAGAACCGGGTTGCCGCGATCACTGACTTCACGCACGGTTCAACACCACACGCCCGCGATGATTCCCGCCCGCCGGCCCCGCCGGCCCCGCCGGTTCGCCGCCGCGCCTACGCCTGGTCTCCGTCCTCCAGGCGGAATCCGACCTTCAGCCCGACCTGGTAGTGCTGGATCTCCCCGTTCTCGATATGCCCCCGCACTTGCGTGACCTCGAACCAGTCGAGCGAACGGAGCGTCTGCGAGGCGCGCGCGATCCCGTTGCGGATCGCCTGGTCGACACCCTCGTGCGAGGTGCCGACGATCTCGGTCACGCGGTAGGTGTGGTCCGACATGAAGGGGTTCCTCCTGGACGTTGGCTGACATCACGGAGTGCGTCACTCCACCGTGCACCAGCGCGTGCGGACGCGCGAGACGGCGTACCCCAGGGGGTATCCGGCCCAGTATCCGGCGGTTACCCCCTTGACCGGTTCATTGGTACGGACCAAAATCCAGCCAGTACCCGTTCGAGCCATCCGCTCACCCCCCGCGTCGGGCTGACCTTCCCCTGTCCGCAGGCAGAAAGTGACCCACGTGAAGCCGCACCGCCGCGCCGCCATGCCGCTGGCCCTGGCCCTCTCCTCGACCCTGACGCTCGCCGGGTGCGGGCTGCTGCCCGGCGAGGACGAGCGCCGCACCGTCACCGTCTGGATGATGCAGGGCAGCGCGTCGCCGGAGTTCGTCGAACGCTTCACCGAGGACTTCGAGAAGGAGCACGAGGCCATCGACCTGGACATCCGGGTCCAGGAGTGGACGGGCATCGGCGCCAAGGTCAAGAAGGCGCTCAAGGCGACCGGCGACGACGCGCCCGATGTCATCGAGGTCGGCAACACCCAGGTCGCCCAGTACGTCGACGAGGGCGGCCTGTACAACCTGACCCTGGAGTCCGCGCGCGACCTCGGCATGGACGACTGGCTGCCCGGCCTCGCCGAACCGGGCCGCTACAACGGGGGCCAGTACGGCATCCCCTGGTACGCCGCCAACCGCGTGGTCATCTACAACAAGGACCTCTTCGCCGAGGCGGGCATCACCAGGCCACCACGCACCCGCGAGGAGTGGATCGCCGACACGCGCAAGCTCAACTCCGGGGGGAACCAGGGCATCTACCTCGCTGGCCAGGACTGGTACACGCTCGCCGGATTCATCTGGGACGAGGGCGGCGACCTCGCCAAGGAGACCAAGGAGTCGTCCGGCGACTGGCGCGGCACCCTGCACTCGGCCGCGGCGCTGCGCGGCATGGCGTTCTACCAGCGCCTCCAGTCCCTCGGCCGGGGCCCGCGCGACGCCGACGAGGAACACCCGGCGCAGGCGGGGGTGTTCGCGGGCGGCGATGTCGCGCAGATCGTCGCGGTGCCCGGAGCGGCCCGCGCCATCGAGGAGAAGAACCCCGAACTGAAGGGGAAACTCGGCTACTTCCCGATCCCCGGCAAGAAGGCGGGCAAGCCCGGCGCGGTCTTCACCGGCGGCTCCGACCTCATCGTGCCCGAGCGCAGCGAGGACCACAGGGGCGCCGTCGAGGTGATCGAGGCCCTGGCCGGAAAGAAGTGGCAGACCGACCTGGCGAGGACCATGAACTACGTGCCCAACAAGGCGAAGCTGGCCCCCGCCGTGGCGGGCGAGGCGGGCGTCGCGGCGATGGCCGCCGGCGCGGCGAACGGCCGGGCGACCCCCAACTCGCCGCGCTGGGCGTCCGTCGAGGCCGACAACCCCATCAAGGGCTATATGACCGAGGTCCTGACGGGCGCCGACCCGGCGACGCGGGCCCGCGAAGCCTCCCGCAAGATCACCAGGGCGCTGGACATCGAGGGGCTGTGACGGCGGGGCCGTGCCCGTGCACGGACAGGCCCCGCCCCCCCACAGCGGCCCGGCCCCCTACACAGGCGAACTCAGCGACAGCGCGAAGCGCCCCCGCTCATCCGTCCACCAGTGCGTCAGATCCAGTCCGGACGCGGCCAGTTCGGCCCGCACTCCGTCCTGTCTGAACTTGGCCGAGATCTCCGTGCGCATCTCCTCGCCCGCGGCGAAGTCGACCGCCAGGCCGAGCGCGGGGATCTTCACCGTCTGGTCGGCCGTCGAGCGCAGCCGCATCTCGATCCACTCCCGCTCGCGGTCCCAGACGGCGACGTGCTCGAAGGCGTCGGGGTCGAAGTCCGCCTCCAGCTCGCGGTTCATGACCGCGAGCACGTTCTTGTTGAACGAGGCGGTCATGCCCGCCGCGTCGTCGTAGGCCGAGACGAGCACCGACTCGTCCTTCACCAGATCGGTGCCGAGGAGCAGCGCGTCGCCGGGGGAGAGCAGGTCGCGCACCGAGGAGAGGAACGCCGTGCGCTCGGCGGGCAGGAGGTTGCCGATCGTGCCGCCGAGGAACGCGACCAGACGCGGGCCCGGCGTGCCCGGCAGCGCGAGGCCACGCGTGAAGTCGGCGATCAGGGCGTGCACGTCGAGCGAGGGCCGCCGCGCGAGCAGCGTGTTCGCCGCGCCGGTCAGCGCGCTCTCGCTCACGTCCACGGGTACGTAGGTGTGCAGGGAGGGCATGGCGTCGATCAGGTGGCGGGTCTTCTCCGAGGAGCCCGAGCCCAGCTCGATCAGGGTGCGTACGCCCGTGACCTCGGCGATCTCGGCGGCGCGGGTGACCAGGATCTCGCGCTCGGCGCGGGTCGGGTAGTACTCGGGCAGGGTGGTGATCTCCTCGAAGAGGGCGCTGCCGCGCGCGTCGTAGAACCACTTGGGCGGCAGGGTCTTCGAGGCGCCCGTCAGGCCGTGCCGTACGTCGGCGCGCAGCGCGGCGCCGGTGGCGTCCTCGGGCAGGGTGCGGGTCAGCAGGAACGGGCTCACGCAGTGGGCTCCTTGAGCGGTGTCAGCAGTATGTCGGTGCGGCTTGCGGCGAGCAGGGTGCGGTCGGGCACCTCGCGCCAGTGCGGATCGTCGTCGTAGGGCTCGGAGGCGACCACCGTGCGGCGGCCCGGCTCGGCGAGGTACCAGAGGGTGTCGCCCCAGGCGGTCGCGGTGATCGTGTCGCCGTTGGTCAGCAGGAGGTTGAGGCGCGAGCCGGGGGCCGCCGCGGCGACGTCGAGGACGGTGTCGGCCAGGGCCTGCCCCTCCTCGTCGCCGTCGCGCAGCCGGTGCAGGACGAGCGCCCACACCAGCGCGGAGTCGCAGCGCGCCTCCATCGAGAGCAGCTCGGCCGGGGGCAGCGCCTCGGCGAGGGCGGCGAGCGATCCCGGCCAGCCCCGCACCGCGCCGTTGTGGCTGAACAGCCAGGGCCCGGAGGCGAACGGCGCGGCCGCGGCCTCGCCGTCCGCGCCCGCCACCGTGGCGTCCCGCACCGCCGCGAGCAGCGCCCCGGAGCGGACGACGCGGGCGAGGTCGGCGAAGGACTGGTCGCCCCAGATCGGCCCGGAGCGGCGGTAGCGGGCGGGCACACGATCGCCGTCCGCGTACCAGCCGACGCCGAAACCATCGGCGTTGACCGTGCCGTACCGCTGCCGGCGAGGCGCCCACGACTGGCGGTACAGGCTGTGCGCGGGCTCCACGAGGACCGTGCCCAGCGGCTCCGGCGGGCCGAGGAAAGCCAGGTGACGGCACATCAGACCGCCTCCGGGGCCGGGGTCTCCGTCGGACCGGCGTCCCGTGCGGTGCGGAACCCGGAGAAGATCTGCCGCCGCACCGGATGGTCCCAGTTGCGGAACGTGCCCCGGCAGGCCACCGCGTCCACGGAGAACGCCCCGCCGCGCAGCACCTTGTAGTCGCCGCCGAAGAAGACGTCCGAGTACTCGCGGTAGGGGAAGGCGGCGAAGCCGGGGTAGGGCAGGAAGTCGCTGGACGTCCACTCCCACACGTCGCCGATCAGCTGCCGCACGCCCAGCGGTGACTCACCGGCCGGATAGCTGCCCGCGGGGGCCGGGCGCAGGTGCCGTTGCCCCAGGTTCGCCCGCTCGGGCGTGGGGTCGGCGTCGCCCCACGGGTAGCGCGTGGAGCGGTCGGTCACCGGGTCGTGCCGGGCGGCCTTCTCCCACTCCTCCTCGCTGGGCAGGCGCCGGCCCGCCCAGCGCGCGTAGGCGTCGGCCTCGTACCAGCTCACGTGCAGCACCGGCTCGTCGGCGGGCACCGGCTCGACCGAACCGAAGTGGCGCCGCAGCCACTGGCCGCCCTCGCGGCGCCAGAACAGCGGTGCGCGCAGGTTGTTCTGCCGCACCATCGCCCAGCCCGCGGGCGACCACCAGCGCATCTCCTCGTAGCCCCCGTCGTCGATGAACCGCTGGTACGCGGCGTTCGTCACCGGTGTGGTGTCGATGAAGAACGGCGGGACCAGACGGCGGTGCGCGGGGCGTTCGTTGTCCAGGGCCCACGGTTCGGTGGAGGTGCCCATCGTGAACGGGCCGCCGGGGACCAGGACTTCGTCGGGACCGGCGAACGGCGGGAACGGCTCCGGGTCCGGCGCGGTGAGCGAGGTGGGGCCCGACCGCAGCTGGTGCGTGATGAGCATCGTCTCGTCGTGCTGCTGCTCGTGCTGGGCGATCATCCCGAACGCGAAGCCCGCGTCGGTGAGCGGCGTACCCCCGAAGGGCGTCTTCTCCAGCACGTCGAGAGCGCGCCCCCGCACCTCGGCCGCGTAGCCCCTGGCCTCGGCGGGCGCGAGCAGCGGAAGGCTCGGCCGCTGTGAGCGGGGGTGCTCGAAGGCGTCGTAGAGCGGGTCGATCTCGGGCCGCATCGCGTCACGGCCCGCGACGGCGCGCAGCAGCCACTGCTCCTCCTGGTTGCCTATGTGCGCGAGGTCCCAGACCAGCGGTGACATCAACGGCGAGTGCTGAGCCGTCAGTTCGGCGTCCTCGACACACGTGGTGAGGAGGGTCGTGCGGTCCCGGGCGGCCAGCAGCGCGGCGAGCGCACGCTCGCGCAGGGCTTCCGGGTCGGTGGTGGGGCCGTTCATCGGCGGGCGTCCTTCCCCGTGGTCTCCTGGTGTCCATGCGCGTCGCCGAGGCCGTCCAGCAGGTCGTCGGCCGGGCAGCGGCCCCGCGCGACATACCGGTCGGCGTACGTCGCGACCGCGTCCCGTACGGACGCGTCCGCGCCCATCCGGGGCAGCGCGTCGACGGCGGCGGCGAAGCAGACGGCGGCGGCGTCCCGCAGCTCGGTGTCCGCCATGCCATGGCGTGCCGCGTCCAGCCACAGCGGGCTGTGCGGCGCGGCGGGGGCGCCCGGCGGCCCCTCCCGCTCGGCGAGCGGCTTGACGGCCCGGTAGGCGGTCTCGGCGGCCTCCGGGTCGTCGAACAGCGCGCTCGTCACGGCGAGCGGCACGATCCAGCCGTCCTCGCCCGGCTGCGCGTCGACCATCCGCAGCTCCAGGTGGCCGCGCGGGCGGACCGGCGGGAAGAGCGTGGTCAGGTGGTAGTCGAGGTCGTCGCGCGTCGGCGGCCGCGGCACGCCCGAGCGGGCCCAGGACCGGAACGTCAGCCCGTCCGGGGCGCTCCAGGGACCCTCGCCCGGCGGCCTCTTGACGCACATGACCGGCGCGTCGAGCGCGTGCCGCGTCCAGGTCTCGCGCGGCTCGCCCTCCAGCGGCGGGGCGCCGGACCTGCCCGGCTCGATGCCCGCCCACACCGCCTGCCGCGTGGAGCGCCAGCCGGTCGGGCGGCCCTCCTGGAGCGGGGAGTTGGCGAAGGCGGCGACCAGGACGGGACCCAGCAGATGCGCCAGCCGCCAGCGGCGCGCGTAGCCGAGCGGGCCCGGCTCCTCGTACCCGGCGTCCAGACAGATCTGCACGGAGGCCGTCGAGCACATCATGCGGCGCCCGGCGGGGCCGCCGCGGTCGAGGCAGGACTCCAGCGCGTCGTAGCGCGGCTCGCGCAGGATCCGCGACGGCGGCCGCCACGGGTCGGCGCCGAGCCCGCTGAGGGTGAGGCGATGGGGGAGTAACGCGTCACGGACGAGGCCGAGATCGGCCCGCATGGCCGAGACGCACTCCGTCAGGGAAGCGGCGGGCAGCGAGCTTAGCTCCAGCTGGCCGCCGGGTTCGACGGTGACGGACGCGTGCAGGGGCAGGGCCCGCAGAGCGGCATAGGCCGCTTCGAGACGGGCGGTGGGGACGGGCAGATGGGCCAGTCCGGGCTCGTGGACGAGCCATTCCAGCTCGACACCGGTGAAGCGGGGCGGCCCTGTCTTGAAGCAGATGCCGCGGACCAGCGCCTCCACTTCCGCCTCGGTCACCGGGTCCGGTGCCTTGGCGTGTGGCGGTATCAGGTGCTTCGTACAGTCTCCCTCGGGCATGCGGGGATCCTTCCAATCGTAGGTGCTCGTCACACCCAAAACCCTCAAGGCCGTTCGCACAAGAGTGCCCCTGAAGCCGTTCTCGTACCGGGCCGCGGAACCTGTCCGGCCCAACCCGCGCGGCACAAGCCCCCGGCGCCCCGCACGCTCGGTTAATGATGCTTCGTCACCCGCGCCGCGCCCGCGCCCTCGTCGCCCTCGCCGCTCTCGCGACGGCGGCAGCGGCGCTCCCGTCGGCCCGGGCCCTCTCCGACCCGGTCCCCCCGCCCGCCCCGGCCTCGCCGCCCCGCACGGCCTCCGCCTGGCTCCCGTACTGGGACCAGGACACCGCGTACGACACCGCCCTGCGCCACGCGGACCAGCTGCACACCGTCAGCCCCTTCTGGTACGAGACGAAGTCGGCCGGACGGGTCGACCCGCACCTCCACGCGGAGGAGCGGCGCGTCATCGACGGGCTGCACGGCGCCGGCATCAAGGTCGTGCCGACCGTCATGGAGAGGATGCCGCGCGACGCCCTCGCCGGCGTGGTGACCGACCCGACCCGCCGCGCCACCCACATCGAGACCCTGCTCGACGTCGTACGAAGACGTGACTACGACGGCCTCGACCTCGACTACGAGACCATCGCGCCGACCGGCGACGCCACATACGAGAAGGTCCGCGACGGATACGCCACGATGGTCACCGACCTCTGCGACCGGCTGCACGCCCTGAGCAAGCAGTGCGTCATCACCGTCTCGCCGAAGACCGCGGGCACCGGCCGCGTCTGGGACTACAAGCGGCTCGGCGCCGCCGCCGACCGGCTGCGCATCATGGCGTACAACCTCCACTGGGCCGAAGGCGCCCCCGGCCCCCTGTCCAGCCCCGCCTGGTACGACGAGATCCTGCGCCGCGCCACCGCCGAAGTACCGCCCGCCAAACTGGAGATGGGACTGCCCGCCTACGGCTGGGACTGGGCCGTCGGCACACCCGGGCGCGCCCGTGCCGTGACGTCCAGACAAGCGGAGGCGCTGCGCCGCAAGGTCGGCGCGCCCTACCGCATCGACCCCGCCTCCAGCACACCCCACTTCACCTACCGGGAAGGCGGGACGACCCGGGAGGTCTGGTACCAGGACGCGCGCGGGACCGCCGCCCACCTGCCCGTCCTGCGGCGCCACGGCGTGGCCCACACCGCGCTGTGGGCACTCGGCTTCGAGGACCCGCAGCTGTGGCGGACGCTGGCGGAGTTCTGAGAGCCGACGCCGGCGCCCCGGCCGGGCGGGCGCCGCGCCGGGTCATGCCGCCCGTTCCGCCTCCTGGGCCGGCGCCGGCCACTGCTCGTACCACCGCTGGTCCGCCTCCAACTGCGCGGCCAGGGATACCAGCAGCGGCTCGCTGCCCGCGGGGCCGAGCAGCTGGGCGCCGACCGGCAGAGAGCCCGCGACCCGCCCCGCGGGGACGTTGACGCCCGGCCAGCCGAGGACGTTCCACGGCCAGGCGTAGGGGCAGGCGGCGATCATCGCCTGGTCGGTGCGCCAGCCGCTCATCTCCGCCAGCGCGCCGATCCGCGGCGGGGGAGTGGCCGTCGTCGGCGCGATCACCACGTCGTACGTGGAGAAGACCGCCCCCACCCGACGGTGCAGCGCGGCCTCGGCGCGGCGGGCCAGGCGCAGCGGCGCGCCGCCCAGCAGGCGCCCCATACGCGCCGCCTCACGGGTGCGCCGGTCGAGGAGTGAGCTGTCGGGGACGTGCCGCGCCCACTCCGCGATGCCCGCCGTGGCGCGCGGCACGAACGCCAGCCCTATCCGACCGTAGTCCGGGTCGGCCTCCGCCACGTCGTGCCCGAGCGCGGCGAGCCGGTCCGCCAGCGCGACGACCCGCTGCCGCACCGCCGGATGCAACCGCTTGGGCGTCGCCGTGAACGGCATGCGCAGCGACAGCGCTATCCGCAGCCGCCCCGGGTCGCGGGTGGCGGCCTCGGCGGCCCGAACCGCGGGCGGCCGGTGCAGATCACCCCGGTGGCTGCCGCTCGCCGCGTCGAGGAGCAGCGCGGCATCGGCGACCGTCCTGGCGAGCGGGCCGTTGACGGTGATGCCGTGGAACGCCTCGGGCCACGGCCACGTCGATATCCGGCCGCGCTGCGGCTTGATGCCGACCAGATGGGTCCAGGCGGCGGGTATCCGTACCGAACCCGCCCCGTCCGACCCGAGCGCCGCGGGGACCAGGCCCGCGGCCACCGCGGCCGCCGAGCCGCCCGACGAACCGCCCGGCGTATGACCGGGATTCCACGGATTGCGCGTGTCGCCGAAGCCGGGGCCCTCCGTGAAGGGCCACTGCCCCAGCTCGCACGTATTGGTCTTGCCGACGATCACGGCACCGGACGCCCGCAGCCGCCGCACGGCCTCGCAGTCCTCGGACTTCGGCGGGAAGTCACCCCTGCATCCGAACGCGGTCGGCTCACCCGCCACATCCATGTCGTCCTTGACGGCCAGCGGCACCCCCAGCAACGGCCGCCCCGGGAACGGCCCGCCCGCGGCCAACTCCCGGTCGGCGGCGTCCGCCTCGGCGAGCGCGGCCTCGGCCCGCACCCGCTTGAAGGCGTTCAGCGAGGGCTGCGCCGCCTCGATCCTGGCCAGCGCCCGCTCGGTCAGCGCACGGGAGGACACCTCCCCCTCGGCCAGCGCGCGAGCGGTACGGGTCAGGCCTTCGGCACGGTCGGCACTCATGTGGGGACACCTTCGGTCGACGACACGTGCCCGCACGTTAACCGGCGAGTAGCCGGCCGCGGAACGACAGCGGAGGGGACAAGACCGAACCGTGGCAGGGAAATTCACCCGGTGCCCGCCGTTGGGCCGCCCACCGCCGTCTGCGAGGATGCCGACGTCATGGTGCAGATACCGAACCAGCAGCCGGCCAAGCGCTCGGTGCCGACGAGCGCCGACGTCGCACGCCTCGCGGGCGTCTCCCGCGCGACCGTCAGCTACGTCCTCAACAACGCAGGCACCGTACGGATCAGCGAGCCCACCCGCCGCCGCGTCCACGAGGCCGCGAGGGAACTGGGATACGTCCCGCACGCGGCCGCCCGCAGCCTGCGCGCCGGACACAGCCGCATGGTTCTCATGCCCACGTCGGAGATCCCGATGGGCCCGCTCTTCAGCCGGTTCTTCAACGAACTGCAATGGGCGCTCAGCCGCCTCGACTACACCGTCGTGCAGTACGCGAGCCTCGGCATGACCGGCGAGGACGCCGCCCGCGCCTGGGCCGAGCTGCGTCCCGTGGCCGTCCTCGCCCCCGACACCTCCGCCCTCGGGCCGCACGGCGTGACGGTCCTGAAGCGGTCGGGCGCCAAGGCGGTCTTCACGCTCGGCCCGCAGCGCGTCGAGGGCGCGCACGCGCTCCTGATGGACGGACGCCGGGTGGGAGAGGCCGCCGCCCGGCACCTGCTGGCCCAAGGGCGGCGCCGGATCGGCGCCGTCGTCCCCGAGGAGCCCGGCCTCGACCTCTTCTCCCGGCCCCGCGTCGAGGGCCTTCGCGCCGCCGTCGCGGACGCGCACATCGCGGGCGCCTCGGTCACGGAACTGCCCCTCGCCTACACGGAGGGGTCCGCCGCCGGGCTCGCGGCGCGCTGGCGCGCACTGGGCCTCGAAGGCGTCTTCGCGTACAACGACGAGTACGCGATGCTGCTGATGCGGGCTCTCCAGGACGAAGGCATCGCGGTCCCCGAAGAGGCGGCCGTCATCGGCTCCGACGACCTCATGCTCGGCAGACTGCTGAGGCCCCGGCTCAGCACCGTCCGCATCGAGCTGCCCTCCGGCCGCGGTCTCGCGGAACTGGTCGACCGCGTGGTGCGCGACCCGGGCGCCGAACCCGAGGTGCACGACATGCTCGGAGCGGCCGTCGTGCACCGCGAGTCCAGCTGAGAGCCCGCGCCGGGCTCCGGGGCCGGACCTCGGCGGCCCGGCCCCTGATCTCCTGAACTACCGGTGGCTCACTGCTCCTGTTCCTGCTGCTTGGACTGCTCCTCGGCGACCTGCTTGCGCACCTCGTCCATGTCCAGGTTCCTGGCCTGCCCGATGACGTCCGTCAGCGCCGCCTCGGGCAGCGCGCCCGGCTGGGCGAAGACCGCGACCTGATCGCGGACGATCATCAGGGTCGGGATGGACTGGATGTTGAAGGCGGCGGCCAGCTCAGGCTGGGCCTCCGTGTCGACCTTGGCGAAGACCAGGTCGGGGTTGGCCTCGGCGGCCTTCTCGTAGACCGGGGCGAACTGCTTGCAAGGACCGCACCACGAAGCCCAGAAGTCGATCAGAACGAACTCGTTGTCCGTGACCGTCTGGTCGAAGTTCTCCTTGGTCAGCTCCAGAGTCGCGTTGCTCATGGTGTCCCTGCTTCCTGTATGGGGCATGGCCGCTGTGCACAACGGCCGATGGTGCGAACGTATTCCGCCCGTCCGCGCGCGGAACTGATCCGTGCGCGCACGGGCGTGTTCCGCGCGCTTACCCATGTGGCCACGGCGCACACCTGCCGACAGACTGTCCCCATGACGGATGCCAAGACGTACGACGTAGTAGTCATCGGTGCGGGTCCCGTGGGGGAGAACGTCGCGGATCGGGCCCGCGCGGCGGGGCTGAGCGCCGCGATCGTGGAGAGCGAACTCGTCGGAGGCGAGTGCTCCTATTGGGCGTGCATGCCCAGCAAGGCCCTGCTGCGCCCCGTCATCGCCCGCGCGGACGCCCGCCGCGTCCCCGGGCTGCGCCAGTCCGTCGGGGGTCCGCTCGACGCGGCCGCGGTCCTCGCGCACCGCGACGACTACACCTCGCACTGGAAGGACGACGGCCAGGTCGGCTGGCTGGAGGGCGTCGGCGTCGACCTCTACCGGGGCCACGGCCGCGTCGCGGGCCCCCGCCAGGTCACGGTCACCGGCACGGACGGCACCGAGACCGCGCTGCGGGCCCGCCACGCCGTCGCCGTCTGCACCGGCACCCGCGCGGCCCTGCCCGACCTGCCGGGCCTCGCCGACGTCAAGCCGTGGACGAGCCGCGAGGCGACCGCCGCGGACCACGTCCCCGACCGCCTCCTGGTAGTGGGCGGCGGTGTCGTCGCCGTGGAGATGGCCACGGCCTGGCAGGCGCTCGGATCGAGCGTGACCGTGCTCGTGCGCGGCGGGGGCCTGCTGCCCCGCATGGAGCCGTTCGCGGGCGAGCTGGTCCAGGAGGCCCTGAGGGAGGCGGGCGCCGAGATCCGCTCCGGGGTCTCCGTCACCGCCGTCACACGCGAGAACGGCACGGTCACGGCGACCCTGGACGACGGCTCGACCCTCCGGGCGGACGAGATCCTCTTCGCGACGGGCCGCGCCCCGCGCACCGACGACATCGGCCTGGAGACGGTGGGCCTGGAGCCCGGCTCGTGGCTGCCGGTCGACGAGAGCCTGCGCGTGGCGGGCAGCGACTGGCTGTACGCGGTGGGCGATGTGAACCACCGCGCGCTCCTCACCCACCAGGGCAAGTACCAGGCCCGCGTCGCGGGCGCCGCCATCGCCGCCCGCGCCCAGGGCGTCCCCCTCCTGGAGACCGACCGCTGGGGCGCCCACGCCGCCACCGCCGACCACGCCGCCGTACCCCAGGTGGTCTTCACCGACCCCGAGGCGGCCTCGGCGGGCCTGACCCTCGCCGAGGCCGAGGCCGCGGGGCACCGGGTGCGGGCCGTCGACTACGACATGGCGGGCGTCGCGGGCGCGGGCCTCTACGCCGACGGCTACCGGGGCCGCGCCCGCATGGTCGTCGACCTGGACCGCGAGATCCTCCTCGGCGTCACCTTCGTCGGCCCCGGCGTCGGCGAACTCATCCACTCGGCGACGATGGCGGTGGCGGGGGAGATCCCCCTGGACCGCCTGTGGCACGCGGTCCCGGCCTACCCGACGATCAGCGAGGTCTGGCTCCGGCTCCTGGAGACCTACCGCGGCTGAACCTCACCCGCGGGCGACCCACTGGAGCAGTGCGCGCCGGTCCTCGCTAGGGCGTGTCCGTAAAGTCCCGCCTGCGTCGCGACGCCCCGGCACGCACTCTCGCCGCGTCGGCCGAAAGCCCGAGTACGCCCAGTACGAGGGCTTCCGGCCGGCACGCCGAGAGCACGCACCGGACGCCGCGACGCCCGCCCTGCGGGCGAACGACGGGACTTTCCGGACACGCCCTAGGGCCTGCGGTTCGCCTCGGCCGTGTCCGTCAGCCACTGCGCCGCCGCCGCGAGCAGCGCCGTCACGCCCACCTCGATGGCGGGGCCGGGCAGCGGCGCGAACAGGGCGGAGTGGTTGGCGGGGATGGTGGGCGGCATCCCGTCCTCCAGCAGGGCATCGGGGTCCAGGCCCGCGAACAGGGCGGGGTCGGCGCCGCCGAAGTGCCAGAAGACGGAGGGGACTTCGAGCGCGGTGCCGAAGGCGCCGAAGTCCTCGCTGCCGATCAGCGGCCGCGGCAGGGTGAACACGTGCCCCTCGCCGAGGGCCGCGGTGAGGGCGGCGTGGACCGTGGCGGTGGCCGCGGGGTCATTCACGGTGACGGGGAAGGAGTTCAGCTCCGTGATCTCCGGCTCCCTGGGGGCGCCGGACGCGGCCGCCTCGGCGCGGATGATCCGCTCGACGGCGGCGAGGACCCGTTCCCGTACGGCGGGGGTCGTGGAGCGGATGTTGACCTGGAGTTCGACCATGTCCGGGATGATGTTCTCCTTGGTGCCGCCGTGGATCGCCCCGACGGTCACCACGGCCGCCTGCGCCGCTCCCACCTCTCGCGAGACCACGGTCTGGAGGCGCAGCACGACCGCGGCCGCGAGCACGACCGGGTCCACGGTGCTCTCGGGCATCGAACCGTGCCCGCCGCGCCCGAAGAGCCGCACCCGCAGACTGTCGGAAGCCGCCATCAGCGGCCCCGGCCGGGTGCCGACGAAGCCGACGGGCGCGGGCGCCACATGCTGGCCCAGGCACACCTCGGGGCGCGGGAAGCGCTCACGGAAGCCGTCCTCGATCATCGCCGGGGCCCCGCCCACCTCCTCGGCCGGCTGGAACACCGCCACCACCGTGCCGCGCCAGGCCTTCCGGTTGGCGGCCAGCTGCGCGGCGGCGCCGAGCAGGCAGGCGACGTGCAGGTCGTGCCCGCACGCGTGCATCACGGGGACCTCCTCCCCGTCACTGCCGACCGCGGTCCGCTCGGAGGCGTACGGGAGTCCCGTCTCCTCCTTGACCGGCAGCCCGTCCATGTCGGCGCGCAGCAGCACCACCGGCCCCTCGCCCGCGGTGAGCACACCGACCACTCCCGTACCGGCCACCCCTTCGGTGACCTCCCAGCCCTGCTCCCGCAGCCGCGCGGCGGCGACGCCCGCGGTACGCACCTCCTGGAAGGACAGCTCGGGGTGGGCGTGCAGGTCCTCGTAGAGCGTGCGCAGACCGGGCAGCCGGCCGTCGAGGCCGGACAGTAGCGGGGCCACGGGTGCGGGCGTGCGGATGTGATCGGCAGATGTCATGAGTGCTCCAAGGTGGACAGGGCGACCAGGGGGGGGCGGGCGCCGAGCGGACACGGATACGGCACTCCTCTCGACAGGGGCCGATACTGGGCGTCGGCCGGCACGTACCCCCACGATCCGGCCCGGGCACGAAGGAGGAGCGAAATTGCCGGAAAGCGTCTCCCCACGCGAGATCGCCCCGGATTCCGACACCCGGTTCTCCGAGCTGGACCTCGCGCTCGTCGACGCCCTGCAATCCGCGCCCCGCGCCCCGTGGACCCGCATCGGCCGCGCGCTCGGCGTGGACGCGACCACCGCGGCCCGCCGCTGGGAGCGCCTGCATACGGGCCGCCTCGCCTGGATCACCGCCCACGCCTCGGCGAAGCTGGCGACCGTCGCCTACGTCGAGGTGCGCTGCCGTCCGCGCTCCCTGCAAACGGTCGTCGCCGCCCTCGCCGAACTGCCGTGGGTGTTCAGCATCGACGAGACGGCGGGGGACTTCGACCTCTTCGTGTCCGTCGCCGCCACCGACCTGCCCTCGCTCGGCCGCTCGGTGCACGGCGCCATCGGCGGCCTGCCGGGTGTGCGCTCCACGCGCACCCGGCTCGGCATCAGGCTCTACGGCGAAGGGGGCGACTGGCGGATCCGCGCGATGGAACCGGCGGGCCGCGCCACCCTGTCCCCGCCGCGTGCCGTGCGGCACACCACTCACACCACTCGCGGCACGGACGCGCACGGCTCCCGGGTGGCGGACAACCAGGACCTGGTCAGGGTCCTCGGCGGCGACGGCAGGCTCGGCTACACCGAACTCGGCGCGGCGACCGGCATCAGCGAGCACACCGCCCGGCGCAGGCTCCGGCGTCTGATCAACGGCGGCGACATCACCTTCCGCTGCGACCTCGCGCACCCCCTGGCGGGCCTCTCGACCATGGTGATCTACCGTGCGACCGTCCCGCACGCCGACCTCGACCCCATCGGGAACGCGCTGGCCCGCATGGAGCAGGTCCGCATGTGTGCCTCCGTCAGCGGCCCGCACAACCTCCTCGCCATCGTCTGGCTGCCCGGCCTGGACGCCGTCGCCCCCTTTGAGTTGGCCCTCACCCGGCGCTTCCCGGCGCTGGAGGTCAGGGACCGCACGGTGGGCCTCCACTCGCCCAAGCGCATGGGGTGGCTCCTCGACGCCCACGGCCGCGCCACGCGCCATGTCCCACTCGCCCTGCCGGGTTAGCCTGGTACCAGCGGCGATCTTGCGTCTTCGCGCCGCGCGGCGGTGGGGCCCGCCGTACCCGAACCGCGGCGAACCGCCGCCGACGGTCCCTCCTTGCGGACGAGCGCGCCTGCCGACGGGCGACGGCGAGTAGGAGGCGTACACCCATGGAAGCCCGGCGGCCCGAAGCGACCGGCGAACCCACAGACGGGCGGTCACGCGGCGGGCAGGGTCAGATCGTCGCCGCCGTGGCGGTGGGCGGCGGCATCGGGGCGTCGGCGCGCTATGGCGTGTCCCTCCTGTGGCCGGTGGCGGCCCATGACTTCCCCTGGGCGACACTCGCGGTGAACGCCCTCGGCTGCGCGGTCATCGGCGTCTTCATGGTGCTGATCACCCACGTGTGGGCCGCGCACCGCCTGGTGCGGCCGTTCTTCGGCACGGGCGTGCTCGGCGGCTTCACCACCTTCTCGACGTACGCGGTGGACATCGAGCGCCTCGCGAGCGGCGGCCACGCCCGCACGGCGCTGGCCTACCTGGCACTGACCCTGCTCGTCGCGCTCGCCGCGGTGGGGAGCGCGGCGTGGACGACGCGCCGGCTGGTGATGTGGAGGCGGTCGTCGTGAACTGGCTGATCGTGGTCGCCGGCGGGATGATCGGCGCGCCGCTGCGCTATCTGACCGACCGCGCCGTCCAGGCACGCCACGGCACGGACTTCCCCTGGGGGACCTTCACCGTCAACGTCGTGGGGAGCCTGGTCCTCGGCGTGCTCACCGGCGCCACCGCGGCGGGCGCCGCGTCCTCCCAGGCGCAGCTGTTCCTCGGCACCGGACTGTGCGGGGCCCTGACGACGTACTCGACCTTCTCGTACGAGACGCTGCGGCTCGCCGAGGAGGGGGCGCGGTTCTACGCGGTCGCCAACGCGCTCGGCAGCGTCCTCGCGGGCCTCGGCGCGGCCTTCGCGGGGATGACCGTCGCCGAGGCCTTGTGGCTGTGACCTGTGTCGGGGTGTCAGCGCTTCAGTACGGAGGAGACCTCGGCCGCCCACTTCCAGGGCGCGGCGGTGCCGCCGGGCGCGGAGTTGAAGTACTCCCAACCGGCCACGCCGCCGAACCCCCGGTGCTTGGCCGCGAGCGCGCGCAGCGTCGACTTGAGCGTCGTCATGCCGACATAGCCGCTGCCGCCGTTGGCCGGTGAGGTCAGCGTGCCCGCGACCACCTTGGACGCGGGAATCAGGCCGCGCGCGATGATGGCGTCGTAATCGGCCGTGGAGTTCATACGGCCCCAGCCGTTGTAGAACTGCGCGTTGAACCACGCTATGTCACCGCCGCGGCTGCGGTAAAGGTCGTCGTAGTCGAACCCGGAGAGATTTCCGCCGCCCTTCAGCGCGCTGCCGACCGGCGCGAGCGTAATGAGGAAATCGGGACCGAAGTCGGCGCGCAGCGCACTGATGACGCGCTCGATTCCGGCCAGCGACATCTCCTCCTCGACATCGAGGTCGACGCCGTCGAGGTCGTACTGCCGGATGAAGTCCCGCAACAGCGGGTAATACGTGCTGAATTCGTTGTCGAGCCGGGTGAAGCTCCCGGGAGCCGCGCCACCGACCATCGCGAGCACGTGCACGCCCTTGCCCTGCAAGGCCTTCAGATCGCGCCACATGCGGTCGTACCTGGCCGAGTGGGGCGGATCGTCGTTCAAGTGCACCGGGGCGTAAGGGCCGTTGAGGTCATTGAGGTGCACCGCGGCCACCAGCACGTCCGTCACGCCGGTGTTGCGTTCGGTGAGCGCGAGCGGTGACACGTACGTGCCATTCGTGTACTGCGTCTGGTAATAGACGACTACGCGCTTGTCCGACGCGGAGGGTTTCCGCGCCGCCATCGCCGTACCGCCCGATGCGGCGGTGGCCGCCAGTGCCGCGAGCAGAACGCTGCGCCTCTTCATGCTCATCTCTCCCCTGGGTCGAAGTCGCCGCAATTCTTACGGGGGTTGCGGCGGATCGCTAGGGAGAGACGGAACTAATGCGCATTAGTTGGGGAGCCGGCGACTTGGTGGCGAAGCTGTACGACGCCGCTGCCGAAGGTCCGTGTCCCGGCGAGCCGGAGGTCGGCCCGCACGTCCGGCGCCAGGAACATGGGCTTTCCGCGGCCGATCACGACCGGGTGGACGTAGGTGTGGATCTCGTCGATCAGCCCCAGGCGCAGGAAGGTCGCGGCGAGTTCGGCCCCGCCGAGGGCGAGGTCACCGCCCGCCTTCTCCTTGAGCGCCCGGATCTCCTCCGGGACCACCTCACGCAGGATCGTGGTGTTCCAGCCCGCCTGGCGCAGGGTGCGCGAGAAGACGTACTTGGGTGTGTCCCGCCAGATCCCGGCGAACCGCGCCTCGATCTCGCCGCACGACGGATCCTGATCGGCGGTCGGCCAGTAGGCGTCCATCAGCTCCCAGGTCACGCGGCCGTCCAGGAACGCGCCGAGCGTTGCGCACCAGTCGTTGAAGTGGCGGTGCAGCTCGTCGTCGACCCGGTGCCAGTCGATTTCGCGGTTCGGCCCCTCCATGAACCCGTCCAGGGACACCGACATCGTCCAGATGATCTTTCGCATGGCGGTCCTCGCAGTGGTCGTGAGGGCGGCGTGTGTGGGCGACACGTATTGGCGACACGCTATGCCTGTTTGTGACGATACGCCGGGGATCGCCGCGGGGCGGTGCGCGGGAACGGGCCGCGCCCGACGGACGCCGGGCGGGCGCCCACGCGGCGATGCTGACGCCCGCCCCGCCTCACGACTCGGCGAAATCACCGCTCAGCGCCGCGGCCAGCCGCAGCTGGGGTGCCGCGTCGGCCGTGCGGCCCTGCCGCTCCAGCGTGCGCCCCAGCATCAGCCGGGCGTAGCCTTCGACCGGGTCGAGCTGGATCACCTTGCGCAACTCGCGCTCGGCGCGCAGCAATTGGGCCGAGTGGTAGTAGGCGCGGGCGAGCAGCAGCCGCGGGGCGACCTGCTCGGGCACCTCGTCGGCCAGGGCGTCGAGGATCCCCGCCGCCGTCACGTACTCCTTGGCGTCGAAGAACTGCCGAGCGCGCTCCCAGCGCTCCGCCGCGGTCCCGTGGTCGTAATACGTCATCTCCACTGTCTGCCTCCTTCGGGCGCTGCAACACCCCCAAGTGGTTGAATATTCCACTACACCCTGGCGTGGGCGATGCACCGACGGGGGACTGACGTGCGGCGCCCCCGGGGCTAGGTTGTGCGGCATGAGCAATCTTGATCGCGAGGCGGTGCCGAGCCGGTGCGGCGGCCGAGGGTTCGTCGTCGCGGAACCGGTACGGGAACTCCTCAGCCCCCGGCGGGTGAAGCTCGGCGAGTCCACCGAGGTCCGCCGACTGCTGCCCAACCTCGGGCGCCGCATGGTCGGCGCCTGGTGCTTCGTCGACCACTACGGCCCCGACGACATCGCGGACGAGCCCGGCATGCAGGTGCCGCCCCACCCGCACATGGGCCTCCAGACGGTCAGCTGGTTGCACGACGGCGAGGTCCTGCACCGCGACTCCACCGGCAGCCTGCAAACCATCGGCCCCCGCGAGCTGGGCCTGATGACCTCGGGCCGGGCCATCTCCCACTCCGAGGAGAGCCCGAAGTCGCACGCCCGCTATCTGCACGGCGCGCAGCTGTGGGTCGCCCTGCCCGACAGCGACCGCCACACGGCCCCGCACTTCGAGCACCACGCGGAGCTTCCCCGGATCACCGCGCCCGGCCTGAGCGCGACGCTGATCCTGGGCGCCCTCGACGGGGCGACCTCACCCGGCACGACGTACACCCCGCTCGTCGGCGCGGACCTCACACTGGCCGACAGCGCGGACGTACGCCTCCCGCTGGAGGCGGACTTCGAGTACGCGGTCCTGTCCATGTCCGGCGAGGCCCACGTCGACGGCGTCCCGGTCCTCCCCGGCTCCATGCTCTACCTGGGCTGTGGCCGCACCGAACTCCCCCTGCGCGCCGAGTCGAACGCGTCCGTGATGCTCCTGGGCGGCGAGCCGTTCGAGGAGGAACTGGTCATGTGGTGGAACTTCGTCGGCCGCTCCCACGAGGAGATCGAGGAGGCGAGGACTGCCTGGACGACGGGCACCCGCTTCGGCGAGGTAAAGGGTTACGACGGCCCGGCACTCCCCGCCCCGGAACTGCCACCGGTGGCGCTGAAACCGCGGGGACGGGTGCGCTGAACTGGGGTTTTGTGTCTGGGCAGGTGGGCGGAAGGTCTCTCGGGAGAGGTCGTTATCGCTCGCGGCGGGCGTAGCGGAAGGGTTGGGCAGATCGCCGCCATGTTTCGAGCGGTGGTAGCGCCATTGCTTCGCTTGCCGGCCGACGGCCATTTCGTGGCGAGCGGCGTGGACTTACGATCACTACGCTGCTCGGCGCCCTGCTTACCCCAAACCACGCATCGAGCCGGGGCACACCACTGAGATGTACGGGTTGTTGCGCGAAAAACTGGTCCGGGGCGGTCTTGCGGGGGAACCGGCGAGTGGGGGTGAGGTCGCGCCGGGCTGAGGCCCTCACCCCCTTGTCAGTGCATCTGCTGCGTGATCATGTGGCAGGAGTCGACATGAGCGCGACGGATACGCCGAGTCAGTTGTGTGCGGGCTGAAGGCTCGTGCGACGTCGCTTGGAGCCGATGGTCTGCGCGCCCAGGACGCCGGCTGCGAGGACGGCGAGGGTGGCACCGGTCCACATGGCGGGGGCCGAGCTGCTGTCGCCGGTGCCGCTGATAGCGGCGCCGCCGATGGCGCTGCCGGCCACTACGCCCAGGGTGATCACGGATGTGTGCACGGTGTTGACCAGGTTGCCCGCGCCGGAGACGTCGACGACCCGGACGACGAGCGCGGGGTTCATCGTGACGCCGACGAGGCCGACCAGGAGCACACCGGGCAGAGCCGCCCACGGCAGGTGGGCGCAGAGTGCAAGGAGCACCAGCGAACTTGCCAGGACGAGGTGGCCGATGCGGAGCAGGGGCACCGCGTGGCGGTCCGCATAGCGGCCTACCAGGTTGTTGCCGATGACGGTGCACAGACCGTAGCCGAAGAGGATCGCGGTCGTCGCGTTGGAGGTGAAGCCGGCGTCCTGCTCCAGCAGGGGAGTGAAGTAGGAGAAGGCGCCGTAGGTCGCGCCGATGGTCAGCAGGCTGACGAGGAAACGGCTCCACAGTCGGGGCGAGCGGAGTTGCTGGAGTTCGTCGGCGGTGGTCTGCGCGGAGGCCGCGGGCAGGGCGGGCAGGGTGCGGACGTCGAGCAGGACGATGAGCAGGCCTGCGGCACCGAGGATGACAAAGCTCGTCTGCCAGTTCCACGCGGTGGCGATGGCGTGGCTGATGGGCAGACCGAGGACGGCGCCGAGCATAAGCCCGTTGAGCACGATGGAGATCGAGGACGCGATGCGGTCGGGGGTGGGGGCGAGCCGAGCGGCCATGGTCAGGGTGAGTCCGAACACGGCGCCACCGAGCGTTCCGGTCAGCAGGCGGAGGGCTGCGACCCACCAGTAGTTGTGGATCAGCGGGACGGCGGCTTCCAGTATCGCGTAGGCGGTGACGACACCCAGGAGCGCGGCCTTGGGTGGGACTTGACGCAGAACCCAGGCGATGAGCGGTCCGCCGATGGCCATGCCGAAGGAGTAGATCGAGATGAAGGCACCGATCGCGGCGGTCGAAGCGCCGAGACCACGGGCCATATCGGGCAGCATGCCCATCGTCTGCAACTCGCTCATGGCGACGAGGAGCAGGGTGAGCATGAGCCAGTAGAGAGGTCGTTTGTTCATAGCAAGAGCGTCTTTCTGTATTCTAAAGTCCAAAATTTGGGCAAGCGAAACCACGGAGCAGCTGCCGCACTTGTGCTCTCAGGCCAGCAGAGAGCGAAGGCCGTCGAGAGCGATCCGGTGCAACACCTCGGGTGTGACACCGCTCTGCGCTGTCACCCGGAGGCCCGCGATGAGGGCGTTGATCAGGAGCGCGCCTTCACTGGCGTCAGCACCCTCGGGAATGCTCCCGTCCATGCGGCCGGCCTGGATGGCGCCTTCCATCATGTCGAGTCGTTCCCGGAGGTCTCGTTCGAGGATGCGCGCGATGCGTTCGTCGCGCGCCCTCAAGTCGGGATTCATCAGGGCGTGTACACCCATGCAACCGGCGGCACGTCCCTCGCTGCGAGCCGCCCGCTCCTCGCCGACGATCGCGCCGATCAGCTTCTGGATCCGTTCGGCGCCAGTGAGGGAGGTGTCGGTCAGGATCGATTCTTGGTGTCCGCGCATGGTAGCTGCGTAGTGCCCCAGGGCCTGTACGAAAAGCTCGTCCTTGGACTTGAACGCGTTGTACAGGCTGCTGCGCCGAAGACCGGCTGCTTCGCAGAGCTGCTCGGTCGACGTATCGGCGTACCCGTGAACACGGAACTGCGCCGCCGCTGCGTCGAGGACCGCACTCTCGTCAAAAGCGCGTGGTCTGGCCATATGCGGACGCTAGCACGTTTTGGATTTCATAGTCCACAAGTGGCGGCTTCTACCGGCACCTGCTCTGACCTGCGCATCCAGCACGACACCCCGCCGAGGAATGACCGCAGCGGTGGGTCCCTGCGCGGACACCAGCACCATCTGGGCCGCCGCCAGGTCCGCGTCTCAGGGCCGGGATGGCCCGCCGGTAGAGTCGGTCCGAGGAGAGCGCTGATCTGGGGGACTCATGACGGCAACGGGTGCACCGCCCATCATCTTCGTACACGGGACGCGGTTCAACGCGGGACAGTGGAGCCCACAACTCGCCGCACTCCAAGAGGACTTCCAGGTAGCCGCTGTTGACCTACCAGGCCACGGCGCCCGCTCTGCTCAACCCTGGAGCCTGAACGCGGCGGCGGAGATCATCGCTTCCGCGGTGGACTCGCTCGCCGGCGGACCGGCTCTGATCGTCGGGCACTCGCTCGGCGGATACGTCTCGTTGGAGTTCGCGCGGCGCTGCCCCGAGCAGGTGCGGGGGCTGGTACTTGCTGGGGCCAGCGCCTCAACTCGTGGCCCATGGGCAACGCCGTATCGGTGGGTCGCCGGACTCGTCCCTCGCCTACCGGCGGAGCGGCTGGCCCGGTGGAACGACCGGTTGCTGCGCCGGCTCTATCCTCCGGAGGTGGTTGAGGCGACCATCCGCTCCGGCTACGCCTTCCACACCCTGCCAGCCGCCTGGGGCGAGGTGCTGGGCCGCTTTGACGCGGGTGCGATGCGTCATGTGGCGGCTCCCGTGCTCATCTTGAACGGCGAGAAGGACGCCGTCTTCCGGTCCGGCGAGATGGACTTCGCCCGCGCGCATCCGCACGCCCGCGTCGAATTGATCCCGCGGGCAAGACATCTCGCGAACTTCGACGATCCAGATGCCTTCACCGATGCTGTCCGCCGCTTCGCCCGGCAGCTACCTGTTCGCAGCTGAGCGCGCCTCGGACACCAGAGGCAATTGCCACCGAACTGCTGGTCCTGCGCGTTCCCCTGCCTGTTTGTGTCGTAGGCGGCGAGGAGCTTGTACGCGGCCAGGCGGTGCACCGCTTCATCGGGAAGCCATGTGGCTTGTACGGCGTGGGTGAGAGCCCAGTGTGGGCGCCCGTCGCTGCCGGACTTCACCGGTTTGTAGTTACAGCCCGCACGCAGAGGAGTCGATCGAGCAGCGCGACCAGTCAAGTTCTGCGCGGGCCGCCGCCCTGCGGGCGTAGGACGAAGACGTCAGAAGGAGCGACCTCTAATCGCCCCATCCGTACCCGAGCCGGTCCATCTGCCGTGCCACGCACCGACGTTGGTACAGTCCGCGATCATGGCGAGAAACACCTGGTTGACCAGGACTTCGGGCGGGGGCGCGCTGCTGTTCGCAGTGCTGGCGATTTGGACCCTGCTGCTGCGGGCGGGCATGTCCGTGTACCGGCCGGACGTGGCCGTACTCGGGGCCGTGGCTCTGGTCCTGGCCGCCGTATGGGTGTGGTCGGGTTCCCGGCCGGTCCGCGTCACGGCCCCCCGGCAGACCGACCCCGTGCCACCGCCCGCATGCCTGCCCGTTGAGCCGCGGTGGATGCGCCGCATCACACCCTGGCTGCTGGGCGTGGCCGTGATACTGCCCGCCCTGTCCGTGGCGACCGAGCTGGCGATCCGGCCGGACGGCGACGACCTCAGGCGCATCGCCGCGATACAGAAGGCCGGCGCCGAAACCGCCGAGGGCACGATCGTCGCCGTTCACCGGCTGACGAGAGACGACCCGAAAGTCGCGAAGTTCAGCGGTGATGTGACGGTCGAAGTCCCCGTCCTCGCCCCGGATGGTCAGCGGGTCACCGGGCGGGTCGTTGTGCGCAACGGCCACTTCGCGATGCAGGGAGGAAGCAGGGGCAGCCGGCCCAGACCCACGATCGTCCTGTACGCCCCCTCGGCACCCGAACTCGGCGGCGTGGTGGACTACTCCGGCCAGCTCGGCCGGTACGCGGAGACCGACTCCCCATTTGCGTTCTCCCTGCCGCCCTATCTCACGGTGACCGCCTTCATTCCCGGCGGCCTCCTGCTGTGCGTCTGGGTGCTGCGCGTGATCCGGTACGCCCCGAAAGTCGACGCTGCCGCCCGTTCCCTCCGCGAGGACGCGGCCGGCGGATCGGCCCTGCCCGCCGTCCGTGCACGAATCACCTCGGCCCGGCGCGGCGATCACGTGTCGCTCGGAGATGTCGACGGCACCGTCCGCGTGACCTCGGACCACAAGCTGTGCCTCGCACTGGAGGACGGCTCCGAGGTGCTGGCCGCCAACCGCGGCGGCCCGCCCCACGCGCTCGCCCTGATCGCGGCCACCATGGGCGAACGGCCGGGCTGGCTGTGCGGTGCCCGTAACTGGCGCCTGATCAGGAACAACCAGCCGGTCGTCTTCGTCACCGACGAAGGCGTGGTGGCGTGGCTGGAAGTAGAGCGCGCCGACTTCGAGCGAATCCTCGCCCCTGCGCCCCCCGTACAGCCCGACCCGAACCGCAGTACCGTCCTCGCCCCCACCCCCACCACCGTGCTGCCGGGCGCCCATTGGCCCTGGCTCGGCGGCCTGCTGCTGTCCTATGCCCTTGCCATCTACGTCCTGATGGTCCCGATGTCCTGGGGGGCCGCACTGTCCACGACCGCAGTCGCCGCGATTGCCGCCGTCGCCGCCTTCGTCTTCCTGGCCCGCCGCCGAGCGGCCCTCACGGACCGCCTGGGCCACTGGGAGGTCATCGAAACCCGCGACCCGGAACTGGGTCCGGCCTAGTACTGCAACTGCGGTTGTGGTGACGAGGTCACACCCGCCGGAGGCACTACAGGCAACAAGGCCAGCGACCTCCTGGGCTGGATGCCCCTGCTCGCCCCCACCGGCCAAGCCCGCGGATAGGAGCCCCGCCGCCTGCGGCTGGAGCTGCTCTCCGCGGTCGCTCAGCTCATCACCACCGGACGCCACCGCATCCTCCACCTCGCCGAGCACTGGCTCCAGACCGGCGTGATCACCGACGCCCTGCAACGGTTCACGGCCCTGCCGAACCCCGGCTGACCAGCAAACTTCCGCCCTTACGAGCAGTACTACCGACCGGAACCGTGGAACCCGGCGCCCACCCGACACGACAGCAGGCCGTCAACCTCCCCAGAAGCAGAAAACTGCGTGGAGGCCGGTGGTGGCGACCTCAGGCGGAGATTCGGGCGAATGGGTAGAATTCTGGCATGGGGAAGCGGCCTGTGGCGCCGACTGCGCCCGAACTCGTGCTGGAGACCGACACCGGCTCCACGGTGATGAGTCCGAGCCGGGACTATCACGTGGGCCGCGACCCGCTGAGCGACATCGTCATCAACGACGCCCGCGTCTCGTGGCATCACGCCGTCCTCCACGCCGAACTCGATCACTGGACCATCGAGGACGAGCACAGCACCAACGGAACGTACGCCGACGGGCGGCGCGTCGAGGAGGGGAAAATCGGGCCGGGCAGCGTCATCCGCTTCGGCAGCGTCACCGACGGCCCGCGCGCGGTGGTCGTCGGCCGCACTCCGCCCGAACCCCGCGCTCCCGAACGCCCCTCCTCCGTCAGCACGCCCTCGGCCACCGGCACCTTCCGGCAGCCGACGACCGTGCGCCCGCTGCCCACCCGCACCGTCCGCATCGGCCGCGCCGACGACAACGACGTGGTCATCGACGATCTGGTCGTCTCCCGCCGGCATGCCGAACTGAGGGTCCTCCCGGACGGTACGTACGAGATCGTCGACCTCGGCAGTCACAACGGCACCTACCTCAACGGCCAGCCGGTGGACCGCGCGCCCGTCGCGCCGGGGGACATCGTCGGCGTCGGCCACCGCGCGTACTGCCTCGTCGGCGACCAGTTGCAGGAGTACGTCGACACGGGCGAGGTGTCTCTCGACGTCCAGGGACTGACGGTCACCGTCGACCGGGGCCGCAAGACACTCCTCGACCAGGTCTCGTTCCCCGTCGGCGAGAAGTGCCTGCTGGCCGTTGTCGGACCCAGCGGCGCGGGGAAGTCCACCCTGCTCAACGCCCTCACCGGGCTGCGCCCCGCGGACGGCGGCACCGTCCTCTACGACGGCCGCGACCTCTACCGCGACTACGCGGAGCTGCGCCAGCGCATCGGCCTCGTACCGCAGGACGACATCCTGCACGCCCAGCTGACCGTGCGCCGCGCCCTCGGCTACGCCGCCGAACTCCGCTTCCCCCAGGACACCGAGCAGGCGGAACGCCGGGCCAGAGTCGATGAGGTCATCCGCGAACTCGGTCTGGAACAGCGCGCCGACCAGCCCATCCACAGCCTCTCCGGCGGCCAGCGCAAACGCGTGAGCGTCGCACTCGAACTGCTCACCAAGCCTTCGCTGCTCTTCCTCGACGAGCCCACGTCCGGGCTCGACCCCGGCATGGACCGCTCGGTGATGCACATGCTGCGCGGCCTCGCCGACGACGGCCGCACGGTCATCGTCGTCACGCACAGCGTGCTCAGCCTCGACGTGTGCGACCGGCTCCTCGTCCTCGCCGCGGGCGGGAAGATCGCCTATTACGGGCCGCCGCGGGACGCGCTGCCGTTCTTCGGCTTCCCGCAGTGGCCGGAGGCGTTCGAGGCCTTCGAAGGCGACCGCGACCGGGACTGGGCACGGGACTACCACCTCTCTCCGCTGCACCAGCGCTACATCGTCAACTCCTCCGCGCAGCCGTTCCCGAGGCCCCTCCCGCAGGACGGCACGGCCACGCCCGGCTCCTTCGCGCCGCCGCCGAAGCCGCAGAGCTGGGGTTCCCAACTGCGCACGCTGGTGCGGCGGTACGCGGCCGCACTCGGCGCGGACCGCACGTTCCTCGCCATCATGATCGCCCTGCCGTTCGTGATGGGCGCCATGGCCCGCGCGCTGGCCGGAAGCCGCCTCACACAGGAGACGGCGATGAACGCGCTGCTCATCCTCTGCGTCGGCGGAGTCCTGACCGGTGCCGCCAACGCGGTGCGCGAACTGGTCAAGGAACGCGTCATCTACCGGCGGGAACGGGCGGTGGGGCTCTCCAGATCGGCGTACCTGATGTCCAAGGTCGTCGTCCTCGGCACGGTCACGGTGCTCCAGGCCGTCGTACTGACCCTCGTCGCTCTCCTCGGCGTCGATCTCAACGCGCCCAACGGCAAGGGGGTGTTGCTGCCACCGCTGGTGGAAGTCATCCTCGCCGTGGCCCTGCTGGCGTTCACCGCCATGATGCTCGGCCTGCTCGTATCGGCGCTGGTGCGCAAGGAAGAGGTGACGATGCCGCTGCTCGTGTTCCTCGCCATCGTCCAGGTGGTCTTCTGCGGCGCACTCCTCAAGCTGAACGGCGTGCCCGGCGTCGAACAACTGGCGTGGCTGGTGCCCTCGCGCTGGGCGCTGGGCGCCATGGCGGGCACCATCGGCCTCGGCAGGATCGTCCCGGGCGAACTGACCACCGACCCGCTGTTCCGGCACTCCGCGGGTGTCTGGCTGCTCAACATGGGGATGCTGGTGGTCCTGTCGGCCGTCTTCGGATACGTGGTCGCCAGGCTGCTGCGCCGCCATGAACCCGCCGTGATGCGGAAGTAGGAGCGCCGGCGATGACCCCCGCGGAATTCCGCCCCACCCATGTGGTTCCCCAGGACGGGCTGCCCGCCTGGGAGGCACCCGACGTGGAGCGTCCGACGACCCCCCTCGACGCGCTGCTGCCCGTGCAGCTGGTCGACCGGCTCGGCGACTGGGGCCGCATCGTGTGCGCCAACGGCTGGTCGGCATGGGTCGACGGCCGGCTCCTGCTCGCCGTGCCGCGCGATCCACCGGGCGCGAGCGGCCCCCTGACCCGCACGGCGGACCCGCGTCCGCTGTTGACCAGGACCGAGGACGCCCTCGGCCGCTACCGGAGTGCGGTGGAGGAACTGGCGGGCGGCGGCGACGGGGAGTCCTTCCGGCGCGGGACGCACGGGCTGCGGGTGGGCGTGGTCGTGGAGGGCGAATCGTTGTGGCTCTACGACGCCGACCACGAGCGGTGGGTGTACTGCGACGGAACGCGGCTCAGTACGTACGCGGCGACGGAAGGGCCCACCACCGAGGGGCGCGGTGATGACCACGAGGCCGCCGAACCCCCACGGGCAGCCGCCGCCGACCCCGGCGCTTCGCCTCCGCCCGACGAGGAACCGACCCGCCTCGTCCCCGCCGCGCAGGAACCGACCGACGGAACCGACGGTTCGCCCGCCGGGATGGGGCCGGGGGAGACGCAGGTGGTACATGAGGTGGCAGGGCCTGAGCCGACGCGGGTGGTGGGCGAGGCGGTAGGGCCGGGGGAGACTCAGGTGGTCGATGAACTGCACACCCCTGAACCGCACACCCCGCACGGCGGACACCCCGCCCCGTTTCTCCCGCCCGAGGGGGCCGAACCCGATCAGCCGCTGCGGTCCGGTGACGCCTGATGGCGGCCGAGCCGGGCGAGGGCGGCCCGAGCCCGCACTCCGGGCGGCCCTCCGAGCTGATCGGGCAGCGGATCGCGGACTACCGGGTCGAGGGCGAGATCGGCCGCGGTGGCATGGCCGTGGTCTACCGCGCCAGGGACCTGCGCCTCGACCGGACCGTCGCCCTCAAGCTGCTCGCCCCCGAACTCGCCCGCAACGACACCTTCCGGCGGCGCTTCACGCACGAGTCACGCGTCGCGGCGGCGATCGAACACCCGCACATCGTGCCCGTCTTTGAGGCCGGCGAGACGGACGGGGTGCTCTACATCGCCATGCGGTACGTCCCCGGGAGCGATCTGCGCCACCTGCTCGACCGCGGCGGCCCGCTCTCCGTCACGGCCGCGGTCCGCATCGCCACCCAGATCGCCTCCGCGCTCGACGCGGCGCACGACCACGGCCTGGTCCACCGGGACGTCAAGCCCGGCAACATTCTCATCGCCAAGGGCACGGACAGCGACCACCCCGAGCACGCCTACCTCACGGACTTCGGCCTGACGAAGAAGTCCTTGTCGCTGACCGGATTCACGACAGTGGGCCAGTTCGTCGGGACCCTCGACTACGTGGCGCCGGAGCAGATATCGGGCCGCCCGGTGGACGGCCGATGCGATGTCTACAGCCTCGCCTGCGTCGTGTACGAGACCATGGCGGGCGGGCCGCCGTTCCAGCGCGACGACGACATCGCCCTCCTCTGGGCCCATCAGTACGACCAGCCGCCCCGCCTGACGGAGAAGCGGCCGGGTGTTGCCCCCGGCCTCGACGGGGTTCTCGCGAAGGCGCTGGCCAAGAGCCCGGAGGACCGGTACGGGTCGTGCCTGGAATTCGCCGCCACGCTGCGGGCCGCGGCCATGGGCAGCAGTACGGACGGCCACCCCCCGACGCGGGTGGACCGCCGCGTCGAGCAAGCCCCGGCCCACCCGGGCGCGCCCCCCGACCCACCCCGCTGGGCCCAGCCGGTCTTCCGGCGGCTGACCGAATAGAGCGGCCTCTCCCGACGGCCGACCGCACAGCCCGCGCCAGGTCAGGCCTCGGGCCGCACCTCGCCCCGCCGCTGGACCCGCCGCGCCAGCACCCCGCCGAGGAACCCCGAGACCAGACCCCAGGCAACGGCCAGGAGCAGCGCCTTCCAGAGGTGTGGCCGCAGCTCCACGAGGCCGGACAGGCCCCCGCCGAGATCCCCGATGCCGAGGAGCGAGAGCCCGTAGTGGGCCGACACGCCCGCCAGGAGACAGACGGCGAGCACGGTGAGGGCCAGCGCCACCGCCATGTGCACGGCGTGCTGCCAGGCCCGCGTCCGTGCCGGGGAGCGGGCCGCCATCAGGAACGCCGCCGCCGGCACCAGGACCGCCGCGACGACCAGCAGCCACCACACCCGCCCGTCGTACTCGGCGAGAGTCCGCAAGCTGAGCGTGGAATCGGTCGGCGTACGCAGCACCTCGTCGAGGACCCGCGGCATGGGCAGCCCGAACGGCCCGTCGACCCGGCCCTCCCAGGACGCGCCGAGCCCCAGGGTGAAGGCGAGCCAGACGAGGTTGGGCAACCCGAGCAGCAGCACCGCGAACGTCTCGGCGGCATGGCCGCGGGTCGCCGCCACGACGAGGCCGGCGGCGAGCCCCAGGGCGGCGTACGACAGCAGCAGGAACAGCATGGCGTACGCCGCGGGACGCACCGATTCCTGGAAGCGCAGCAGGCGGGCGGGGAGCGGGGAGCCGCGCGAGACGGACAGTGCCACGACGAGGACGCCCGAGAGCCACAGCAGTCCGAGGACGAGGGTCAGCGGCACGTCCGTCCTGAATCCGACCTCGGGTGAGGAGTCCAGCAGATCGCCGATCTCCCCGGCGGGCCCGTCGCCGAGCGCGATCGCGAAGCGGTGCCGGGCCAGCAGGCCGAGACCGGTGAGCAGCAGCACCCACAGCACTGCGATCCGGGCGGCCCAGCCGGCGAGTTCCCGCACGTCGGCCACGGCCCGGTGCCGCAGCGGCCGCAGGAACCCGGCGGCGACCACTAGAGCGCCGACGAGGCTGACGGAGAGCGGGAGCACGGAGAGCCCCGCGTCCGTCTCGGCGATCATCCCGGCGTCGCCGGAGAGCCCGACAGAGCCGCCGACCGCCATCACGACGACGGCCGCGACGACACTCGGGAACGCCCCGCCGGGCAGGTCGGCGGCGCCCGCGGCCCACAGGCCGAGCCCGGCGACGACGGCCATGGCCGCCAGGGAGGCGAGCACGGCCGCAAGGGCATGGGGCCAGCCATGAGGGGCCCGTCGGCTCTGCTCCGCGCGTTGCGCCCCGGCCCGCCGCGGCGGTGTCTGCTCGCTCACGGTGCCACGCTAAGCAGCGCGGGACCGGTCCGCCTTTCGAGAGGGCCTTCGAGAGTGCCTTCCGGAGGGCTTTCGGGAAGGCCGACCGGCGTCGGCTTGCGGGCCCCCGGACGCCGGGGCACACAATAGGCGCGTACCCGAATAAAAGGTACGTCGCCGATCCCCCTACACAGGGAAGTGTTCGTGAGCGTCGAACCGCCGTCGTCAGGACGCCCCACAGGACCCCCTTCGGGCCCGCTCTCGGGTCCTTCGCAGCCGAGCCCCTCGGGGCCGGGCGAGACCCAGGCGGGCGCGAGCCCCGCCGACTCGACGCCGCCCCCGGGTGGCGCGCGGCCCTCGGGCCCGCCGAGCGGCGGCCCGCCCCGCGGTCCGGCCCGGGGCGGGGGGCGCGGGGGCGGGCGAGGTCCTCCTCCAGCCCGCGGGGAAGTCGGGGCCCGACCCCTTCACCCCCTCGACGGCCCGCGAGGGCTCCACGCCACCCTCCCCGAGCGAGCTGCCCAGCTCGTCCGCCTCGGCCAACGTGACGCGCGGCGTCGACGGCGCGGCGCCCGGTCTCTACGGCGGGACGCGGAAGGTCGGCAGCTGCGACGTGGAGAAGCAGGTCGGCGCGCTCCAGAAGGACCCGGCGAAGAACAAGGCGTTCGCCTCCGTCCTCGACATCGAACCGTCCGGCGTCCCCCGCTACCTGCGCTCGCTCACGCCCGTGCACCTGCGGCTGGACACCCGCGTGACCAACCACGGCTTCCGCGACGGCCGAGCCACCGGCTACCAGGCCGTGCTCCAGACCGGCACCGCGGTACTGGTCGACGACCACGGCGTGCCGCGGGTGCGCTGCGCCTGCGGCAACCCGCTGCTGCCGCCCGTCGCGCAGAAGAGCACACCGCGGCAGACGGGCGACGCGTGGCCCGGGTACCGGTCCTCGAACGTCGTGGTCGTGGCGCCCGCCAGCCAGGTCGTGAACCAGTTCGTCGTGTACGACCCGGACAGCGGTGACTGGTTCACCCGGGGCAAGGGCGACACCGGCACCGGCGACAAGAAGACGAAGCCTCCGGCGACCAGGCCTCCCTCACGGCACCCGGACACCCCGTCCCCCGACGAGTCGACCTCGACGGCCAGTACGCCGCCGTGCGACACGCGGTCCCCCGGGGCGCCCCCGGCAAGCTCGTGCCCGCCCTCGTCGGCCCTGCCGCCCTCCTCGCCCGCCACGCAGCCGCCCTCCTCGGTCGAGGAAGAATCGCCCGCGTCCGAGCCCGCATCGCCGCCGTCGTCCCCCGAGGTGGACGGGGGCCCGTGAGCGAGCGGATGTCGCCGGGCCGGCGACGACGGGACAGTACTCTCCTCGCATGACTGACAATGCGCTGCGTTCCGTCACCATCGAGCGGGCGGGCCCCGGCCGGTTCACCGCGACCAACGCCCAAGGGAGCACGCTGACCTTCGGCACCGGCGGGGGTACCGACTTCACGCCGGTCGAGTTGTTCCTCGCGGCGATCGGCGGTTGCAGCGCGGCCGACGTGGAGGTCGCCACGAGCCGTCACGAGGAACCGGCCGCGTTCACCGTCACCGTGACCGGCACCAAGGTCGAGGACGAGGGCGGCAACCGGCTGTCGGACCTCGGGGTCGCCTTCCACGTCACGTTCCCGGACGGTCCGTCGGGGGAGCGCGCCCGCACCATCCTGCCCCGGGCCGTGAAGACGTCGCACGACCGGCTGTGCACGGTCAGCCGCACGGTCGAGGCGGGCACCCCGGTCACCGTGACCGTCTCCGACGGCACCGGCGACGCCTGACACGCCGTCAGGCGCGCAGCGCCTCGTAAGCACCTCTCCGAGCCGGCGGAGAAGAGCCGCGGGGACGGATGCGCTGAGCTGCTGACCTGCACTACGACGACCTGGCGCGTTGCGTGACGACGATGCACGCGAGCACGATGACGGCGGCCACCGGAGCGGCGGGCGCGAGGTGTTCACCGAGCAGGAGTACGGACCACATGAGCGTCAGCAGCGGCTGCGCGAGCTGGAGTTGGCTGGCCTTGGGCACACCGATCAGACCCATGCCCTGGTACCAGACGACGAAGGCCCCGAACTGTGAGACGCCGGCGACGTACACCATCCCCACCAGGGCCTTGACCGTCAGGTGCACCGGCTCCTGCGGAAGCGCCACCGCGGACACCAGAAGGTTGACGGGGGCGGCCAGGACGACGCCCCAGGCGATGACGCGCCACCCCGGCATATGGGCCGAGAGCCGCCCGCCCTCGGCGTAACCGGCCGCGCAGACCAGGAGCGCGGCGAAGAGGTACAGGTCCGCGAGCGTCGGTTGTCCGCGGTTCTGGAGAAGCGTGAAAACGATCACGGTGGCCGCGCCGGTCCCGGCCGCGCCCCAGAACATCTTCGAGGGGCGACGCCGCGTCAGGGCGGCCGAGATCGCCGCCGTCGCCACCGGCAGTACGCCGATGACGACCGCCGAGTGCGCTGTGGACGATGTCTGAAGGGCGAGGGTGGTGAGCAACGGGAACCCGATCCCGCAACCGACCGCGACGACGGCCAGCGCGGGCCGGTCGGCACGTGACGGCAGTGGGGCGCGGGACGCCACGAGCGCCGAGAGCGCGATGGCGGCCGCCAGGACACCACGTACTCCCGTGGCGCTCCACGGGCCGAATCCGTCGAGCGCCCATACGGTGCCCGGGAAACTGAAGGAGAAGCTCACCACACCGAGGGCGGCGAGCACTGTGCCGCGCCGCTGCGGCGTCCACCGCCCGGTAGCTCCCTCGCCGTGCCTGGTGGCCGTGGCCGTGCGGGTCACGGCTTCAGCCGCTCTGCCAGGGCGCGGGCGAACCGCAGTGCGCTGCCCTCACTGAAGGAGAGGTTGAGCGACGGCTCGCACAACTCCATTTCGAGCACCATCGGTTTGCCGTCACGGTCGCGGATCAGATCGATACGTCCGTAGAGCAGGGGAGGCTCGATCCCCAGGGTCGCCGCCGAGGCCTCCAGAGCGGCAGCGGCGACGGCGCGCTCGTCCTCGTCGGCGACCCTGGCCTTGCGGTACTCCAGCGTCGGCACGTTCACGGTGCCGTCCGGCATCAGCATCGCGCCCTTGTGGATGGCGTGGCTGTAGGCCCCGTCGAAGTACGTCAAGTCGATCTCGCCCTCGCGGTCGACCGACTCTATGTAGGGCTGGAGGATGACGTGACTGCCGCTGTCCTGAAGCCGGGCGATGTGCTCGGCCGCGACGTCCACGTTCTGCCGGGGATAGCGCTGGACGTCCTTGGAGTAGCAGGCGTTCGACGGCTTGATGACGAATTCGCGGGCCTCTGGATGGACCGCGAGGAAGTCCCGCAGCGCTGTCGACGGCTGTTCACCGGGGGCGACCACCGCTGTGGGCGCGACCGGCACGCCGTGTGCCGCGAGGTCCCGCAGATAGCGCTTGTCGAGGGCCCACCGCACCAACGGCATGGGGCTCAGGAGGTGCGTCTCGGCGGAGATCTCCTCGCACCGGGCGAGGAACTCGGGCAACCGGTCGACCCACGTCCACGGCGAGCGCATCAGAACCGCGTCGAAGCGGGACCAGGTGACGGCCGGATCGTCCCAGAAGACGACCTCAGGGACGAAGCCGACTTCCTTGCACGCGTCGAGCAGCGGCGGCATGTCGTAATCGATCGGGAGGCTGGCCGCGTCGGTGACCAGGGCAAGGGAGAACATATCGCCAGTCCATTCTCGGGAGGGGCAGGGGGAACGGTGTCGTCGGCGGCACAGCGCCACCGGAGGACCTACCAGGGGACGATTTCGCCCCTGTGCACGTAACTGCCGGTGGGGCCGTCGCTGTCGAGCAGGGCCATGTCGACGCTCGTCCTCGCCCCGTCCGGGATCTCGAGGTCACCCGCGCCTTCGTTCATGTCCGTCTTGGTGTAGCCCGGGTGCACCGCGTTCACCTTGACCGGCGTATCGCGCAGTTCATAGGCGAGGTGGACGGTCCAGGAGTTGATCGCGCTCTTGGACGCGCTGTAGGCGGGAAGCGATTTGAACATGGGGCTGTACGCGTAGGAGTTCGGGTCACTGTGTGTGCCCAGTGATCCGAGCAGGCTGGAGACGTTCACGATGCGCCCTGCCTGAGACCTGCGGATCAGCGGCAGAAAGGCCGTGGTCACCTCGACCACGCCGAAGACATTGGTGTCGAACGTCTCCCGCCACTGCCGCAAGGGCTGTTCGGAAGGCTGCTTGCCGTACTCCTCGATCCGGATGCCGGCGTTGTTGACCAGGATGTCGAGCCGGCCGTAGGCGCGCTCGACCTCGGCGGCAGCGGCGGAGATGCTGTCGCTCGATGTCAGGTCGAGCGTGAGGGCCTCGACATCGAGGTGGCTGCCCCGCAGCTCCTCGACCGCCTTGGCGACTGCCTCGGTGTCGCGTCCGGAGAGCAGTACATGGACGCCCTTCTCGGCCAGCTGGCGGGCTATTTCGAAACCCATTCCGCGATTGGCGCCGGTGACCAGTGCTATGCGGGATGACCTTGCACGCAAAACGGGGACTCCATCTCAAAGGATCAAGAGGTGAGGAAGGCTGAGGAGGACGCGGTCTCCTACCAGCCCACGGACAGGAACTTCGCCACGGGGGGACCGAACCGGTCGATGTCGACCAAGAAGGCGTCATGCCCTGCCGGCGAGTCGAGGAGCAGGAACTCGACATCGGCACCGCCGGCACTGAGGCCCTCGGCTATGGTGCGCTGTTGATGCCAGGGGAACAGGATGTCCGTCCGCGCACCCATCACCAACGCCGATTCGACGCGTATGCGGGACAGCGCCTCAGCGGCCGTGCCACCGCATGAATCCCCGAGATCGAACTGATCCATGCTGTGGCTGAGGTAGAGATAGCTGTTGGGGTCGAAACTGCGCACGAACCGGTTCGCGTGGAATTCGAGATAGCCCTCTACCTTGAACTCCGGTTCGACGGGGGCCGGTTCCGCGGACGCGTGCCGTGCCGGCTCCATGCGGGCCCGCCCGAAACGGCTGTCCCACTCCTCGGCGGAGCGGTAGGTCACCATGCCGAGTTTCCGCGCCATGAGCATGCCCCGGCGAGGGTAGTTCTCCTCGTCGTAGTGCCCCTGGTTCCAGTCCGGATCGGAGCGGATCGCCTCGCGCTGCAACGAGCGGACGGCAATCGAGAACGGCAGGGAATGCACCGACCCGCACATGTTGATGTGACTGCGTACCAGACCCGGGTGCCGGGCCAGCAGGGCCAGCGCGCTCATCCCTCCCATGGAGGTGCCGATCACGCAGGCCAGGCGCTCGAAGCCCAGAGCGCGCACCGTATAGGCCGCCGCGTCCGCGATGTCCTCGACCGAGAGCTGCGGGAAGTCGAGCCGGTAGGGCTCGCGCGTGGCGGGGTTGACGGAGGCCGGCCCGGTCGATCCCTTGCAGCTGCCCAGCGAGTTGACGCAGATGACGTGCCAGCGATCGGTGTCGATGGGCTTGCCGGGACCCAGCATGCCCTCCCACCAACCCGGGGTGGGGTCATGTTCGTTCGACGCCGCGTGTGCGTCGGGCGAGAGGCCGGTGAGAATCAGGATGACGTTGTCGCGTGCCGCGTTCAGCTCACCGAAGGTCTCATATGCGATACGGGCGCCGTACAGCGCGCCACCGCGCTTCATGGCAAAACCGGCCGGAAGGTCGATGAACCGGGTTCTCGGGCGGATGCTTTCTCTCATTAACCTAGTCCCACCTGCGGGGTCGAGAAGGACCTACTGGCCCGGGGCCGCACCGGACGCGGTGTCCAGCGAGTCCAGCCAGTCGTCGTCCGAGCCCTCGTTCATGCCGTCGAACAGGAAGGTGGACAGATAGCGCTCACCCGTGTCCGGCAGCATGGCCAGCAGCACCGAGCCCGCGGGCGCGTTCTCCGCCACACGCAGCGCCGTCGCCAGGGTGGCACCGGCGGAGATGCCGGCGAAGATGCCCTCCTCCGCCGCGAGACGGCGGGAGGTGTCCCGTGCCACCACCTCATCGGCGGTGAGCAGGTCGTCGATGACGCTCCGGTCGAGGACGCCCGGGACGAAGTTGGGGGCCAGCCCCTGGATCTGATGGGTGTTCCACTCCTGACCGGCCAGCACGGCCGCCTTGTCCGGTTCGAAGGCGACGACGCGTACGTCGGGCCGCGCCTGCTTCAGCATCTGCCCGACGCCGGTGAGGGTCCCGCTGGTGCCGAACCCGGTGACGAAGTAGTCCAGGCGCTTCCCGGCGAAGTCGCTCAGGATCTCCGCGGCGGTGGTCTCCCGGTGGTACGCGGGATTGGCCGGGTTCTCGAACTGCCTGGCACGGAACCAGCCGTGCTTCTCGGCCAGCTCGTCAGCGATCCGGTTCCCGCCCTTGCTGCCCATGGAGCCCGGGAACAGGATGACCTTGCCGCCGTAGGCGCGGATCAGCTTGCGGCGTTCCACCGAATACGTGTCGCCCATGACCGCCACGAATCGGTAGCCGCGCGCCGCCGAGACCATCGCCAGAGCGATGCCGACATTGCCCGACGTGCACTCCACGATGGTGTCGCCGGGCTTGAGCAGGCCCTTCGCCTCAGCGTCGAGAATGATGGAGAGCGCGAGACGGTCCTTCACCGAGCCACCGGGATTGAACGACTCCACCTTGACGTAGACCGAGGTGTGTTCCGGTGCCATCCGGTGCAGCTTGACGATGGGCGTACGCCCAACGGTGTCCAGGATGCTGTCATAGAGCGGCATAAGGGATCTTTCCTTCGTAAACGAATGTGGCCGGTCCGGCCATGTGTATCTGCGCGGTGTCGTCGGGCCAGTGGATCCGCAAAGTGCCGCCGGGCAGGGAGACCGAGACATCGCGGTCGATGCGGCCTCGCCGCATGAGGACTGCCGCGGCGGCGCACGCCCCGCTGCCGCAGGCGAGGGTCTCGCCGGCGCCGTACTCGTGGACGCGCAGGCGGAGATGGTCGCGCGAGACCACCTGGACGAAGCCCACGTTGACGGTCGGGGGCAGGACCGCCGAGCCGCGCAGAGCCGGACCCACCTCGGCGACGGGCGCGCTGTCCACGTCGTCGACCTCGATGACCGCGTGCGGATTTCCCGTCGAGACGGCCGAGAAGCGCAGGGGCCGAGCCCACCCCAGGTCGGCTTCGTACACGTCCTGTTCGTCCTCGTAACCGGCAACAGGAATGGCCGCGGGGGAGAACCGGGGCACGCCCATGGCGATGCGCATGGTGTGCGGGTCGAGCACTTCCACGGTATGGGAGCCGGATGGGCTGTCCAGCACGAACCGGGGCCCCCGCGCCAGACCGGAGCGCACCAGCCAGGCCGCCACGCAACGGGCACCGTTTCCGCACTGCTGCGAGGGCGAGCCGTCGCCTGTCCAGATGTCGTACGACGCTACGGCTTCGGCGCTGCGTGGAACTCCGACGCCGAGAATCATGTCGCAGCCGACACCGGTGTGGCGGTCGGCCAGCGCACGGCACAACTCCGGGGAGGGCGCCGGTGTGTCACGCAGATCGAGAAGGATGATGTCGTTGCCGGCACCGTGCATTTTGCTGAAGTGCAGCGCGGGCGACGGCTCGAACGGGCTTGTCCTCATCGGAGTTCAGTCGCGTGCGGCGGCGGCGTCGAAGACGGGCGCGACCATGTCGAGGATGACGGAAACCGCTTCTTCGCTGCTCTTGTCGTCCATCGGGGCGTTGAACTCCGCCAGTTCGACCCCGGCGAGCTGCGACAGCGGGATCGCTTCGAAGATGGCGCGGATCTGCGACGGCAGCATGCCATCCGGAACGGTGTAGTCGGCCGGCACCGAACCCGGCTCGAGAACGTCCCAGTCGATGTGGATCCACACGGGCGCCCCGCCGACCGCCGCGAGGACATTCTCCGCCGTGGCCTCCTTCGGCGGGATGACCCGGACGCCCGCCGTCCGCAGCAGTTCCCGCTCGCCCGCGTCGATGTCACGCGACCCGACCAGAACCGCCTGCTTCGGGTTGAGTCCGGCACCGTGGCCGCTGTCCCACAGTCCGCACGCGCCCGAGAGCACCATGCCGCCCAAGTAGCCCGTGTCGGTGGTGTCGGGCGTGTTGAAGTCACCGTGCCCGTCGATGTAGAGCACGACGACCTCAGGGGTCTTACGGGCGATGACCGGCAGGGTCGCCAGACTCGCTGAGCAGGTGTTCGAGACCAGCACGGGCAGCCTGTCGTTCTCGATGCTCGAAGTGACCGCGCGGGCGAGGCCGTCGAGCGTCTCCTTGGCCTGCGGAAGGCTGTCGCGCCAGTCGTCCTGGGCGGGCGGAGCGGGTGTTCCGATGAAATCGCCCTTGAGTCCGTAGCGCTGTTCCATCTCCCGTGCGAGGCGCGCCGCGCCCTCGATCATGCGCGGCACCCTGTCCGCCACGCGCCCCTGGGAAACAATAAGGTCGATCATCGCTGAACCTCTCTACGTGTGGAGGGATGTGCAAAACCTGGCCTGTGCCGGGCCGGGAGCGTGACCCAGGCGGTCAGGCACCTCGGAATTTGAAAGGGCACTCGTCCGACCGCGGGGCGTTCTCCTCGATGAGGCCGTACTGGTACCACTCGAGTCCACCGGCACCGTACGAACCCAGTTGCATCGCGTGCGGCATGGAGTCGTAGCGGGCGATCCGGTTGCGGATGTTGGCTCGGACCTTGCGTCCGCTCGGTGTCTCACCAGCGAATACGTCGAAGCGTTCGCGTGGGTTGATGATGAGGAAGAAGTACTCTCCCAGGTTGCGGCTGCGGCGTGCCGTGTGCGCGGGGCTGCTCATGTTGCAGAAGAGGGGCATGGAGTCGAAGCACATGGACCAGCCGTCGGTGTCCGGGTCCTTCCCGACCTCGTCCGGCCACGGCCCCGGGTCCACATCGTGCAGCTCCTGGAGCACCTTCCAGCCGAAGGCATGGTATTCCTCGACGGTCTGTGCTTTTACCGCGTCCTGCGAGAACGCGACTGCCAGGGGATAGGCGGTGTCCAGTTGGCCGTCCCACTCCCTCGATATTTCCACGTATTCCTTGAGGCCGGCCGCCAGGTGCTCCAGGCCGCTTCGCTCGCTGTTCTCCACGAAGATGAACCTCAGGAGGCTCTTGCGGAACGCGTTCCGCGAGAATACGCAGGGGAATCCGGAATCGGTCAACCGCTCGGCGAGGTCTTCGAAGGCTGCGCGGTGCCAACCGGTCGCCCCCTCGCTGACATGCGTATGTGTGATGAGTTTGGTGTTCTTTTCCGACTCACTCAACTGAGGCTTCCATTCCTCTACGGCTATCGCTACAGGCGCCTCTGGCGGATCGCCCTGAGCGCGCCAGGATGAGGTCTCGGGGTAATAGCTGAAGGAGAAGCAGACGATGGTGCGACACATCGCCTGATCGCGGTGGTTACTCGGCGTACGCGCTGAGGAGCGCCGAAAAATCAACTTCCGGAGCCGATGGGCTGTCAAGGTAAACCTGACCCCCTCACCGGCATGATGCTGCCCAAAGATGATCATGCGTGTCAAGGCTTTGCTCCTGCCGCCCGGCAAGGGGGCGCGGGGCGTCCGACCGGCAAATATTTGCCGGTTGCCGCGATGGTGGAACGGCAAACAGTTGCCTCTTGACGAGCGAAGCTGATCATTGGCAGCATCCCTTCGGCGCGCAGGTCAGCCCGGCCATTCACCACGCGAATGGCTCTTGATGGAGAATCTGGTTTCTTGCTTGCTTCGTGCACGGGGAATACGGGTCTGTCATTTCTTGTGGCTTCTTTCTGTTCGATGGCGAACGTGGAAGTCGGCTGTTTCTGTCGACGTCGCTTACATCCGACTCCGGTCTGATATCTCACACGAACACCCGAGGACAGTAGAAGCATGAAGAAACCACAGGACGCAGCCGCACCAGGCGGTTACAAGCGCAGCCTCGGGACCCGTCAAATGCAGATGATCGCGATCGGCGGAACGATCGGTACGGGACTCTTCCTGGGGGCCGGCACCGCGATTTCCCAGGCCGGTTCGAGCCTGATCATCTGGTACGCCATCGCGGGCGCCGTGCTCTTCCTCGTGGTCCGGGCCCTCGGTGAACTCCTGTTGTACCGCCGGGTGAACGGGAGCTTCGCCGACTACGCGCGTGAATTCCTCGGGCCCTTCTGGGGATATGCCACCGCCTGGACATACTGGATCATGTGGGTGACCACGGGGATGGCGGAGATCACCGCGGCCGGCCAGTTCGTGCACTACTGGGCGCCCGGCTTCGACCAGTGGAAGACCGCCCTCATCGCCCTGGTGGTCCTCGCGGGCGCGAACCTGATCTCGGTCAAGGTCTTCGGCGAACTGGAGTTCTGGTTCGCCATGATCAAGGTCACCGCCATCCTCGGCATGATCCTGATCGGCCTGGGCGTACTGACTCTCGGCTTCAGCGACGCGGGGGACACCGCTTCCGTCACCCACCTGTGGGCGGACGGCGGGATCGCCCCCCACGGGGCGTGGAACTCCCTGATGACCCTGCAAATCGTGCTGTTCGCCTACCTGGGTGTCGAACTGGTGGGTGTCACCGCCGGTGAGACCAAGGACCCCGAGAAGAACATCCCCCGCGCCATCAACACGCTGCCGATCCGGTTCGGTCTGTTCTACCTGGGATCGCTGCTCGTCATCCTCTCCGTGGTGAGCTGGAGCGAGTTCCAGCCCGGCACCAGCCCCTTCGTGGCGGCGTTCGCCAAGATCGGCATCCCGGCGGCCGCCGGCATCGTCAACTTCGTAGTCCTCACCTCGGCGCTCTCCTCGTGCAACGCCGGTGGCCTCTACGCCACTGCCCGCATGCTGCGCACCGCGGCTCTGAACGGCCACGCCCCCCGCGGACTGGCCCGGCTCAGCGAGCAGGGCGTCCCCCGGGCGGCGCTGGCGGTCTCCTCCGCCGTCATGGCACTGGGTGTCGGCGTCAACGCCCTCGACCCGGAGCACGCCTTCCTCTACATCACGAGCGTCTCCACCGGCGGAGCCATCCTCGTGTGGAGCATCATCCTCGTCACGCACATGCGCTACCGCCGTGCCGTGAACGAAGGGCGCGTGGCCGCGTCCCCGTACCGCATGCCGGGCGCCCCGTACACCAACTGGCTTGCCCTCGCGTGCTTCGCCTTCGTCACGGTGCTGATCAGCTGGAACTCCGACACCCGCCTGGCCCTGTACGTCATGGGCGTGTGGGTGATGCTCCTCGTCGTCGGCTACGCGGTCCTCCGTGCTCGGCGCACGGACACGCCGGACGAGCCCGGCACCGTCGAGGCCTCGCCCGCGGATCTGACCACCAGCGCACCACAGAACTGACCTCCGCCCGGCCTGCGTCGGCCTCCCGTCGATCGGAAGTGACCCCCGACATGTTGATAACGTCCGTAAAAATCACGCCCATTGCCGTCCAGGACCCCCCGCTGCTCAACTCCGAGGGCGTCCACCAGACCCACGCGCTCAGGTCCGTCATCCAGGTGCACACCGATGAGGGACTGACCGGACTCGGCGAGACCTATGGCGACGACCAGATGCTGGTCTGGCTTCGCGCGGTGGCACGGAAGCTGCCGGGCACGGACCCGTTCGCCACCAATGTGCTCATGGCCACCGTGACCGAGGTGATGGAGGAACTCGCCGGCGACAGTGCCAATGAGGTTCCGGTGGGCGCCGGCTATCCGATGGCGGGTGCGGCCTCCAGCAAGACGAAGGCCGCCGTCTTCTCCGCCTTCGAGGTCGCCTGCCTCGACATCCAGGGGAAGGCCCTCGGCCGACCCCTGCATGATCTGCTCGGCGGCAAGGTCCGGGACGCCGTCCCGTACAGCGCCTACCTCTTCTACAAGTGGGCCGAGCACCCTGACGCCCCCTACCCGGCCGACTCGTGGGGGGAGGCCCTGACCCCTGACGCGATGGTGGCGCAGGCGCGGCGCATGGTGGAGACGTACGGATTCACCTCGCTGAAGCTCAAGGGCGGAGTGCTCCGCCCCGGCCTCGAGGTCGACACCGTTCTGGCGCTGCATGACGCCTTCCCCGACTATCCGATCCGTATCGACCCCAATGCGGCGTGGACCGTCGACGTGGCCGTCGAGGTGGGACAGCGGCTCGAAGGCGCCCTGGAATACCTGGAGGACCCCGTCGGGGGAACTCCGGCCATGGCGGAGGTCGCGCGCAAGGTGTCGATGCCGCTGGCGACCAACATGTGCGTCACCGCCTTCGAGGACATCCCCGAGGCCGTACGTGAAGGAGCGCCGCAAGTCATCCTCTCCGACCACCACTTCTGGGGCGGCATGCGCCAGTCACAGGTGCTGGACGGGCTCTGCCAGACCTTCGGGCTGTCGCTGTCGATGCACTCCAACACGCACCTGGGCATCAGCCTGGCGGCCATGACCCACTTCGGCGCGGTCTCCCGCAGCCTCGCGTACTCATGCGATACGCACACGCCCTGGCAGACCGAGGAGATCATCGTGCCCGGCACGCTGGGCTTCGAGAACGGCGCGGTCCGCGTCCCGGACGGTCCGGGCCTCGGGGTGGAGCTGGACGAGGACGCCGTCGCGCGGCTGCACGAGCAGTGGGTGAAGTGCGGTGTCCGCACCCGCGACGACGTCACCCCGATGAAGGCCGTGCACCCCGAATGGACGGGCGAGACACCGAGGTTCACCAGCCTCTGACCGCCGCCTCCGGCCCGGGCGCGGGCGTGAGCTGACGACGAGCCGCAAGACCGAAGGACCCGATCACCGCGGAGCCGATGCTCCGCGACAGAGAGATGGCTGAGAATGCGCGTTACAGAGTCGATCGAGGACTTCTCCGAGCAGGAGCTGGACGAGATCGCCGCCGACTGTCTCTTCGGGAAGCAGTACCTCTCGTTCGTAGAGGAGGAGCACGGAACCCGCGCCCGGGTGCTCTACTTCTACGCGCGCGACAGCAGCGGGAAGCTGACCGAGTTCACCACCGGGCACGTATACCGTGAATCGATTCCGCTCACCTTCCACCTCGACGACTTCGCCGGTGCCGGGACCGCGGGGACGTTCGCACGGTGGACCTCGCACCTCGTCCTGGGCGTCCCGGTCAGGCTGCGCTCCCGCGTCTTCGCCACGCGGCCGTCGGCGATCCCGGCCTTCCTGGAGGAGATCGTGGAGTGGGCCGGGCAGGCGGGACTCGAAGCCGTCGTCCTGCCCTTCGTGCTCGGCTCGGACAAGAACCTCTGCGAGAGCCTGACCGAGGCCGGCTTCGCTTCCGCCTTCTACGAGGGCGACTTCTACCTCCCGGTCTCCGGTGGTGACATCGACGAGTTCCTCACCGCCGGTCTGCCCCGCGGCCCGCGGAAACGCTTCCGCAACGACATCAACCACTTCGAACGCAGCGGCCTCGAAGCGTTGGAGATCGCGGATCTGGGCCCGGCCGCCGCCGTGCTCGCGGACCAGCACCGCGCCCTGATGGAGCGGTACGGCAGGCCGGCGGTGGAGTTCACCCGCGAGTCCTTCGAGCGCTTCGAACGGCTGGTGCGGGACCGCAGCTTCATCGGCGTGCGCTCCGGCCGGGACCTCATCGGCTACTCGATGAGCATGTACGGCCACGGCACGCTGCACGTCCTGCGCTACGGACGCGACGACGATGTGTCGGACGACTCCCGGATCTACATCAACGTGGGCTACGTCGAGCCCCTCAAGCGTGCCATCGAACTCGGCTGCGAACGGGTGCACTTCGGCAAATCGGCGCACCGGGTCAAGACACTCCGCGGCTGTCAGTACGAGGACGGCCTCGTCTACGCCCGCTTTCTGACCAGAGGCGTCCACGGCGAACTCGCCGAGACCTTCTCCCGTCTCGACCGGGCCAACCGCGAACGCTTCCACGCGCTCGTGGACGGCACTCAGCCGGACAGGCCGTAGTCCAGGCGACCTCGACCGGGATCAGGGCGAGGAGCCGTCACCCGGTCGCGGATCGCCCCACGGTCCCCGCACAGCCACCCTTCCGCATCCTCATCACGGGGGAAAGATGACGCAGAGCAGTCCCACCCTGCCCAGCAGGCGCAAACATGTCGGCATCATGGGTCTCGGCTACACCGGCCTGCCGATGGCGATCGGTTTCGCCGAGGCCGGCCACCCGGTCACCGGTTACGACATCGACGGCGACAAGCTCGCGGCGCTGCGCGCGGGCAGGTCCTACCTCACCGACATCCCGGACGAGAGCGTGGCCGCGACGTCCGCGGCCCTCTCCGCGACCGGCAGCAGCGCGGACCTCGCGGAGACGGACGCGATCGTCGTCTGCGTCCCTACGCCGGTCGGGCCCGACGGTGAACCCGACCTGAGCATCCTCCAGGGAGCCCTGGACACGCTGGCCGGCCTGCTGCGGCCCGGGATGCTGGTCATCCTCCAGTCCACCGTCCCGCCGGGGACCACCGCCGCGGCGGCCGCGTTCCTCGCCGAGAAGTCGGGTCTCACGGCCGGAACCGACTTCTTCGTGGCCAACGCCCCCGAGCGGATCAATCCGGCCAACCGTGACGGCTGGACCCTGGCCAACACACCCAAGCTGGTCGGCGGACTGAACGAGGAGAGCACGCGTCAGGCCCGGCAGCTGCTGGAATCGGTGTGCCAGACCGTCGTACCGGTGAAGACCCTGGAGATCGCCGAGACGGCCAAGGTCTTCGAGAACACCTTCCGGCTGGTCAATATCGCCCTCACCTACGACCTGGCCGACCTGTGCAAGAGCCTCGGCATCCCCGTCCGCGAGGTGATCGATGCCGCGGCGACGAAACCGTACGGCTTCCTCGCGCATCATCCCGGCCCCGGCATCGGCGGCGAATGCATCGCCGTCGACCCGCTCTTCCTCAAGTCGGTGGCCGCGAAACACGGCCGCGAGGTCCCCCTGATCGACGCGGCCCATCGACGCATGCTGCACCGCCCCCAGCAGGTCGTCGACCGGGCGGAACAACTCCTCAACGACGTGGGGAAGAAGCTGTACGGCAGCAAGGTCCTGATCGTCGGCGTCTCCTACAAGCCCGAGGTGTCCGACACCCGCAACTCCCCGGCGCGGGACATCGCGAAAGAACTGCGACGCCAGGGTGCCGAAGTCAGCTACGTGGACCCGTACGTCCCCGAATTCACCGCCGACGGCGAACCCGTGCCGCGCGTGGGATGGGAGCGCTCGGTGGTTCTGGAGCACGACTGCCTCGTGCTGACCACGCTGCACGACGAGTTCACCCACCGCCCCCTGTGGTACGCCGCACCACTCGTGCTGGACGCCTGGAACAGAGCGGTCGTGGGCGACGGGGTGTTTCACCTGTGACGGTGCGCCACCCGGCCCGCTCACTGGTGCCCGTGCTCGTGGGCTACGGCCGCGCCGGCCGTGACCTGCACCATCACAGCTTGCGGACCCTCGCCGAGAAGGGCGCCCTCACCACCGGGCAGGTCCTCGTGGTGGACCCGGCGCACCGCGACGACCTGCCGCACGATGCCCAGTGGGCACCGGATCTCGCGGCCGCCGTCGCCGCGCTGCCCGAACCGGACCGCGGCGTGTTCCACCTGACCACGCCGGCCGGGCAACGCCTGCCCGCCCTGCGGCAGCTACTGGCCGCGGGCGCCCGGCGGTTCATCGTCGAGAAGCCCCTGGCACCCGGCGCGAACGAGGCGCGTCAAATGCTCGCGCTGGCCGACTCCGCGGGCGCCCAGCTCATTCCCATGAGCGTGTGGCCGTCAAGCGCGGTGACACAGGAACTTGTCGCGCTGCTGCGCGCGGGGCGCGTCGGACAGCCGCGCTCCCTGCGGATCGAGCAGCACAAGCCGCGCTTCCGCCGCGGCCTCGACGACGCCGCCCACAGCAGCGCACTACAGGTCGAGATGCCTCATCAAGTCCTGCTCGCGCTCCACCTGTTCGGCACGCCCTGCCGGCTGACGGCCGGCGACACCTGGCCCCTGCCCCTGCCCGACGTCCTGGTGCCGGCGCTCGGCGGGGCCCGGGTCGACCTCGTGCACGGCGGCCCCGAAGACGCGGAGGTCACCAGCACGCTGGTGAGCGACCTGACGTCACCGGTCCGTATGCGCCGCCTCAGGCTGACGGGGACCGAGGGCGAGATCGTGGCGCACTACCCCACGGGCGGTGACGACCCGTACGGCCAGCTCCAGATAGTGGGCGAGGAGTCACGGCGCATCATCCCCGACGCCCCCCTGACACGGCTGATCGAGGACGCGTACCGGTTCCACCTGGGCGAAGGCCCGCGACCGCCGGGCACGGACCCGGCCCTGCACCTGGCCGCGATGGATCTGCTGGACGCCGCGAACACCGCGGCGCACACCCGGGGCGCCGCAAGTAAAACCCCTGTCCCGCACAGGTCGAGAGAGGCTGAATCATGCTGAAGGACCCAAGCGTTCCGTTCTTTTCGGGTGCCGTCGGCCTGCACGCGACACGCGAGGGGCTCTCCGCCCGGGTCCGGCGGATCGCGGAATCGGGCCACTTCGTCGACGGCCCCGCTGTCGCCGAACTGGAGGAGGCCGTCAGCGCGTACACCGGAGCCCGGTACGCCGTCGCCTGCAACAACGCCTCCGACGCCCTGATCCTGATGATGAAGGCGGCGGGAATCGGCGCGGGCGACGAGGTGATCGTGCCGGCCTACACCTTCCTCGCCACCGCCTCCTGCGTCGTGCATGCGGGCGCAGAGCCTGTCTTCGCGGACGTGCTCCCCGACTCCTACGCCCTGAACCCCGACTCCGTGCGGGCGGCGATCGGCCCGAACACCAAGGCCATCATGGCCGTGCACCTCTTCCACCAGGCCGCGGACCTGCACACACTTCGCGAGATCGCGTACGAGCACGGCCTCGACTTCTTCGAGGACAGCGCGGAGGCGATCGGTATGCGCGTCGGGGACACGCACGCCGGGCTCTGGGGCCGTGCGGGCGTGCTCTCCTTCTTTCCCACCAAGACCCTGGGCGCTCTCGGCGACGCCGGGATGCTGATCACCGACGACGAGGAGCTGGCCCGGCGGGCAACACACCTCCGTCGACCCGGCCCCGCCGTCCAGGGCGACGGGCCCACGCTGATCGGCATGGACAGCCGCTGCGACGAACTACAGGCCGCGGTGCTCCTCACCCGGCTCCAAAGCCTCGACGCGGACATCTCGCGCCGAGCCGAACTGTCCGCGCGCTACACCGCCCGACTCGCTCCGCTGGCCCCCGTCGTCACCACACCCGTACGGGCGGACGCGCGGGAACCGTCCAACCTCGTCTGGTACGTGTACCTGATCGAGACCGAGCGCCGGGACGAACTGGTCGGCTTCCTCCAGGAGAACGGGGTCGGCACGGAGACGTACTATCCGCGCCCGCTGACCGCCCAGCCCTGCTTCCGGGGCCGGCCCGGAACCCGGGTCCCCGTCCCCGTCGCCGAAGCCGCCGCCGAGCGGGCCTTGGCACTGCCGCTCTACCCCGACCTCACCGAGGCCCAGGTCGACAGGGTCTGTGACCTCGTACACGAATTCCACCGCGGAACCCGGCGATGACGCACGTATCGACACCCACCGAGGAGAGAGCCATGTCCGTACCGCTGCACGGAACGGCCCAGCGGTACGCGCTGCTTGCCGACGACATCGTCGAGGTGGTCGAGGAGATCGCGGGCGCCGACGAGTTCATCCTGAAAGGCCGCGTCGCGGCGGTCGAGGCCGGCCTCGCGGCCCGCCTCGGCGCGGCACACGCCGTGGCCTGTGCCAACACCACGGGCGGACTGCTTTTGGTGCTCCGCGCACTGGACATCGGGCCCGGTGACGAGGTGCTGGTGCCCGCCTGGGCGGAATGGCCGGTGCTCAGCGCGGTGGTGTCGGCGGGGGCCCGCCCGGTGCTGGTCGACGTCGAAGAGGACGACGGCGCCCTGAACACCGCTCTCGTCGAGAACGCCTTCTCCCCGGCCACGCGCGCGGTGCTGACCATCGCCGCGGGCCGCCCCCTGACCGACGCGGCCGGCCGGCTCGGCATCCCCGTGATCGAACTGCTCGGTACCCGGAGTGAGACGCGGGTGAGCCCGATGGCCGGCAACCTCACACGAGTCCTCGCCCTCCGCCCGGAAGGCGTGCTCGGCGGCATCGGCGACGCGGCCGTGATCCTCACCGATGACAGCCGCGTCAGCGAGCTGTGCCGTACGCTGCGCAACCACGGTCAGGACCTGCGGACCCGCTTCCTCTACCACCACATCGGCTACAACTCGCGTATGGACGAGCTGTGTGCCGCGTTCCTGCTGCGCCGCCTGCCGGAACTCGACCTGCTGCACAAGGAACAGGCGTCGCTGGCCGGGAGGTACGCCGACAGCCTCCGTCCGCTCCAGGACGTGCGGACCGTCTCCGAAGGCCGCAGCGCCGCCGCGGACGGATTCCTGATCCGTACCGCGCGAAGGGACGCACTGCAACACCACCTCGCGGCGCGCTCCGTGGAAACGGCCCGCCCCCGGCCCGTCGCCCTGCACAGGGACCCCTCCGTACGGCGGCTCGCCGTGGTCACAGCGGAGTACCCGGTCGCCGAGCGGCTCGCGGCCGAGACGCTGGTCCTGCCGTTGTACCCGGGCCTGTCCCCGGAGACCGTCGGCCAGGTCGCGGACCTCGTCGTCGAGTTCGGCGCCACCGGATGAGCGGCGGGATCGGGAGCGGACGGCTCTGCGGTATCGGCGACGAGGCGGCCATTGACCTCGCCGGGCAGATCCGCATCCACAGCGAGCTGGGATTCACGGGTCTGGAGCTGCGCACGGTCGACGCGGTGGGCGTTCACGACCTGCCCGAGGACGCCGTGCGCGCCATAGCCGATCGGCTGGGTGAGGCCGGACTGGAGGTCCCCGTCCTCGACACACCGCTGGGAAGCTGGGCGGTCGACATCTCGGTCGACTTCGCCAAGGAACTCGACCTGCTGGAGCGGGCCTTGCGGCGGGCCGAGCTGCTCGGCTGCTCCCGGCTGCGGGTGATGTCCTACCCCAACACCGATCTGGACGAGCCGCGGTGGCGGGCCGAGGCGCTGCGCCGCATGCGGGAACTGACCCGCAGGGCAGCCGACTTCGGTGCCGTACTGCTGCACGAGAACTGCCATGGCTGGGCGAGCCGCAGCGCGCCGCACACGGTCGAGCTGATCACCGAGGTCGACAGTCCCGCGCTGCGCCTCCTGTTCGACACGGGCAACGGGCTCGCATACGGGTACGAAACGCTGCCGTTCCTCCGGGAAGTCCTGCCGTGGATCGACCACGTGCACATCAAGGACGGTGTCAGGGACGAGGGGGGCAACGCCGTGTTCGGCATGCCCGGCGAGGGCACGGCGAGTGTGCTCGACTGCGTACACGCCTTGGAGGAGGCCGGTTACCAGGGGTGGTACAGCATCGAGCCGCACGTCGCGCTCATTCCCCATCTCGGGGTGGCGGGCGAGCCGGACAAGCTGGCCTCGGCCTACAGCGCGTACGGCCGCCGGTTCCGGGAGCTGGTCACCCGCTCACGGGGCGGGAACACCCCCCTCCATCACGGCGGCCCCGCCGAGCAGGGTCTCGACCCGGTGTCCTTCACCGGCCGCGACCTGGACTGGCTCATGGAGCTGATGAGGCAGGACACGGTCTCCCCCTTCGAGGGCGGTGACCCGATGGGCATCGTCCGTGCCCAGAGCGTCTTCGTCGCCGGGGCGGCCCGGCGCGGTCTGGCCCTCAGGCAACTCAGCTCCCCGCCGCCCGACTTCCTGCACCAACCCGGCGTACCCGCCCAGGTGCACGCGGCACTCGCCGAGGCGCCGGAACGCTTCCTCGACGCACAGCCCTCCGTGGTGGTCGGGATGGGAGACCCCCAGCCCCCCGAACGGCGCCTGGTGTTCAACTTCCACATGGACACCGTGGGCCCCCACGTTCCTCCGCGACTCGATGCCCGCACCCTGCACGGCAGGGGAGCGGTCGACGACAAGGGGCCGGGCGTCGCCGCGCTCCTGGGGGTCGCCGCCGCGTTCGCCCATGACCCGTCACTCGCCGGGGACATCGAGGTCCAGATAGCCAGCGTGCCGGGCGAGGAGGGCGGCGCCATGGGCGTCTACGGCACCCGGTGGCTCGTGGAGTCCGGTGTCGTGGGCCGGCTCATGGTCTTCGCCGAACCCACCGGCGGCCGTTCCCTCGACGCCTGTAGCGCCGCGATGACGCCGCGATGGACGGTCACCGGCGCGGACAGCACCGACGATCACCCGTACGACGGGCACAACGCCACTGTCGCCCTGTCCCTGCTGGCCTGCTTTCTCACCGAACGGCTCGCGCCGGTGGCGGAGAAGCTCGGGGCGAAGCTCTGTGTCGCCGGGCTGCGGACGGGCACGTCGCACAACAGGGTTTACGGGTCCGGCCAGCTGCTGCTGAACATCGCCTACTACGACAACGCGGCGGCGCAGGAACTCGGCCTCGCCGTGGAGGAGACGGCCCTTGCCGCCGGAGAAGAGCTGCGGCGACGCTTCCCCGACAATCCGGTGGTCCGTCGGCTGGCAGCGGACTGGAACAGCGTCGTACGGCTGGACTGGCTCAAGCGTGGCCTGCCACCCCTGTCGAACCGGGACCCGGTGATGGAAGGCGTACTGGCCGCGGCAGGTCTGCCACGGCACGACGGCGTGGCGGACGGCACCGCCTTCACCTGCGACGCCATCTGGGCCGCGGGGCCGGGCCGGTACGTGGTCGCCTCGGGCCCCGGGACGCTGGACGGCAACGGCGCGCACACACCGGACGAACACGTCGATCTGAAGGACCTGGAACGTTACGCGACCCGCTGCCGCGACCTCGTGCTGCGCTTCGGCGCCGAGGTGGGCCGGGGGCGGCGGCAGGTCCCACACCTGCGGAAGGAACCGTCTCGATGAAGCTCGGAATCATTGGTCTCGGTGCGATATCACCCTTCTTCATCGAGGCCGTCGAACGGTCCGGCGAAGTGACGCTCGCGGCCGTCTGTGACACGGCCTCGGCCAAGACCGAGCCGTTCGCCGCGCGCGGGGTGGCGGCCTTCGCCCGCTACCAGGATCTGCTGGCCGCGGGCGTCTGCGACGCCGTCGTCATCACCTTGCCCAATCACCTGCACGCCGAGGCGGCGGAAGCCGCGCTCGACGCCGGGCTCGCCGTCTGCTGCGAGAAGCCTCTCGCCGTCACCACGGCGGAGGCAGCGCGCATGACCCGCGCCGCACGCCGCAACAACGGCGTTCTCTTCACCGCCTTCCACCGCCGCTACAACACCAACCTCTTGGCGCTGAGGAAGCGGCTCCCCGAGGATCCGGCCGAAGTGTCCCGCGTCGTGGTCCGCTACCACGAGAACATCACCGAGCACATGGGCGGTGAGGGCTGGTACCTCCAGCCCGAACAGTGCGGCGGTGGCTGCGTCATCGACAACGGCCCCAACGCGCTGGACGAGGCGCGCTTCCTTGTGGGCGACCTGACCCTGACGGACGCGAGCATCGGTGACGTCCGCATGGGCGCGGAGTTCTGTGCCGAGCTGGACCTGAAGAGCGCCGAGGGGGTCCCGGTACGGGTGGAGCTGGACTGGGCCCTGCCCACCGGTGAGGTGAAGGACGTCACGGTCGAGCTGCGCGACGGCGAGGTGCTCCACGCCGACATGCTCGGCGGTTACGACGGCTTCAAGGCCTCCCTCAGCCACGAGTACGACGGCATCCTCGCCGACTTCCGAGGCGCGGTCGCCGCCGGGTCCGCCGCCTACCAGGACCCGGGCCCGGACATCGTCGCCCTCGTCGAGGAGGCGTACCGCGTCGGACGGGCGAAGCACACCAGGCTGCGCATGTCGTCCAAGAACCCGGTCTCCACCAAGGTGGTCCGGCTCCTGTTCCACGTCACCGAGAAGCGGGGCATGACCCTCTCCCCATGGGGCTCCCGCGCCATCCCCGCTGGTCAGATCCACGAACTGGTCACCACGACCGACCGGCCCAGCGCCGCGGGCGACAGGGTGGACCGGGCAGGCTTCCTCGGCTTCGTCGAGTTCCAGGACCCGGCCATGCTCTGCCGGGGCGACGAGGTATGGGTCCGCCAGGCCGGCCGGGCCGACCACCGGATAGGCACCCTCGCGGGGTTCGACGAGTGTCATTACCCGAACCACTACAACATCCTCATCGACTCCGACCGACTCTGGACCGCGGGCGACATCAGCCTCCAGCCGGGCGACGAGATCCGCTTCGTCGAAGGTCCGCAAGAAGAGATCGGCTGAGCGCAGGAAGCCGGCCGGCAGAGTCCGGCAGAGTTTTGACGAAGGGCGACGACATGTCGGACACCGCACCGCGGCTCGAACCGCTGAACAAGATAATGATCACCTCGCGTGACTTCTCCGAGTACCTGGAGATGTTCGGGCTCACCGAGAACGACGTGCTGGTCGGGCCTGTTCTCGACTGCGCCGCGGGGGCGAGCGACTTCGCCCTGCGGGCACGCGGACTCGGCGCGTCGGTCGTGAGCGTGGACCCGCTCTACGACCGGCGACCCGATGAACTCCGGGGGCGCGTGCTGGACGAGCTGGACATCGGGGAGCTGCGGGCGCGTGAGGCTCCCCAGCTCTACGACCTCTCCTGGGCGGGCGGGCTCGACGGCTACCTCGGTATGAGGCGCGCGGCCGCGACCGCCTTCCTCGACGACTACGAGCGGGCGTGGAGCGGCGGCGGCCCCCGGCCCTATCTGTCGGCCGCGCTGCCCGATCTCCCCTTCGGTGAGGGCCAGTTCCGTCTCGGCCTCGTTCCCAATCTCCTGTTCACGTACGCCAACCTGTTCGACCGGGACTGGCATCGCGCAGCCCTGCTCGAACTGCTGCGGGTCTGCGACGAGGTACGGGTTCATCCGCTCACCGACACCTCGGGGCGGTTCTACCCGGAACTCGATCTCCTTCTGGCGGAACTGGCCGAGCGGGGAGTGGAGTGCCAACTCATCGACGTGGACTACCGGTTGCGGCGTGAGCGCAGTCGCACGCTGGTGTGCCGCAAGGGGCAAGGACCGGTGTGATGAAGGTGCGGCAGGGCGACGGGGAGACCGCGCGCGAAAGTACCCGGATGGACAGATGGCGCGAGAAACTGCCCCAGGGCACCGCCGGCCGCCAACTCACGGCAATGGCGTTGATCGACGCCCTGGGGACCGGTGTGTTCCTCTCGGTCTCCGTGTTGTTCCTGACGGGTGCCGTGGGGTTGTCCGTCGGCCAGGTCAGCACCGGCCTCGCGCTGGCGGCCGGGGCAGGGCTGCTGACGACGCTCCCGACGGGGATGCTCGCCGACCGCTGGGGCGTCCGGCGCCTCCTCGTGATCGTGGCGGTGTGGCGTGCTCTGTGCATGGTGATCTACGCGTTCGTTCCCGGCTTCGTGAGCTTCCTTGTCGTCGCCGTCCTGATGGGGTGCGTCGACAAGGCCATGGCGCCCCTCGTCCAGGCGCTCGTGGGCATGGCCGTTCCGGAAGCGGACCGGGTGAGGACCATGGCGGTCATGGGAGCCCTGCGCAACGCCGGCTACTCGGTCGGGGCCCTCTCAGGAAGCATCGCGCTGGCACTCGACACCCGGGCTTCCTATACGGCGGTGCTGCTCTGTAGTGGCGCTCTGCTGATGACGCTGGCCATGGTGGCGGCACGCATACCACTGCTGCCGGGCAAGGACACGGATCCCTCGGACCTCGGGCGGAGGTTGTCGGCCCGGGTCCTCACCGACCGGCCGTTCCTCGCCATCGCCGTACTGAACGTGGTGCTGGCCATGCATCTGTCGCTGCTGACCGTGGGACTGCCGCTCTGGGTGTCGACGGCTACGACGGCCCCCCGATGGATGGTCTCCGTGCTGCTCGCGGTCAACACCGCGCTCGCCGTGCTCTTCCAGGTACGCGCGAGCCGGGGCGCCGGCGACCTCACCAAGGCCGCGAAGCTCATGCGCGTGTCGGGCTTCAGCCTGGCGGTCGCGTGCCTGCTCCTCGCGGCGACACCGTCGTTCTCCGTCGTACCCGCGGTAGGTCTGCTCGTGCTGGGCGTCGCCGCCCTCACGGCGAGCGAGCTGTTCCAGTCGGCCGGAGGGTGGGGGATCTCCTACCAACTGGCCCGGGAGGGGCAGGAAGCCACGTACATAGCGCTCTTCTGGCTGAGTGTCGGTGCCCAGCAGGTGATCGGCCCCCTGCTGATCAACCAGTTGGTCCACGGGGGCACACTCGCCTGGGCCGCCCTGGCTGCCGTGCAGGTGGCGGCCGGCCTGGCGGTACCTCCTGTGACGCGGTGGGCCGCGAGGGCCCGGAGTGCCGAGAAGGCGCTGGCATATTGTGGGTCGGATTGATTTCGGAGGCCGGGCGACGGGGGAGACGGGAAGATGTTCGAGAACGGGTCCATATGGGGGCGGACGGGATGAAGACTGCTTACTCGTCAAGCAAGTTTCGAGGCTTGCCGAGCCTGTTGCGTGTCTGGCGACTCGAGGCCGGGCTCCAGATGGGGCGGGGTAAGGCGCTGTCGCAGAAGGAAGTCGCTCACGAGACGGGCGTGAGTGAGCGCTGGTATCGAACCCTGGAGAGCGGGGCCGACGTGTCCCTGCCTCCGAATGTCCTCGACCGGCTCGTCGAAACCCTCCAGCTGGGCCGCGATGAACGCATGGCGATCTACGCCCACGCGTTGAGCGGTTCGGCTCTGACACGCCCCTACGCGGTCGAGAGCAGCTCGGAATTAGCCGATCTGAAGGAGCTTGAGGAACTTGTCGAGTGGCCTCAGGACGTGCCTGCTTACCTGATCGACCACACGTGGACCATCATCCGTCACAACGCACCCATGGCGCGCTACTTCCCTTGGGTGACCGAGCCCTCCGCGAACCTGCTCCGCTGGGTGCTCACCGCGCCGGAAGCCCGTGAACAGCTGATGGGCTGGCACGACCACGTCGAGCACTACCTGGGGCAGCTGCGCTTCGCACTGGTCAACTGGCCGACGGACCCCGTGCTCAACGACTTGCTGGAGCACGTCCTGGCCACCCCCGAGTGCGAGCGGATCTGGCAGGAGAAGCCCCGGGTCGTCGCCTACCGGCAGGGACATCAGTTCCATCTGCGGGTTCCGTCCGCGTCCGCGTCCGCGGAAGAAGTGACGTTCCGTTCCCAGGTTCTTCTCCCGGCGTCGCACCCGGGGTGGCGTTTCGTGCTTCTGATGATGCACCAGAACGGATCGCGCTAGGAACCTCCGCCGGTTCGGGACATTTCCCCGCGCGGTAGGGGGGCAGCACTTTCGGCGTGCGGGGCCGGTCCTCGACCCAGTAGGCGGACCACCGGCTTGCGCAAACTGAGACTCGCGCTCAGGACGGACCCGTATCCGCAGGTCACCGCCGGTCGTGGACCAGCCGGTCAGCGGCATCGAGCCGCGATCGTACTGCGAAGCAGGAGCACAGCGACGATCAGTGTGGCGAGCCACATGACTGTGATCGGCATGGCCATGATGTTTGTAGACCGCGGAGTCGAACGGGGTCCGGAAGTTGAAGTGGCTGCGCGTGCCGCGGATGGCCTGGCCGGTGATGATCCCCGTCTCGATTACGCCACCCGTCGCGATCACGGCTCCGGCCCACCACCCCAACCGGTTTCCACGGGTGAGGAATTGGAGCATCCAGGTCGGCGTCAGGGAGTAGACCGCGATCGAGAGCGCGAACTTCAGCGGCTTCGCCCAGATCGGCGCGCCGGCCAGCACTCGCTCGTCTACGACCACTCCTCCTGCGGAGACGACGGCCAAGACGGCCGTGGCTGCGGCGAGATCGAAGCCGCCGCCACCGACGTCCCCCGAGCCGCTGCTGTCCTCACCACGAGCGTCCCCGATCAAGAGCAGGCACCCGGGCCGCCGCGGCCGGGTGCCTCTTCCGCGGGAGTTAATCCCGCGGGAAAAACGCTCGATTTACGGGTACGTGAATACGGCGGTCGCTACCCAGGTGCCATTCTGCGCGTGAGCCGAGATATAGGCGTTGCGCCCTGTTTGTAGGGAGCCGGATCGGTAGGGCCCCTGCGTAAGGTCGAACGTGACGTCTCCGTTGGCGGTGGCCAACACGAGGGAACCGGTCTGCACAGCGGAGATTTTGCCGCTGAAGCCCACGGTCGCGGACCACGGCGAGTCGGCCACGCGGCTGACCTGCGTGACGTGCTCTGTCGGAGCCGCCTGCGCCATCGGACCGCACACAGTCAGTACGCCGACCATTCCGACGGCCACAATGGCGATCCTGGCAATCTTCCCGGAATTTCGCATTGCACTCCCTTTCGTCAGGGTGCCCAGTTGGATGAGCCGAAACCCGTCGGATGCGGGCCGGCTGTCCGGACACTAACGGCACGCTCTGCGCATGTGTAAGTTCCTTTCACGTTCCTTTCGTAATTCCCTATCCGGGTCCCGTCACGGTGCGGGGTCGCGGGTCCGAGAAGACGGCTCCGGAGAACATGCAGCACAAGAAGTCGTCCAGCACCACGTGAAGATCATGTATTCGGCCGACAAGCCGAGGACGTCCCACACGTCGCGCGGGGGCAAGGTCACTCTCAAGGATCACGCGGGGCGGTGTACGTATTGCTCTGCCGGCCGGACGGTACGCGGTGCAGGCTCAGGCCAAGGGTGGGGATCGCAAGGTCGGCGTGAAGACCGACAAGGGCTCGGTGCACAAGGTCAAGGCCCGCAGCAGCGGCGGCGACGTAACGGTCGCGCAGCGCTGAGGCACAGCGCCGCCTCTGTGTCCGCCCGGCCCTCACGGGCGAGGCAGCAGCGTGGCGAGTGCCTGGTCGGCGAGGGCGGAGGTGGAGTCGAGGACCGGCATGATGCGCTGCGCCTCGCCTGCGACCAGCAGGATCTCGGTGCAGGCGGCGATGACCTGGAGGTCCATGCGTTTGCCCGCCTCGTCGTACAGACGTGCGGTGCGGGTTCCCTCGGTGGCGAGGAAGGGCCTCCGCGCGGTCGGGCACCGCGCCCGGGGCCGGTGTGCCCCACGCCGCCTCGGCGGTGCTCTTCATTGCCGTATGCATGCGGAGAAGTCTTGGCCGCCGGGGCACCGCGCGCTTCGTCAGCGGATCCGAATCCTCGGCGGCCGATATGTGCCGGAACCCCAGGCCGGGCACTGACGACTCGTTGGACGGAGCGTCGCCGGGCGAGTGGTTCGACGGTACGGAGAGCCTGGTCGACATTGGGGTTCCACGACGAACTCCGCCTCCTCGAACTCGCCTAGCGTCGCAGGCATGTATCCGAGGAGGAGGCGCAGGTGACCGAAGATCTGCACGACCGCGCGGTCGTCGCCGACACGCACAACGATCTGCTCATGTCGGTGGTGGAGCGGCCGCCGCACCGCTGGGCGGAGTTCTTCCGCGAGCGGTGGCTCCCGCAACTGCGCGAAGGCGGGGTGGACATCCAGGTCCTGCCGGTGTTCGTGGACGACCAGTTCCGGCCCGAGGGGGCGCTGCGCCGCACCCTGCGGATGATCGAGTGCGCGCACGCCGTCGCCGAGGGCAACCCCGACCACGTACGCCTGTGCCTCGACGGCGACGACATCGACGCCGCGCTGGCGCAGGGGCAAATCGCCCTGGTGCTCGCGCTGGAGAGCGCGCCCGGCGTGGACGCGGACGTGGAGCTGTTCCGGACGCTGCACCGGCTCGGCGTCCGAATGGCCTCGATCGCCCACTGGGGACGTTCCGCGCTCGGCGACGGCAGCGGCGAGGACGCGACCGGGTCCAGGCTCACCGGCGACGGGGTCGAGGCACTGCGTGAACTGGAGCGCCTCGGGGTCATGTTCGACATCTCGCACCTGGGGGCGGCCGGTGTGGCGCACGTGCTGGAGCTGGCGTCCCGGCCGCTGATCGCCTCGCACTCAGCGGCGCGCGCGCTCCGCGACCACCACCGGAACCTGACCGACGAGCAGATCCGGGGCGTCGCCGCCACCGGCGGCGTCATCTGCGTCAACTTCGTCCCCGACTTCCTGGCCGCCGAGCCGGAGCGGCAGACCATTGACCGGATCGTCGACCACATCGAGCATGTCATCGGGCTCGTCGGAGTCGAGCACGTAGGCATCGGCCCCGACTTCCTGCGGGAGGTCGCCGCGGACATCACCCCGCCGTGCTGCGACGGCGGTGACTACACCGGGGTCGCCCTCGACGCCTCGCTGACAGGTCTGGACGGACCGGCGGAGCTGCCCGCGCTCACCGCGGCGCTGCTCAAGCGCGGCCTCGACGAGCGGGACATCGGCGCGGTCCTCGGCGGCAACGTCCACCGGCTCTTCCGCGAGCAGCTGGGCAGGCCGGGCGGTGCCCGGTGAACGGGACGACGCCGGTACGGCCGGCGGAGCCGCTCGCCGCGATGCTCGCGGACCTGGAGGAACTCGTGGTGTGCGAGTCCTTCTCCTCGGACCTGGCGGCGGTGGCGCGCAGCGCGGACGTCGTGGCCGCGCAGGGAGCCCGGCACCTCGGCGTCCCGCCCGAGCGCATCGTCGTCGACGGTGTCACGCATCTGAGATGGACGTTCGGGACGCCCCGGGTGCTCCTCCTCGGACACCACGACACGGTGTGGCCCATGGGTTCGCTGGCCACCCACCCGTGGTCGGTGACCGACGGCATCGCGCGCGGACCGGGGGTCTTCGACATGAAGGCCGGTCTCGTGCAGATGTTCCACGCCCTGGCCTCGCTGCCCTCTCTGGAGGGCATCTGCGTGCTGGTGACCGGCGACGAGGAGGTCGGTTCGGACACTTCCCGGGCCCTCATCGAGGAGTCGGCGCGGCAGTGCGCGGCCACCTTCGTCCTTGAGGCGTCGGCGGACGGCGGTGCGCTCAAGACCGCGCGCAAGGGCACCTCCGCCTACGAGTTGGTGGTACACGGCAAGGCCGCCCACTCCGGTCTGGAACCGGAGAAGGGAATCAACGCGGCCATCGCGGCGGCAGAGCTGATCCTCGCCCTGGACTCACTCGCCCGCCGGGCCAACGCCGAGGTGCGCGACAAGTGGCACACCACCGTGGTCCCTACGGTCGTCAAGGCCGGGTCGGCCACCAATACGGTCCCCGCCGAGGCCACGGTCCACGTGGACGTCCGTGTCCCCTCCCTCAAGGCCCAGGAGTGGGTGGACAGCGCTATCCGGGCCATGGAGAGCACGGTCCCCGGAGCCCGCCTGGAGGTCCGCGGCGGGCCCAACCGGCCGCCCCTTGAGGAGGCGTCCTCCACCGACCTGTTCACCCGGGCCGGCCTCCTCGCTCAGCGCGAGGGCCTGGCCCCGCTGTCCTCGGCCGCGGTCGGCGGAGCGTCCGACGGGAACTTCACCGCCGGCCTCGGCTGCCCCACCCTGGACGGCCTGGGTGCCGTCGGCGGCGGGGCACACGCCGACGACGAACACGTGGTCGTCGCCGAGCTGGTCCCCCGCGCGCGGCTGCTCGCCGCCCTCGTCCAGGAGGTCACCCGGTGAGCACCCTCGACGTACGGGAGCTGCATACACTGCGCGAACTTGAGGGCGCCAACGCCCTGTTCGAGGAAATCTGGGGCAGCGCCCCCGGCAGCTCCCCCATGGGTGTCGAACAGATGCGGGCGCTCACCCACGCGGGCAACTATGTCGCCGGGGCCTTCGCCGACGGCCGGCTGGTCGGCGCGTCCGTCGCCTTCTTCGCGGCCCCCGTCGGGGAGGCCCTGCACTCGCACGTCACCGGCGCGCTGCCCGGCCATCAGGCGGGCCTGGCCCTCAAACTCCATCAGCGCCAGTGGGCCCTGGACCGCGGGCTGCGACGGATCACGTGGACCTACGACCCACTGGTGCGGCGCAACGCCCACTTCAACCTGACCAAGCTCGGAGGGCTCCCGGTGGAGTACCTCACCAGCTTCTACGGGGCCATGGACGACGTGATCAACGGCGGCGACGACACCGACCGGGCACTCGTCTCCTGGGAGCTGAACAGCCCCGCGGCGATCGCCGCCGCATCAGCATCGCGCCCCGGCCCCGTCGCGGCCCCCGACGACGCCGCGACCGCGCTGTCGGTGCGGAACGGGCGGCCCGTCGTCGGCCGCGGTGACGCCTCGACCCTGCTGGTCGAGGTGCCACCGGACATCGAGGGGCTGCGCCGCACCGACCCCGGCGCGGCCAAGGCGTGGCGACTCGCGATGCGGGAGGTGCTCGGCGGTCTGCTCGCCGAGGGCGCCCGCGTCACCGGCTTCCACGAGCGGACTTCCTACGTCGTCGCGCGCGACGCCGCGTCAACCCCGTTCCCATCAGGAGACAGGCACCATGAAGATCAACGGAATTGAACTGCGCCGGATCGCGATGCCGCTGCGGGCACCGTTCAGAACCTCCTTCGGCGTCGAGACCGCGCGCGATGTCCTGCTCGTACGCGTCGTCACACCCGACAACGAGGGGTGGGGCGAGTGCGTCGCGATGTCCGAACCGCGCTACTGCTCCGAGTACGTCGACGGAGCGGCCGACGTGCTGCGCCGCTTCCTGATCCCCGCGCTGCCCGCCGACACGGACGCCTACACCGCCAAGCGCGCCATGAAGCCCTTCAAGGGCCACAAGATGGCCAAGGCGGCGTTGGAGACCGCCGTCCTCGATGCCCAACTCCGCGCCGCCGGGCAGCCCTTCGGCGCATACCTCGGCGCCGAGTGCGAGCGGGTTCCGTGCGGGGTCTCGGTCGGCATCATGGACTCGATCCCTGAACTCCTGGACGCCGTGGGCGGCTTCATCGAGGAGGGGTACGTACGCATCAAGCTCAAGATCGAGCCCGGCTGGGACATCGCCCCGGTCCGCGCGGTACGGGAGCGGTTCGGCGACGACCTGCTCCTCCAGGTCGACGCCAACGCCGCCTACACCCTGGCCGACGCCCGGCAGCTGGCCAAGCTCGACGCGTTCGACCTGCTCCTCGTCGAGCAGCCGCTGGCCGATGACGACCTCGTCCAGCACGCCGCCCTCGCCAGGCAGCTGCGTACGCCTGTCTGCCTGGACGAGTCGATCGAGTCCGCCGAGGACGCCGCGGCGGCCATCACGCTGGGCGCCGCCTCCGTCATCAACATCAAGCCGGGCCGGGTGGGCGGCTACCTGGAGGCCAAGGCCATCCACGACGTGTGCGTCGCCCACGGCGTCCCCGTGTGGTGCGGAGGCATGCTGGAGACCGGCATCGGCCGCGCCGCGAACGTCGCGCTGGCCGCACTGCCCGGCTTCACCCTGCCCGGCGACACCTCCGGTTCGCGCCGCTACTTCGCCACCGACGTCACCGAGCCGTTCGAGCTTGCGGACGGTCACCTCGAGGTGCCCACCGGAGCGGGACTCGGTGTCGAACCGCTCGCCGAGGTGCTGGAAGAGGTGACCACGGCCAAGGAGTGGATCCAGCTGTAGGGGTGATGCACTGGATGGCGTGTGTCTTGGGCCGGGCTCAGTGGTGGATCAGACGGGGCACGGCCATGAACAGGCCCAGTTCGGCGCGGAGTTCGCGGATCAGGTTCAGGACGGGACGGCGCCCTGGACGGAGACGTCGAGTGCGGAGGTGATCTCGTCGGCGATGAGCAGGCCCGGCTTCGCGGCCAGGGCGCGGGCCACCGCGACCCGCTGGCGCTGGCCGCCGGACAGCTCCCGCGGGTACTTCCGCGCTGCCGTGGCGGGCAGGGCCACGAGGTCCAGGAGGCGTTCGACCTCGCTCTGCCGCGCGTCAGGCCGCATGCGGGGCCCGATGCCCTCGGCGATGGAACGACCCACGCCTATACGGGGGTTGAGGGAGGAGTAGGGGTCCTGGAAGACCATCTGGTTCTTGCCCTTGTCGTCGAACGCGCCAACGCCTTCCACGAAGCGACATCCGACCTGGCAGTGCCGCCCGGCATCAGGTTCTGACCACGACTCACTGGCCCTGGCGCCAGTGGAGGCCGGCTTCCCTCACCCCTGCGTGCTGGGAGGACGCATCACCCTCAACTGAAGCATGAGAGCGAAGCGCACCGACGGGTCCTGGAGATCGACCTGCGCCACCTCGGCGGCCCGCCGGATGCGGTAGCGGAAGGTGTTGGGGTGGACGAATACGCTCGCCGACGCGGCGATGACGTCGCCGAACGCGTCCAGCCACGCACGCAGCGTCTCGATCAGGTGTGAGCGGTGCTTGGCGTCGTACTCCACAAGGCGAGCCACCGGGCTGAGCAGCTCATCGCCCTGTACCGCAGCCATGTCCCGCAGGTCCAGCAGCAGCGCGTCGATGTACACGTCGCCGATCGCCGCCACCCGCCTGCTGCGCTGGTCGCTCATCAGCACGCGCAGGGCCCGGTCCGCCCGAGTCCTCGACCGGCTGAGGGCCGACGGTTCGGTGGCCACCGAACCGATGCCGATCACCACCTGGGAGCGTTTGCCGGCGCGCTCCACGAAATTGGCCGCGATCTGCGCCGCCCGCTCCTGGCCGGCCTCCGGGTCCGCCGGCACCGGCACGATGGCGTAGGCCACGTCGCCCAGCAGGGCGAGGGCCGATCTGGGCCGCACGGCATTGAGGTGGATGCCCAGGGCACTGGTCAGCCGCTGCCGTTCGGCGGCGAGGTGCGCATGGTCGCCCCGCTGTCCTCTGAGGCCCATGGCCAACACCACCGTGGGCTCCTCCACGAGCCCCAGCCGGTCCAGGGCATCGGCCGCCCCCATTCCGCCCTCCAGGACCGTGCTCACGAGATCGGCCCGCAGCCGGTTCTGCGCGTCGGCGCCCGCGCGGTGGCGCAGCAGGTGCAGCGCTACGAGTTTGGCGGCGTCCTGGAAGGCCTGCTCACGATCGGGGGTCAACGGCTCCTCGACCGCGGCCCACACCGACCCCAGGAACTCGTCACCGGCGCGCACCGCGACGGCCACCCGTGGCAGGGCGGTCTCCCCCTCCTCGATCGTGGCCGGGGCGATGTGTACCGGTCGGTCACTGCGGTACAGCTCGCTGAAGACGCCCCGGCTCTCCAGGATCCGCAGGTATCCGTCGGGTACGCGGCGGGCCAGGATCGTGGCGACGCGCGACTGGTCCGCCTCGTCCTGACGCCCGGAGAAGGCCAGGATGCGTTGGCGGCGGTCCTCGATCGTGATCGGTGCGTCCAGCAGGGTCGCGACGGCATTGGCCAGCGCGAACAGGTCACCGGAAGGCACCCCTCCCAGCGACTCCACGCCGGGGTCCCCGAGGTCCCCCTCGGTGAGCAGCGTCCGCAGAAGCTCTGTCAGCTGCGACCACGACGCGCCCTGCGTCAAGGAAATGAGGGCCACCCCCGAGGCCGCCGACGCCGCGGCAAGCACCTCGTCCCGCTCGACCGGCCCCCGCACGACCAAGGCTGCCGCGCCGTGCTCGCCCAGCTCGCGTAGGAGCCTCGCGACCTCCTCCGTCCCATAGACACCGACGCCCAGCACGATGGCGCGTGGCGGGAACGCGACCTCATCGCCCGGGTCGTGGATGACAACACCACCCACCGCGTCGGTCAGCTCGGGGCTCCCGTGCACAAGATCGAGCAGGGCAGGGCTGAAGTCCTCAAGCACACGGACAAGGCTGGTACGAAGATTCAACGGCAGGTCCCTGATCACCACCTCAGGCTAAGACGGCGACTGTCACCCGGGTTCGTGTGGCTGAACGAGTTCGGAGGCTGGAATCGTCGTCTCATACGAGAATGCGGGCGGACTCCGGCTTCTGCCGGTGCCCGCGTGCCCCTAGGCGCCTGCTCCATCCACTGAGCTACGGGGTCTGGCCTGCGTAAACGAAGCTTCCACCCGCGCCGAGCGCGACCGCGCCGTCCCCGCTGCCTTCCAGTGCTTCCGGCGAACCCCGAGGGACCGCGCGCGGCGGCCACGCTGCTCGTGATCGCTGACCAGCAGCGCCCCAACTGGGCGAGGAGGGCGGTACGTTCGTCGACGCGATTGCAAGCACGATGAGCGCGAGGGGCAATATGTCGATGGGCAGCATGTCGATGGGCGACCGTGTCGTGACCGTACTGGGCGAGTTGTTGACAACGACCGTATGCATGGCGTTGGACAAGAACTACGTCCGCGGCTTCGACGAGGCGTCCAGCGCCTGCGTGGGGGTGTTGGCGGAGGCCAGCGACGGACTGGTGGCAAAGATGGCGTCCGGGGTCAAGCTGTCCCCGCAGGAGCAGGCACTGTACGCGCGGCTGTCCGAAGTGAAGGCCGAGATGGAAAAACGTCTGGAGGCTTCCTACGAGCCGCCGTCCGCGAAGCTCAACTTGCCCTAGCCGCCCGGCGTTATACGCCGGTGGTCAGGTAGCGATGTGCTGGCGGGCGGGGGCCCGGCCCCGCGGACCCGTAGTGCGGGGGATGAGCCGAGCAACTCCAATGCACTAGCAGAGGGCGACGCGCGCGGCGTCACTGGCGAGCATCGAACATGTCGGCATTCACCGGCCTCCGCCATGGTCAATCCCCCCATGGTCAACCCCTCCATGGTCAACCCCTCCATGGTCAACGGAAGGCACCCTGCGATGAACGGCAACGCCCACGAGCGCACCCGGGCCCGGTTCGACATGCTTGACGCGAACGGCGACGGCCGGCTGCAACGACAGGACTTCGCGCTGCTGGCCGATCGCGTGATCGCCAGCCAGGACGAGCCCCTCGACTCGGCGAAGGCACAGCAGGCCCGCTCGGCACACGAAACGTACTGGCAGGGCCTGCTCGACCATGCGGACACGAACGGCGACGGGATCGTGAGCTTCGAGGAGTACGCGGCCGCCGTGCGGGACAGCGGCGCGCAGGACCGGTTCATCCGGCCTTACGCCCGGGCGATGGTGAACCTGTGCGACCGCGACGACGACGGCCGGGTCGAGCGTGCCGACTACCTGGCGTACATGGCCGCCGTGGGGTTCGCCCCGGACCGCGCCGCGTCGATGTTCGACCAGCTCGACCAGGCCGGCGACGGAAACATCAGCGCCGACGCGTGGGCGGAGGTCATCTGCCGGTACTACGGCAGCCCGGCCGAGGACGCCGTGGCCGACCAACTCATCGGCTCGCCCGCGTGAGCAGTCGGGCGATCGGCTCGACGGCGTCCGCGGCAGGCACGCGGACGCCGTTCGTCATCGAGGGCTTCGACTCGGTCGGCTTCGCGGTCGGCAACGCGTTCCAGAGCGCACACTTCCTGGTGACCGCGTTCGGGATGACGCCGGTCGCCTACCGCGGCCCGGAAACCGGGAGCCGCGACGAGTGCTCGTACGTCCTGCGCGCCGGCGCCACACGGTTCGTGGTCACAGGTCCGACGCGGTCGCGCACCGCGCTCGGCGAGCACGTCGCCGAACACGGCGACTCGGTGTTCGACGTAGGGATCCGGGTCTCGAACGTCGAGGCCGCCTTCCGGCACGCGGTCGCCGCCGGGGCGAGCGGCCTCGATGAGCCGCACGAACTGCGAGACGCGGACGGTGCGGTCCGGCTGGCGAGCTTCGCGGCCTACGGCCCGGTCCGGCACACCTTCGTCGACCGGTCGGCGTACCGCGCCGCCTATCTCCCCGGCTACCAACCGTGCCCGCACACGTTTCCCCAACCGCCCCCCGTACCGTATTTCACGGCGATCGACCACTGCGTCGCCGCCGTCGAAGCGGGCCGGATGGACGAATGGGTCGACTTCTACCAGCGTGTCCTCGGCGGCGAACTGCTGGCGGAGTTCATCGACGGGGAGATCTCCACGCGGTACTCGGCGCTGCGTTCGAAGGTGGTCGCCGACAGGTCGCGCCGGGTCAGGTTCCCCGTCGTCGAACCCGCGCCGTCGGAGCGCGCCAGCCAGGTCGAGGAGTTCCTGCGCTTCCACGGCGGCCCGGGGGTACAGCACGTGGCACTCGCGACCGGCGACATCCTGCGCGCCGTGGACGGCATGCGCGCGGCCGGAGTTCAGTTCCTGCCGGCCCCGGCCGCGTACTACGAGGACCCGGGCCTGCTCGCCCGCATGGGCCCGATCAGCTCGCCGATCAGCGAGCTGCGTGACCGCGGGGTCCTGGTCGACCAGGACGAGAACGGCCACCTCCTGCAAATCCTCACCAAGCCCGTGCAGGACCGGCCGACCGGCTTCTTCGAGCTGATCGAGCGGCACGGCTCGGAAGGCTTCGGGGTCGGCAACTTCGCCGCCCTCTTCCACGCCATCGAACGGGAGCAGGACCGACGCGGCAACCTGTGAGCCGCCGAGGCCTGGCGCCGAGGCCTAGTACGGACCGTTCACATTGTCGATCGAGCCGTAGCGGTCGGCCGCGTAGTTGCAGGCGGCCGTGATGTTGGCGACGGGGTCGTAGCTGTCCAGCGACGTGCCCGGGACGTGGTACGCGGCGAACGTGGGGGCGATGACCTGGAGGAGCCCCTTGGACGGGGTGCCGGCGACCGCGTTGGAGTCCCAGTTGTTGATGGCCAGCGGGTTGCCGGAGGACTCGCGCATGACGTTGCGGTGGATGCCCTCGTAGGAACCGGGTATGCCGTGCTGGGCCATGATGTCGAGCGACTCCCTGATCCAGCCGTCGAGGTTGTTGGCGTAGGTCTTCTTCGCCGGGGCGGCGGCAGGCACGGCCGCACGCTCGGAGCGGTCCGCCCGCTCGGCGGACGCGGGGGAGGCGTCCGTCTTCTTCGCGGGCTCCGCCGCGCCCTTCGCGCCGAGCGTGAGCTTGAGGCCGGGGTGGATCAGCTTCGGGTCGCCGCCGAGGACGCCGCGATTGTCCTCGTACAGCTTCTTCCAGCCACCGCTCACGGAGTGCTCCCGGGCGATCTTGGAGAGGGAGTCGCCCGCGACGACGACGTACGTGCTCGCGTCCGCGGCCGGCTTAGGGGCCGCGCCGGCGCTCGTCGCGCCCAGCACCGGCAGGACGAGGACGGCTCCACCCGTTCCCGCGGCGGCGATACCGCGGTTGAGCGATCTGGACTTCGGACGGCGGTGCTTTCCCTTTGCGGGCATGAAAAAGTTCCTCTCCGTCGCCTGCGAGGTGAGCTGTCGGGTTTGGACGGGAGCTGTCCCGGCGCATTTGAACGCGCCTTCACCCCGAGCCGTTCCGGAAACCGGATCGGCGGCTTACCTGGGTCCCCCGCTCCTGCCGTGGGTGAGTGAGTGGAAGGGTTTCCGGGCAGCGGCAGGATTCGGCGTTCCGCCCGGATTGACGGTGACATTAAGCGAGAAAGGCGGGACGGAACAAGGCGGGAATTCACACAGGCGAATACGGAGAGTCGTCCTGGGGAGTCAGAACTCCTCGCTCTTTCTGATCAACAAAGCCAACTCGCTTTGCGGGGAACGGAAATGCGCGCGGTGGCCCTAATGATCACGGCTGTCGGCGTGACCCATTTCACTGAATGGGGAGGGGGGAATTCGGGGCTATCGTGATTTCCGCTGCAAAGAAGGACATATCGCACCCCCTGTCTCCGTGGGCATGCCACTCCAAGGGGACCTGTGACCCCACCAGGCCCTGATCGTTGTAGGGGTGCTCGGAGCGCCCCCGCTTCGTCCGAGGAGGAGAGCCTTTCCGCTCCTTGCCCCCAGCCCCCGCCAGGCACAATCGAGTTGGCTGCCCCTTGGATACGACCAGCCCGCACGAACCCCCCGCCGTGTCCGCCACCGCGGAGGCACGCGGCGACCGTCGAACGGCTGCGCCACGACCCGCTCGCCCCGGGCAACCCGATGGTCGACGCCAGCACCCCCAGCCAGTACTCCTCGCCCTGGACGGTGCTCCTCGGCGCGTCGGCCAAGCTGACGGGGCTCGGACCGTTCACCCTGCTCCGCGTCGCGGCACTGGCCTCGCTCACCCTGCTCGGCACAGGCGTCTGGCAGTTCACGCGCACGTTCACCAGGCATCGCTCGGCGCCCGCGCTGGCCCTTCTGTGTCTGCTGCTCCTGTGGGGCCCTCTGCGGACTCACCGGGACCGGCGGGATCCGCTCGTCGTCTTCTTCGCTCTCGGCGCGATGGTGGTTGCGGCAGGGGCCGCGAGCGGGCACTGGTGGTCGAGAACGGCCCTCGATTCGCGCGCGTCAGCTGCGCCGGGGTGACCTGGACAGTGCTGCTTTTCGGGGCCTGGACGCAAACGGGAGCACTCGGGTATGTCGTTCGTGCGGACGCGCTGCCCGAAGCGATCGAGCGCAGAACTATTTCGCTTCGCGCATGGTGCCCGCGTACGGGCCATACACCGTGGCCACCGGATACCCGGACTTCTTTCTGCCCGAGGAACGGCAGCGCAGGAAGACGGTCGAGCGCTACTTCGCTCCCGGCGCCGATCGCGAGGACCGCGTCGACGCGCTGCTCCGCTATCACGCCAAGTGGATTATCCAGACGAGGGGCGAGGGCGGACGGCCCGAGGGCGATCAGGCCCTGCGGAAAACCGCCACCGGGCCGACAGGGCAAGTCCTTTACGAAGTGGTCGGGTGACGGGCATTCCAGGACCACGGGAGATGGGCATGTGTGGGAGAGGAAATGCGTGTGTCTGATAGCCACCGTGGGCGCCACGGCAGAGAGCACGACGACGGGGCGGAGACGACGTCGCGTACCCCCGATGTAACTGTCGTCGTCATTGTCTACAACGACCCGCAAAAGCCTGCCCCGTGCCGTGGCGTCAGTGCTCAACCAGTCGCTGCGCAATCTCGAAGTGATCATCTGCGACGACCGCTCGACGGACGAGACCCCCTCGATCGCCCGCCAGTTGAGGGAAATGCGACCCCCGGGTGCGCTATCTGCGGCTGAGCAAGAACAGCGGGGGGTGCGGCGCCCCGCGCAACGCCGGCATCGCCATGGCCAGAGCGCCCCACATCATGTTCCTCGACGGCGATGACGAACTGCCCAAGCACGCCTGCAAGTCGATGCTGCTGACCTTGGAAGGGACCGAATGGCCCGCAGCTTCGCGGTCGTACCGTGGGCGGTCTACACCTGGCGGCTCGCCGCCGCCCGGGACAAGCCCTCCATCTCCTCCAGCCACCACAAATCCGCAACGTGGTCGCACCGCGGCACGTCAAGCGCGAAGGGGACAGAACCTACTGGGGTCGGGGAGATGTCCCTCGTGGCGCTGACCAGCGAGTGCGAGGGGCGTCCGATGGCGCTGGCCGCGGCCTCCGCGTGCGGGGTGCCCTGCGTCATCGATGCGTGTGCTGATCGAGGACGACGCACGACGAGAGCGCTACGGGCGCGCGGCGTACGAGCACGTCTCCGCGCTCGCGCTGCCCACCGTGCCGGACCGCTGGGAGTCGCTGTTCGACCAGGTCGAACGGTAATCCAGCAGCAACTTGCGTTCGAGGCGCTCTGCCGTATTGAGTCACCCCCCACACCGAGAAACACAGGATCAGGAACACATGAGCACTCAGCGCACCACGCGGTACCGCCGGCACATCGGCCTCGCGGTCCTCGCCACCCTCACCGCCGTCTCCCTCGCCGCGTGCGGAGGCGGCTCCGGCAAGAAGAGCCGGTCCGGCGGGACCGGCGGGGCCGGCGGGTCCTCGGAGTCGAGCGAGGCGCCGAAGAACCTCAAGCTCGGGCAGGCAGGGCCGGCGCAGGAGATCACCAGATACGAGAAGACCGGCAAGTTCTCCCTCACGCCGACGAAGGTCACCCTCGGCAAGCCGGCGGACCTCGACGAGCTGAACGACAAGAAGAAGTACAAGGACCTGAAGGTCGCCTGGATCTACGTGAAGGCCAAGCACGTCGGCGGTTCCGCGGTGAAGGAGCCGATGGTGATGGGCAACGTGAGCGGCGAGACCTCCGCGGGCGAGCCCGCGACGCAGTTCCTCCTCATCGGCGACCTCTCCAGCCGTCCCTCCGACTGCCTCGGCAACGACGGCGCGAAGAGCCTCGGCAGCGACGACATATGGAAGAAGGGCGAGACGCGCACCCTGTGCGAGCCCTACCTCATCCCCGCCGACACCACACTGAAAGCAGTGACGTACTCGCAGGGGTACTACAAGGAGCCCATCAAGTGGGCCGTACGGTAGGACCCGGAGGTCCGTTCGGGTGGAGAGGGTGTGCTGGGCCGTTACGCGGCCCTGCTGCCGCGGCAGGTGACATAGCGACAGTACCTGCGTATTCCAGGAGGAATATACTCATGCGCGTTCGCTCGACCATCCTCGCCGCCGCTCTCACCGTGTCCGTCCTGGCCGTCGGCGCGGGCGCGGCCGTCGCCGACGACGACCACCACCGCTACAACCCGCGCCACGCGTGCTACGACCACGAAGGGTTCGCCGGTACGTTCGACAGCGTCGGCGGCCCGCTCGGCATCGTCTGGTCCACGGCCGCGGGCTACGACCACGAGGGCTGCGGTAACAAGGGCGGCAGCCGGCACTGACGCGTCCGCAGGCGGCGCGGTGGTGAGGCGGGATTCAGCCCTCCTCACCACCGTGCTTCGCGTGGGGCGTACGTCAATTGCCCCCGTCGCCCATCGTGGCGCCGACGGCGGCCAGTGCGGTGGTCACGGGCTGGAAGAACGTCTCACCGCCCGCCGTGCAGTCGCCGCTGCCGCCCGACGTGAGCCCGATCGCGCTCCCGTCGCCGGTGAACAGCGCGCCCCCACTGTCTCCCGGTTCGGCGCAGACGTCCGTCTGGATGAGCCCGGAGACGGTGCCTTCCGGGTAGTTCACCGTGGCGTTCAGCCCGGTGACCGCGCCGTCCCGGAGCCCGGTGGTGCTGCCCATGCGGAACACTTCCAGCCCGACCGCCGCGTCGGCGGCCCGCACGATCTGGGTGGGCTGCCCGTTGCCCGTGTTCACGACGCTCGGGGCGTCCGTGGCCGGATCGTCGTACGTGACCAGCGCGAAGTCGCCGTCTCCCGGGAACGTCGCGGCCTGGACGGTACCGATGGGCGCGCCGTTCGGGTCCTGCGACCACTGCTGGGCGGCGACACCGCAGTGCCCCGCGGTGAGGAAAGCGGGGCTTCCGTCCCCGGCCGTCACATTGAAACCCAGCGAACAGCGCGCGCCGCCCCCGAAGATGGCGTCGCCCCCCGCGGCGAACGGTTTGAACTCGCCCTTGGACTTCTGGATGCGGGCCACGCCCGCGCCGAGCGACTCGACGGTCTTCTCAAGCCTGTCCCACCGTTCGCCGGTGACGGTGCGGTCAGCGGTGACCAGGACCTGATTGGTCCTGGGGTCTATGGACCACGAGGTTCCGCTCACGGTGGCCCGGCTCTTCAGCGTCTTGGTGGCGGCCTTCAGTTCACCGGCACTGCGGGTGACGCTCCGCGCCACCGCGCCCGCCCTTCTCACCTGGGCACCCGCTTCGTCTCCGCCGCCCGCGACATTGACGACGAGCTGCCGCTTCTCCGTGTCGTAGAAGGCTCCGCCGTAGGCATCGCCGAGTTGTGAGGCCAGCGGCGCGACGAGCCGTGTCGCCGATGCCGCGCTGAGCCGCTTGGCGGCGGACGCCGAAGTGCTCCCCTCTCCGGACGGTGCGGCGTTGGCGTGCTGGAGCAGCAGAGCTGTCGCCAGCGTGCCCATCGCCACCGCCCCTGCCAGAGCAGCCTTTCGCTTGGGTATGCGCTTATGCCTCAAGTTGTCGCCTCCTGCGCGGATGCCGAGCCCGGTCACCGGCCGAAGCCGGGAGTGTGTTCGGCCCCTGAATACGGATGAGACGAGAGGTGCGTTCACGGACGCGGGGGAAATGCGGCTGACCCTGTGTCACAGAACGCCGACAGCGCCAGCCGAGGAGAACTCCGCCATGCCCGAGACAACCACGTACCTGACCCGGCGACTTCGTGGTCGCGCCACGGGACTGGCCGTGGCCGCCACGGCTCTCGCCCTCGCCGCGCCGGTCCACGCAACGGCAGTGACCCACAAGGCGGCCGCCGCTTCCGCCGACCCGGTCTCCGTGCTGAAGTACACCGCACAGGAGCGCAAGGAGGCCCTCGCCTACTGGACGCCCGCCCGTATGAAGGCCGTTGGCGAGTCCGTGGACCTCGGTCCGACCGGTCCGAAGGCCAAGCTGTGGCGCGGCCCCACCCTGAAGACCGTCGGGCGGCGAGCGCCAACCGCTCCGCCGTGATGACGGCCGCCCACTGCGTGCGCCGCGGCTCCTCGCCCGCCAACACCAACTTCTCGATGGTCTTCGCCCCTGGTCACAGCAAGGGCAGGATGCCCTACGGCACCATCTCCTCCTTCGGCTACTCCGCCACCGCCCGCAGCTCGGCGAGGAACTCCTGCAATGCGTCGGCATGGCGAAGAAGGAGCACGGCACGCAGGTCCTCCCCTGCGACATGAGCGGCGGCTCCAGCGGCGGCCCGTGGGGTGTACGACCGGGCCCAGGGTCTCTGGCCCGCACCTCTCAGGTACGGGCCCCTCCGATCGTGCGGCCGCTCAACTGTGCGGAAGCCGTAAGGGGATCAGAGGCCGAACTCCTGCGGCGACACACCGAGCGCCGCGCACGCCTCGCGCAGGACCTGCTCCTCGGCCGGGGCGATGTACCCGTCCGCGCCCGCGACGACGAAGCCGGTCTGCACGACCGCCTTCGCCTCCGCCGGCTTCTTCGCCGCCTTGGCGATCTCCTGCATGACGGCGGTCTTGCCCTGCTGGAAGTTGAACGACAGCTGGTCCACGTGCTTGTTGAACCGCTGCCGCAGCTGGTCGGGCGGGAAGTTCTGGAGGACGTCGTTCTGGAGGATCAGCGACTCCACGTGCTGCCGCTCGGCCGGGTCGACCGATCCGTCGGCCGCGGCGACCAGGGCGCACATGGCCATGCTGGCGTCTCGGTAGGCGCCGCTCTTGAGTTCCGTCTTGAGGGAGGTGAGCTGGGACTTGAGCACGCCGACGAGCTGCGCCTTCGAGCCCGAGCCCGAGCCGGCCCCCGACCCCGGCCGCCCGTGGCCGCTGGAGCCACGGGCCCCCTGCGACTGCTGCTGAAGACCCTTGGCCTGGTCCTTGATCCGGTCCCACATCGCCATCCGTGCCACCTCGGCTAAACGTTCGCTTGTCCGCACGCGGTCCGCGCGTCCCTGTGCCAACGTCTTCCCGCCCCCCGAAGTTCCGACGCCGGGCAGGCGGCCTGAAGAGGCCAAGAAGATGTCCAGGAAGGGCGTCGGGCCAACGCGCGTTGGGGGCGCCCCCCTTGAGAGGGCGCCCCCAACGCGCTTGATGCCGGTCGTCCGGTCGGTGTCAGTGCCGACCGGCGTCCTTGATCTTTTCCTTGGCCTGGCGTGCGTCGCCCTTGGTCTGGTCGGCACGTCCCTTGGCGGTAAGGCGTTCGTTGCCCACGGCGCGTCCGGCCGCTTCCTCCGCCTTACCGACGGTCTGCTCGGTCTTCGCCTTGGCCTTCTCATCGGCGGCCATGCTGCTCACACCCTTCAGTGTCGGGATCATGTGCTGCATGTACGTCTGGCCACTCAAGGCGGGCGCAAACGTAGAAATTCCGGATGGATTTCCGGGGGCCGCCGCTGTGCGTTCTCAGCGGCCGCGCCGGACCATCGCCGCCTTGCGGGCCTCGGCGAGCTTGCGGGCCTCGCCGGACTTACGGGACTTGCCGCCCGTACCGCGCGAGGCGTCCTTGCTGGTGCCCAGGCCGCGGAAGGGGGCGTTCGTGTTCTTGGGCCGTGTCGAGGGCCCGCCGTCGAGCGGCGTCCCGGAGGGCGCCTTGGCGCCGGTGATGCGGCTCAGCGCCGCCTCGCCCGAGCGCACCTTGGTGACCGTCGCCTCGATACCGGCCTCGGCCATGATGCGGCTCACCTCGCGCCGCTGGCCCGACAGGACCAGTGTGACGACGCGGCCGGACTCACCGGCGCGGGCGGTGCGGCCCGCGCGGTGCACGTAGTCCTTGGGGTCGGTGGGCGGGTCGACGTTGACCACGAGGTCGAGGTCGTCGATGTGCAGGCCCCGGGCCGCGACGTTCGTCGCCACCAATACGGTGACCTGGCCGTTCTTGAACTGCGCGAGGGTCCGCGTGCGCTGTGGCTGGGACTTGCCGCTGTGCAGGGCCGCGGCGTGCACTCCGCTGGCCCGCAGATGCCGGGTGAGCAGGTCGACGGAGTGCTTGGTGTCCAGGAACAGCAGGACGCGGCCGTCGCGGGCGGCGATCTCCGTGGTGACGGCGTACCGGTCGGGGCCGTGGACGACCAGGACGTGGTGGTCCATCGTCGCGACCTCGCCCGCGGACGCGTCGACGGAGTGGACGACGGGGTCGTGGAGGTAGCGCTCGACCAGGCTGTCGACATCGCGGTCCAAGGTGGCCGAGAACAGCATCCGCTGGCCGTCGGCGTGCACCTGGTCGAGCGCCTCCGTGACCTGCGGCAGGAAGCCCATGTCGCACATCTGGTCGGCCTCGTCGAGGACTGTGATCCGCACCCGCCCCAGGTGGCAGGCCTTGCGCTCGATGAGGTCGTGCAGACGGCCGGGGGTGGCGACGACGACCTCGGCCCCGTCCCGCAGCGCGGCGATCTGCCGGCCGGCCGACATGCCGCCGACGACCGCGGCCATCCGCAGCCGCAGCGCTTCGGCGTACGGCGTGAGCGCCTCGGTGACCTGCTGGGCCAGCTCCCGGGTGGGTACGAGGACCAGGGCGAGCGGACGCTTCGGCTCGGCACGCCGCCCGGCCGTCCGCACGAGCAGCGGCAGACCGAAGGCGAGCGTCTTGCCGGACCCGGTGCGTCCACGGCCGAGGACGTCACGGCCCGCGAGTGCGCTGGGCAGCGTCGCCGCCTGGATCGGGAAGGGCTCGCGCACGCCGAGCGCGGTCAGCGTGCGCAGGACCTCGCCGGGCAGGTCCAGCTCGGCGAACGACGCGATCGTGGGCGCGGCCGGGGCGGGCTCGCCGCTGGGGGTGCCGGGACGGTCGGGATGCTTCATGAAAGAGCCTTCCGCAGAGGGAACGTACCGAGGAAGGCCCGGCAGGACGACAGGACGATCAGGGTGACAGGGTGACGACAAAGTCGAGAGGTCGGCGTACGGACGTGACCGGGCGGGTCGAGGCCCCGGCCAGTGCGTACACGCAAACGGTTGATGGTAACACAGAGTGACAGTTCGGGGGGCGGTCTTCCGGCGGAGAATCGTTCCTTCATGCCATCGTGGTGGCATGACCATCGAAGTTCGGCCCGCTTCGCTCTTCGAGGACGTACACGCCCTCCTCGGCCCGAGGACGCCCGGGGCCAACGTCTGCTGGTGCCTGAGCTACCGCATCCCGTCCAAGCTCAACAACGAGCTGCGCGGCCCCGCCCGCGGGGAGTACGTCGCCGAGCTGTGCCGCAAAGGCCCCCCTCCGGGGGTGCTCGCCTACGACGGCGACGAGCCGGTGGGCTGGGCCGCCGTGGCCCCGCGGTCGGACACCTCGTTCGCCCGCAGCCGCGTCATCCCGCACGTCGACGACCTGCCCGTCTGGTCGCTGTGGTGCGTGCGCGTACGGCCCGGCCACCGCAAGAGGGGCATCTCGCACACCCTGATCGCCGGGGCGGTCGAGTTCGCCCGCGCCCACGACGCCCCGGTGATCGAGGCATACCCCTTGGACAACGGCGCCGCCAAGGTCGATCTGACGATGGCGTACGCCGGTATCCGGAAGAACTTCGAGCGCGCCGGGTTCACCTACGCCGCCGACACCGATTCGGTGCTTGCGGGCCACCCCCGCATCCTGATGCGGCTCGACCTGCGCCGACCGCCGGCCGATCACGTGTGACCGGCACGCCCGCCGCGTCGGCCTAGGCTGAACCCATGCGCCTGCTGCTGACCTCCGACACCCACGTGCCCGCCAGGGCGAAGAGCCTGCCGGAGGCCCTCCTGGCGGCCATCGACGAGGCCGACGTGGTGATCCACGCCGGGGACTGGATCGACGAGGCCACGCTCGACCTGTTCGAGTCCAGGTCGCGTCGGCTGATCGGCGTGTACGGCAACAACGACGGTCCCGGACTGCGCCGGCGCCTCCCCGAGATCGCCCGCGCCGAGCTGGCCGGACTGCGGTTCGGCGTCGTGCACGAGACCGGAGCGGCCACCGGGCGCGCACAGCGGTGCGCCCAGCGCTTCCCGGACCTGGACGTCCTCGTGTTCGGCCACAGCCACATCCCCTGGGACTCCCAGGCCCCGGGCGGCCCCCGGCTGCTCAACCCCGGCTCGCCGACCGACCGCAGACGGCAGCCCTTCTGTACCTTCCTCACCCTGACCGTGTCGGACGGAGCCCTGTACGACGTGACGTCGCACCGGCTGCCGCCGAGGCGTTGACCGGCGCTCGCGGTGGGAGGCCCGTCACGGGTGGAGGGCGCTCCACGTGGCGGCGTCCACGACACCCGTCACCGGCAGTGCGAACTGGCGTTGCAGGTGCTCGACCGATGCCTTGGTGACCGCCTCGAAGACACCGCTCACGGGGACGTTCACATAGCGGTAGACCTCATTGAGGATGCACTGGAGATGCCGTACGGCCTCTCCCGTACTCCCCGTCTGGAGGGTGGGATGCCCGCCCAGGTACATGCACAGGCGCCATTCGGCGGCCGCCGCGCCCGCGGCGACCTCGGGGCGTGCGCCACCGTCGGGGTCCTTGATGGCGACGGCGCTGATGCGTGGCGGCGTGGGTTCGGAGGCGCGGGCGGCGACGGGGCCCGCGGCGGACAGGGCCAGCGCCGCGGTGGTCACGGCCACCGCGGCGGCCGTACGGATCGTGCGGGTCGTGGGTCTCGTGCGGGTCGTGGGTCCGGTCTTCATGGGGATTCCTCCTCGCGCCGGGGCGCCTGCGGAAACTGATCGGGACGGACCGTTCGGGGGAGGGCGCTCAGTACCAGGGGCAGCGCGGCAACCCGGCGACCGGGTGGGACATGCCGGTGGGGATCCTGACGACTTCTGCGGGGACATTGCCCCAGCCCTTGATGCGGGGCAGCTCACCGACCTGGTCGCCCTGGGTGTAGTACCAGACGTTGTTGCCCTGGGTGTCCCTGGGGCCGATGGTGTAGCAGGTGAACCAGGACGGGGAGAGGCGCAGCCAGCCGGTGATCGGCGCGTCGAAAGAAGGCCGGCCGTAGACGTCCGACGGAAGGTTGTCGCAGTACAGCGCCTTGGTGAACGAGTTGCCGATGGTGTCGCGCAGCTCGAGGCCCTCCTGAAGCGAACAGGTGGCGCGCGCGCCGGCGCTCGCGGGCGTGGCCGTCAAGGGCAGGCACAGCAGCGCGCCGACGGCCGCGGCGACGATTGTCCTTTTCACGGCGTACTCCTGATGGGTCGTGAACACGTGAACAGGGAGCGGGGAGGAGGAACGGTGGAGGTGGTGCCGGGCCCGCTCACGACCAGGGGCACTGTGTGAGGCCGGGGAAGGGGTGCTGGGGCGCCTTGACCGCGACCGCCGGCATGTAACCCCAGGCCTTGACGGTGGGGGAGGACACGATCTGGTCGCCCTGGGTGTAGTACCAGATGTTGTTCCCCATGTAGTCGGACCCCTCCTTCCAGCACACGAACCAGCGCGGAGTGAAGAGCATCTTGCCGACCACCGGGCTCGTCGAGCGCGACTGGATGCGTACCGAACCGGGGGTGAGGTCGCACCACATGTCGCCGCTGAAGTTCATCCCGGTCCAGTCCACGTGCGGCTCGCCGGGCCGCAGCCAGCAGGCCGGGTCCTCGTCGGCCGCGGCGGACGCGGGCGTGGTGAGCGCCCCGCACACCAGTGCGGCGGCGGCCAGCGGCCCCACGAGCCGGCGCAGCCGACGCAACCGGCCTCTGGGTCTTCCACTCATGGCGCGTACACCCCTCGTCTCGGAACTCCGGCGGTACGGGGCCGATGGTGGCCGCGCCGCCTGACGTGCCGCTGACGAACAAGTCCGCCCCCTCGATGTCAGGCGTCCGTCAGCCCCCCATGGGAGGCTCCGCTCCCGCGCATCAGCCCGTATCGCGACATCTGATCGGCCCGTACAGCGACATCTGAGGGGGACTCATGCGAAGACCCGGTCACGGACGTACGTACGCCGCACTGCTCGCTGTCGTCGCCCTCCTGCTCACTCTGACGGCCACGCAGGACACCGCCCGCGCTGCCTCGCCCTCGGCGGTGGACGACATCAATATCGTCGCCACCCACAGCGGCATGTGCCTCGAAGCCGCTACCGCCGCCGAGGGAGAGGTGATCACGCAGCGCGGGTGCGCCGGGCGCAAGAACGCCCTGTGGACGCTGAAGTCATCGGCTCTGGGCGGGGCTTCGTACCAGATCGTCAACGTCTACAGCGGCAAGTGCCTCGCGGTCGAGAACTCCAGCACCGCGGCCGGCGCCCTCGTACGGCAGCAGACCTGCGGCAACCAGCCCGGCGCGAGCTTCACCTTCACCGAGGCCGACGGCGGGGTCTGGATCCAGCCCAGAACCGTCAGCGCGTCCCCGCTCTGCCTGGAGGTCACGGACTCCTCCACCGCCGACGGCGCGCGGTTGCGCCAATGGGGCTGCGAGCGGCAGTCCGGTTCCGTCTTCACCCAGGAGCGCTACCAGGGACCCGTGGTCGGCTGGGCGAAGATCCGCCCGGCGAGCGCGCCTTCCCTGTGCGTCACCGAGGGCCGTGACCGACAGGGCCTCTACCGCAGTGCCGTCGCCGTGCAGCGCCCCTGCGCGCAGGCGGTCCCGCCGCGCACCTACCTGGAAGAGGTCGGCGCCGGGCGCTACCGCATCCAGTGGCACCATCCGGAATTCGGCATCGGCTGTCTGACCGTCATGGACGGGGGTCCGGTTCCCGGCATGCTCGAACCGTGGGACGCCTGTTCCGTGGCCACGGTGTTCCAGATCGAGCCGGTCGAGACCCCGGCGCCGGGCGGCTTCCGCATCCGCGACGCGGGCACGGGCCAGTGCCTCGGCATGGCGGGCGGCGGCACCGCGGAGGGCGTCGAGGTCATACGCCAGACGTGTACGTCGGCACTGTCCCAGGAGTTCTTCGTCGATCCGGAGTGAGCACCACGGCCCCCCCCGGGGTGCCATCCCCCGGTGCCGTCCCCCCGCCGAAGTCACCCCGCCTCGGGGGCGATCTCCGCGATCAGGTCCTCCACCAGGACCTTGATCTGGTCCCGGATGGGGCGGACGGCCTGGACGCCCTGGCCCGCCGGGTCTTCGAGCCGCCAGTCGAGGTAGCGCTTGCCGGGGAAGACCGGGCAGGTGTCACCGCAGCCCATCGTGACGCAGACGTCCGACTCCTTGACCGCGTCGACGGTGAGGACCTTCGGGGTCTCGGCGGAGATGTCGATGCCCACCTCGCGCATGGCCTCGACCGCGGCCGGGTTCACTTCCCTGCCCGGGGCCGACCCCGCCGAACGGACCTCGACGCGGTCGCCCGCCAGATGGGTCAGCCAGGCGGCGGCCATCTGGGAGCGGCCGGCGTTGTGGACGCAGACGAACAGGACGGAGGGCTTCCGGTCAGGCATCTGGGGCCTCTCTTGCTGGGACGTACATCGCATCACTGGCTGCTGATGTGACAGTATCAGCCCATGCTGACATCAGCCGACACTGATCTGATCCGGGTCCTCGCCGACCCGCTCAGGCTCCGGATCGTGACCCTGCTGGCCCACGAGACCCTGTGCACCACCCACCTCGTGGAGGAGACCGGCGCCCGGCAGACGAACCTCTCCAACCATCTGCGGGTGCTGCGCGAGGCCGGGGTCGTGGAGACGGAGCCCTGCGGCCGGTTCACCTACTACAAGGTGCGGCCCGAGGTGATCGAGGCGCTGGCGGGCACCTTCGGCGGGCTCGCCGAGATCGCGCGCACCACCGCGGAGACCGGCCGGAAGCGAGCGTGCTGATGGCCGCCACGGACCCCGGAACCACCTCGCCGCCGCGCGGCGGCGAGGACGCCTCGATCGTCGCCAGGCTCTCCACGCTGGACCGCTACCTCGCGGTGTGGATCCTCCTCGCGATGGCCGTCGGCATCGGGCTCGGACGCCTCGTCCCCGGCCTGGACGGCGCGCTCGCCGAGGTGGAGATCGGCGGCGTCTCCCTGCCGATCGCCATCGGCCTGCTGGTCATGATGTACCCGGTCCTCGCCAAGGTCCGCTACGACAAGCTCGACGCCGTGACGGGCGACCGCAAGCTCATGGCGTCGTCGCTGGTCATCAACTGGATCGTCGGCCCCGCGGTGATGTTCGCGCTGGCCTGGATCTTCCTGCCCGACCTGCCCGAGTACCGCACCGGTCTCATCATCGTCGGCCTGGCCCGCTGCATCGCGATGGTGATCATCTGGAACGACCTGGCGTGCGGCGACCGGGAAGCGGCGGCGGTGCTCGTCGCACTGAACTCGGTGTTCCAGGTGATCGCGTTCGGCCTGCTCGGCTGGTTCTACCTCGACCTGCTGCCCACGTGGCTGGGCCTCGGCGACGGCGAGCACCTCGACATCTCCATGTGGAAGATCGCCCTGAACGTCGTCGTCTTCCTCGGCGTCCCGCTCCTCGCCGGGTTCCTCACCCGCCGCGTCGGCGAGAGGGGGCTTGGCCGCGAGAGGTACGAGTCCGCCTTCCTGCCCAGGATCGGCCCGTGGGCCCTCTACGGCCTGCTCTTCACGATCGTCATCCTCTTCGCCCTGCAAGGAAGGACCATCACGTCGCAGCCGCTGGACGTGGCCCGTATCGCGCTGCCGCTGCTGGTGTACTTCGCCCTCATGTTCTTCGGCAGCTTCCTGCTGGGCAAGGCGGTCGGCCTCGCCTACGACCGCACCGCGACGCTGGCGTTCACCGCGGCGGGCAACAACTTCGAACTCGCCATCGCCGTCGCGATCGCCACCTTCGGCGTGACGTCCGGCCAGGCCCTCTCCGGTGTCGTCGGACCGCTCATCGAGGTCCCGGTCCTCATCGGGCTCGTGTACGTGTCCCTGGCCTGGCGCGGGAGGTTCGCGGCCGTCAGGCGGTGACGCGCCCCAGGACGTGTCCCATCGCCGCGAGCACGGCCGGTTCGACGCGGTAGTACACCCACGTCCCGCGCCGCTCGGAGGCGAGTAGGCCGGCCTCCTTGAGCTTCTTGAGGTGATGGGAGACGGTCGGCTGGGACACCCCCACGTCGGAGATGTCGCATACGCACGCCTCGCCGCCCTCGTGCGAGGCGACCAGCGAGAACAGCCGCAGCCGTACGGGGTCGCCGAGCGCCTTGAACATCGCGGCCGTCCGCACCGCCTCCTCGGCGGTGAACGGGCGCTCGGTCAGGGGCGGGCAGCAGGGCTCGACGTCGGCATCCAGCAGCGGCAGCGCCTTCGTATTCGACATGCGTCTATGTTGACACATGTCGAATCACGGGCGAAGGCGACCGCGTCTCACCCCCCCTGATTCGACATCTGTCTATGTTGACGTACGTCGAAGTAGGTGCGACCCTGGCCGCACAAGCCATCGACGAATGTCGAATCAAAGGGGAGTCGCCGTGACCACGCCGATCCATCACCCGCCCGCCACCGACCTGCCCACCGTGGTGATCGGCGCGGGCCCCGTCGGCCTCGCCGCCGCGGCCCAACTCGTCGCGCGCGGCATCGAGCCCCTGGTCCTCGAAGCCGGCGCCGCGGCCGGCAGCGCCGTGCGCGAGTGGTCGCACGTACGTCTCTTCTCCACCTGGGCCGAGGTCGTCGACCCCGCCGCCGAGAAGCTCCTGGCCCCCACCGGCTGGGTGAAGCCGGACGGCGCCACCTACCCGACCGGCGGCGACTGGGCGCGGAGATACCTGCGGCCGCTGGCCGACGCGCTGGGCGACAAGGTCCGCTTCGGCGCGACGGTGACCGGAGTCTCCCGCCGGGGCCGCGGCCGCGTCGTCGACGCCGACCGCGAGCAGCAGCCCTTCACCGTGCACATCCGGAACGCCGACGGCAGCGAGCAGCGCGTCATCGCCCGCGCCGTCATCGACGCCTCGGGCACCTGGGCGACCCCCGGCCCCATCGGCGGCGACGGCCTGCCCGCGCTCGGCGAGCGGGCGCTGAGGGAGCGCATCTCGTACCGCGTGCCCGACCTCAAGGACCCCGCGGTTCGGGCGCGTTACGCGGGCAGGCGCACCGCGGTGATCGGCTCCGGGGCCTCCGCGTTCACCGCGCTCGCCTCCCTGGCCGACCTCGCGAAGGAGGCCGCGGGCACCCACGCGGTCTGGGTGCTGCGGCGCGGGATCGGCGGCGCGACCTTCGGCGGCGGCGAGGCCGACCAGCTCCCGGCCCGCGGCGCCCTGGGCCTGGCGGCGAAGGCCGCCGTGGACGACGGGTACGCCGACGCCGTCACCGGATTCCGCGCCGAATCCGTCCACGAGAGCGGCGACCGCCTGGTGCTCACCGCCGACGACGGCCGCCGCCTCGACCCGGTCGACGAGATCATCGTCCTGACCGGCTTCCGCCCCGACCTGTCCTTCCTCGACGAACTGCGCCTGGGACTCGACGACCGCCTCCAGGCACCGGTCGGGCTGGCCCCGCTGATCGACCCCAACCAGCACTCGTGCGGCACGGTCTACCCGCACGGCGTGAAGGAGCTGTCCCACCCCGAGCCGGGCGTCTACCTGGTCGGCATGAAGTCCTACGGCCGCGCCCCGACGTTCCTCGCCATGACCGGCTACGAGCAGGTCCGCTCCGTCGCCGCCGCCCTAGCCGGTGACCAAGAGGCCGCCGAGCGCGGGGAACTGACGCTCCCGCAGACCGGAGTCTGCGGTGGGGCCGGTCTCTTCGACGAACCGGCAGACGTACGGGTGCCGGGCGGTGCGCTGGTCCCGGGCGGTGTGGAGCAGGCGGGCGGCTGCTGCGGCACGCAGTCGGTGTGCTGAACGCTCCGCGGGAAGCGAAGCCCTCTTGCCCGCCCATATCGCCCGAACGGCGGTGAGCGTTCGCGCAAGCGGCCCAGAGGCCGTCTGCTGGAGAGCGATCGCATTTCCTACCACGGAGGAGATCACTCCATGCGTGTCCGCACTCTCAGCGTCGCCGTCCTGATCGCCGCCAGTGTCGTCGTGGGCGGCGCGGGCCAGGCCATCGCCGACCCCGGCCCCGACGACGGCCCCACCGCCACCGGCGTCAGCTCCAACAGCCCCGGCGTCATCTCTGGCAACACCACTCAGGTGCCCATCGAGCTCGGCGCCAACGTCTGCGGCATCTCCCTTGACGTCCTGGCGGCTCTCAACCCGGCCCTCGCCAACATGTGCAAGGCCAACTGACCACGCCGTCAGCGAGGTCAAGCGGCCCGGACCGGGACTCCCGGGCCGGGCCGCGGCCTGTCAGCCGATCGACGCCCAGTGCTTCCAGTAGTTCGCCGCACCGGCCGAAACCCGGCCCGCGAAGGTCCCGTCGCCCTTGCCCGCGTTGAGCCACAGGCGGTCGGAGGTGTCCCGCGAGAGCAGGTCCTGCTTGCCGTCGCCGTTCACGTCACCCGCGCCGATGACGTCCTTGTAGGAGGCGCCCCAGTCCTTGAAGACGCGGACGCGGTCCTTGAGCTTGCCGGTGCGCAGACCCACGTAGCGCCACAGCTCACCGGACTTGTCGAGCGCGAGCACGTCCCCGAGGCCGTCGCCGTCGAGATCCCCGGCGCCGATGACGCGCGTATAGCCGGTCCAGGCGGTACGGATCTTCACCCGTGGCTTGAAACCGCCCGAGCCGTCGGCCGCGTACAGGTACACGTCACCCGTGGCCTTGTCCCGGGCCAGCAGGTCGGGAAGGCCGTCCCCGGTCTGGTCGCCGCCGGCGAACAGCGTGTCGTAACCGCTCCAGTCGCGGGCGAGCCGCTTGTACGCCGAGTCGGGCGACGGCAGGCCGCCGCACACCGGGGTGTAGAGGCGGGTCTCACCACCGGGCAGCCGCACGATCAGGTCGTTGCAGCGGTCGCCGTCGACGTCACCGAACGGCACGACCCGGGTCTTCTCGTCCCACGGCGAGGCGTAGAAGGTCTCCGTGGGGTTGGTGGTGTCCCCGGTGTACAGCTTCATCGACGCGCTGAACGACAGGCCCACGACATCCCCGCGCGAGTCGTCCGCGTAGTCGTGCCACGCGGGCTTCGCGCGGGTGCCCGTCGTCGCGGTGAACGCCGTAGGCGTGCTGCCGTCGGCGGACGACTGCGCCCAGACCGCCACCGGGCGCCCCTTGCCGTCGACGGCAGCCCGGCCCGTGCTCGCGGTGTCCTTCGTCTGCGAGTTCAGAGTGCGCGGCTTGGCCAGGTCGCCGCCCTCGACGGTCTGCGCCACGAAGTCCGCGCGCAGGGAACGGCCCAGCTCGAAACGTTTCTGCGTGTACGTGACGACGACCGCGCCGCCCGCCCCGGCCACCGCGCCCAGCGAGTCCGCGTCGACGTTCGAGGCGAGCTTGCGCGCCTCGCCCCAACCGTCCCGGGAAGCCAGGCGGGTGGCGACGCCCGGGGTCCCCTGCGCCAGCATGCCGACCGCCGTGACGTCACCGTTCGGCGCCGTCAGCAGCTCTGCGGGCGCGTACGCCCGCGAGCCGACGCCGACCTGTTGCCTCGGGCCCCACTCCGCGGCCCCGGCCGCCTTGCGGGCGTAACCGCCGAGCGACAGCAGATGGAAGCCGCCTTCGGGGTGGGCGGCCAGCGCGACCTGCTCGGGCTTCTCGCCGAGCTGCGGCAGATCCCGCGGCGCCGTCCAGGAGGAAGCCGAACCCGCGGGCTTCTCGACGTACTTGTAGTGCCACTTGTACGCGGACGGGTCCGGGTCGACTCCATCGCCCGTGTAGTGACTGTTGCCGCCCCAGATCACGCCGACCGTGCCGGCGGGGTCGACGGCGACCCGTACGTCCCGCAGCGTGTAGTCGTAGACGTGGTCGTCGCGCACGATCGGGTCGGGCAGCTGGTCCAGCGTCTTCGGCGCGGACCAGTCGGCGCCGGGACCGGACCGCTCGACGACGGTCAGGCGGCGCTCCTCGTCCATCCACGCGACGGCCTGGTGGCCCTCGGCGTTGGACGCCAGCGTGGTGGTCTGCGTGCGCCAGTGGCCGCGCGCGACCGTGCCGGTGGTGACGTCCTCGGCGGGCGAGAAGGCGGTGCCGTCCGGCGCGAGGCGGGACATCCTCAGCGTGTCGGCCCCGCCGTCCGCCGGACTCTTCCACCACAGCAGCGACACCGAGCCGTCCTCGGCGCGCTGGAGGGTGCCGCCCGGCGGCGCGGGCTCGGCCGACTGCCAGGCCGTGCCGCCGGCGGGCCGCACCGACAGCACGGTCTTGCCGCCCTGGGTGAAGAGCCCGGCGACGGTGCCGCCACGGGTCGACTTCAGGTCGACGACGCCGGTGACACCGGTGAGGCCGGGCAGTTCCTTCGGCGCGGTCCACGGGCCGAGCCCGGCCGGGACGGCCGCGGGCGCCGCGGTGGGTGTGGTCGCGGGTGTGGCCGCCTGGACGGCCGGCGCGATGGTGCCCAGCGCGAGCGCGGAGACGAGCGCGCTCCCCAAGAGCGCGCGAGACTGCATGGTCATATGAGAAAGCCCCCCCGGGCTTGGTGCCTGTCCCGGCTCACTGCCGGGAAATCAGCCGAAGCGTATATCAGCCAAGATCGTGCCGTGTTCGACCCGTCGGCCGCGGCGGGCGACGCCCGCCGACCCAGAAGCACAGCACCACCGAACACACCGCCGCGGCCGCACACCACGTCGAGAGGTACTCCTGCCGCCACAGCGCCACGGACACCACGGCTCCCAGGGCGACCAGGACACCGAACAGGACGAGGCCCCGGTCGCCGGACAGGAGAAGGGAGCCGATCGTGGCGAGAAAGTAGCCGCCGACGATCAGCTCCGCGTAGGGGAGTCCCAGGGAGTACCCGATGGTGTGCCCACGGATCTCGGCCGTCACCGCGCGGGTCGCCAGCGCGTACGCGAGCGCCGCCGCGGTCACGGCCCCCGCCGCGAGGGGAACGAGCAGACGACGGCGGGCGCCCGGGGAGACGGCGCACAGCACGGCGGCCGGGACCCACAGCGCGGGCAGCGGGAGCGCGATGACGGCCCAGGCGAGCGTGGCGGGCCCGGCACCACCGCCACCGCGCCAGACGGCGGCCTCGATGATCTGGTGGACGCCGAGGAGCAGCGGCAGCGCGGCCAGCGGCAGGTCGCGGGGCCGCCGCGCCGCCAGGACCACCGAGGCGGCTCCCACGGCGGCGATACCGGCGCCCGCGACGAGGTCGGCCGTCGCACTCCAGCACATGGCGGCAACGCTACGGCCGGGCCGGCGCGGGGGCGCGCGCTGGCGCTCCTTCGGGGGTACCCCCCGAGCTGAAGATCATCGGATGCAGAATGACCCGTATGCCTATAACGAACACGCCGAAAGCGGCCACGCTCGACGACGCTCCGCTGATCGGCCGCACCCTGGCCCGCGCCTTCGGCGACGACCCGATGATGCGCTGGTTCTTCCCCGACGAGGCCTCGCGCGAGGCCTCGTTGGGGCGCTACTTCAGCACGATCTTCACCCGGCAGTACGTCCAGCACGGAGTGTGCGAGCGCACCGAGGCGGCGGCCGCGTTCTGGGTGCCCGCGGAGGCGCAGGAGAAGGCCGTTCCCGACGCGGACACCATCCAGGAGCTGCGGAACATCCTCGGCGACCGGGCGGAACTGTTCGGGAGCGCCGTCGAGATGGCAGCCCAGCACACGCCCCAGGAACCGCACTGGTCCCTGGCGCTGATCGGCGCCGACCCGGCCGCCCAGGGGCAGGGACAGGGGGCCGCCCTGCTGCGCTCGGGCCTGGCCCAGGCCGACGCGACGGGGCAGCCCGTCTATCTGGAGTCCTCCAAGGAGTCCAACCTCCCCGTCTACGAGCACTTCGGCTTCACCGTGCGCGAGGAGTTCCGGCTGCCGGGGGAGGGGCCGGTGCTCTGGTCGATGTGGCGCGAACCGCGCCCCCTCGCAGACGGCTGAGGTCTGTCCGGCGCCCCCCGCCGCCCCGCCTCACGACTTCAGGGCGAACGGTCCGTCCGAGCCGAAGGCCGACGCGGCGAAGCGCTCGCCGATGAGGCGCTGGATGGCGGCGTCGGGATGGAGCTGGTCGGGCAGCGGCAGTTCGGCCGCGTCGGCCTGGCCGTACAGGTCGCGGCCGTCGAGGTAGTGGAGGTTCGCGTCGTCGGCGGCGCGCTGGCGCACGATACGGGCCAGCTCGTCCCGGATGACGTTGAGCGTCAGCTTACCGGCGGCCCGCTCCGCGGGATCGCCCATGGCCTTGAACCGGAGCCTGCCCTCAGCGATGTTCTCCAGGTCCGGGGCGCCGGGCCCGGGGGTGTCCTCGTGGATCGGGCACAGGATGGGCGAGACGACCAGCAGCGGGGCCGTGGGGTGCCCCTCGCGGATCGTGTCGAGGAACCCGTGCACCGCGGGCCCGAAGGCGCGCAGCCGCATCAGGTCCAGGTTGACGATGTTGAGGCCGATCTTGACGCTGATCAGGTCCGCGGGGGTGTCGCGCATGGCGCGCGCGGTGAACGGGTCGAGGAGGGCACTGCCGCCCAGACCGAGGTTGATCAGCTCCACGCCGCCGAGGGAGGCGGCCAGCGCCGGCCAGGTCCCGGTCGGGCTGGCCGCCTCGGAGCCGTGGCTGACCGAACTGCCGTGGTGCAACCACACCTTGCGGCCGTTTTCCGGGACCGGCTCGACGGGGGCGTCGGTGCGCAGGGCGACCAGTTGGGTGATCTCGTTGTGGGGCAGCCAGATCTCCACGTTCTTGACGCGGTCGGGCAGGGAGGGGAAACGGACGGTGCCGACCGGCCCGGGCACGGTTTCCGACGAACCGGTGGTCATGTCCACCAGCAGGACATTGCCGCCGGTCACACTGGCCTGGCCGCTGAGGGTGCCGTCGACCAGCAGGTCGTACACGCCGTCCGGGCGCGGCGGGGCGCCCTGGTAGGACGTCTTGGTGCGGAGCGTGTCCAGCTCGACGGTGGTGGCGCGGGTGCGGAACGCCAGCCGTACGCCGGAGGGTTGGGCCTCCGCCATCGCCAGCTGGCCGTCGGCGCACTGGGCGCGGGCCCGGGCGGGCAGCCGGTGCGGCAGCACCCCGTGCTCGGTGCGCTCCAGATCGAGCGCGCCGCGCAGGAGATCCGCGGCGAGGGAGAGGGTGATCGGGGTGGTGATCAGGTCCGTTCCCCGGGACCGCCCCGGGGTGGCGGGGGTGGGGCCGGGGGCGGGGTCGTGCGGAGAGTTCATGATCCCAGCGTGTCAAGCGGAATCGCGATCCGCACATGGTTTTCCGGCCCGACGCACATCGGCTTCCGCTGTGCCGGGCGGCGTGTGACGACGTACGAAGTCCGGTTGGGGAAGCCGTGACGTGAGCAGCGTGGGGGAGTCGACGCTGCCGACGACTGGCAGACCATCGCGTACCGACAGCCGCTCGTGTACCGACAGTGCGGTCACGGCATCGGCCGGCACATGGACGGGCGGCGGGGCCGACGACGCCCGCGAGAGCGTCCGCCTCTGCTCGGCCCCCATCGGGGACACGCCCGGCGCGGAGCCCCAGGTCTCCTCGAACAACGCGTTGGCGGCCGCCGGTTCACGCAGCTTGTGCGGCTCGCGGACGGCGAGGTCGCTCACCGGAGGACGTCCTCGACGAGGGCGGCGAGGAGCCGTGCCCGGGGGACCATCTCGGCGACGACCACATGCTCGTGGTCGGCGTGCGCGCCGCCGCCGACGGCCCCCAGACCGTCCAGCGTCGGACAGCCGAGCCCGCCGGTGAAGTTCCCGTCGGACGCCCCGCCGACCGCCGCCGAGAGCAGCGTTCCCCAGCCCTGCCGCCGGGCGATCGCGCGGGCTCGCGCGAACAGCTCGGCGGACGAGGTCTCCTCCAGGGGCGGCCTGTGGGGGCCGCCGCGCACCTCCAGGCGCGCTCCCGGCACGGTCACCTTCAGCGCCCGCATGCAGGCGTCCACCCGCTCCTGCGCCCTGCGGGTCGGGACCCGTACGTCGACGCTGACCGTGGCCTCGGCGGGCACCGTATTGGTCGCCGAACCCGCGCCCACCACCGTGGGGACCACCGTCGTACGCCAGTCGTGCGGCGCGCCCGCGTTGACCTCGTCGGCCACTCCCTCCAGAGCGAGGATGAGATGCGCGGCCTCGACAGCCGCGTTGACACCCTTCTCCGGCTCGAGGCCGGAGTGCGCCGCCGCGCCGTGCACCACCAACTCGTAGGCAGAAGTGCCCTTACGTGCCGTCTTCAGCGCGCCCCCGTCCGCCGAGGCCTCCAGAACGAAGGTCGCCGCGCACTGCCGCGCCGTCTCCTCGATGAGTGGCAGCGAGGTGTCCGAGCCGACCTCCTCGTCCCCGGTCACCAGGACGCACACACCCTCGAGGGAGGGGAGCAGGGCCAAGGCGTGGAACATCTGCACGAGACCGGCCTTCATGTCGAAGATCCCCGGGCCGCGCGCGATGCCGTCGCTGACCGACCACGGATGCGTCGCCAGGGACCCCGTCGGCCACACCGTGTCGTGGTGCCCGAGGAGAAGCACCCGGGGCGTACCGAACGTCCACCGCAGATGCGTCACGCCGTCGACGACCAGACGCTCGGGCTCGGCGCCGAGAAGGCGGGCCCCCTGCGCTGCCACGACGTCCGCGCTGCGTGCCACGGCCGCCAGGTCCGAGGAGAAGGACTCGCACACCACCAGCTCCTTGAGGTCCGCGACCATCGCGGCGAGCAGATCCTCGGTCGCCTTCGACCCGCGGGGCCCCTGCGACCCGTGGGTCCCTGTTGGCTCTTCGGTCACCTTCGACTCCTCCCCGAGAACAATCCCGCGATGCTAGCTTCTCGGGGTGCGGTCGGCTCGCGGCGCCGCCTTTCAGGGGCGCCAGTAGAGCGCGGGGTCCGGGTGGTCGACGAAGCCCAGCGCGCGGTAGAGCGGTTCGCCCTCCGGTGATGCGTACAGGTCCACGCGGGAGGCCTCCCGCTCGCGGAACCAGCCGAGCAGCGCCCGCATGATCGCGCGACTGTGGCCGCGCCGCCGGTACGCCGGGTCGGTGACCACGCCGATCACGTGGCCGACCCGGCCGCTGGGGTTGTGCGGGCCGGGAAACCACTGGTCGACCGTGCCGATGCCGCAGGCGGCCAGGCCGTCGTCGCCGTCCACGACGAAGATCCGTGCGGACGCCCCGGCCGGCCGGTCCTCGGCCAGCCGTTCCTTGAGTACCAGGGCGAGGCGGTGGCGCCAGTCGTCACCGCCGGACGCGGGGTTGAAGTACTCGCCCCCGAGATCCTCGAACAGCAACGCACGCAGCCGTACCAGCTCCGGAATGTCACTCTCGACGGCCTGCCGCACGACAAGGCCAACACCGCTGGTGCGGTGGGGTGTTGCGAGGTGTTCCACGGTGTCTCTCATGAAATCACCTTGATGTAATGACCTTATGCATCTCAACCCTTACGGCGCAGACGCCGTGAACCTGGCGGCGGACCTCGCCAACCGGCGTCCGAGCGGCGCGGAGGAACTGACGGATCGGTGCCGGGCGGCCGGGCTGACCCTGGAACGCCCGGCGACGCCACGAGACATGGACGTCCTCGAAGGCGCCCTCGACGCCTGGGAGAAGGTCGTCGACGCCACCGACGAGGAGGAGCGCGCCGAGGCGGTCAACGCCATGCTGGCCGCCTCCGCCGCCCACCCCCGGCTGACCGACCACGCGGGCGACGGCTGGCATCTGCACTACCGCGACGATCAACTGCCCCTGGGCTCCCTGCTGTTCTCCCTGATATCGGTCGGCACCGCCCTGCACCTCGTCGGGCGCGGCATGCATCGATTGCGGCGGTGCGAGGTCACCGAGTGCACCACGATCTTCGCGGACACCTCCCGTACCGGACGGCAGCGCTACTGCTCCCACCCGTGCGCCAACCGCGACGCGGTACGCCGTCACCGCGCACGGGCCAAGCGGTGAGGGCGGGGATCCACGCGAGCTAAGGCCTGCGCGAAGGGTTGACCGGGCGTTTGAAGACGCTTACGGTCCCGATCGCAAGTTCTTGCAGATTCAACCTGCAAGATTCTGCAAGCGATTCGCCGCGCATGGAGAGGTCCGCCGCGCGCGGATCGCCGTCCGGGGGCTCCCGCGCCCCGGCGTCCGCGTCCCCCCACCCCCACTGGAGGCCCCGTGAACGGCTCAACGCACATAGCCCGCAGACCAGTCGCCGCGACGCTCGCCCTGGCGGCCGGCGTCCTCGGGAGTCTCGTCGCGCCGGCGCCTCGGGCGGAGGCGTCACCGCCCGGCGGCAAGGACGTCACCGCCGTCCTCTTCGAGTGGCGCTTCGACTCGGTCGCCAAGGCGTGCAAGAACCAACTCGGCCCGGCCGGTTATGGGTTCGTGCAGGTCTCGCCGCCCCAGGAGCACATCCAGGGCGGCCAGTGGTGGACCTCGTACCAGCCCGTCAGCTACAAGATCGCCGGTCGCCTCGGGGATCGGGCGGCCTTCAAGAACATGGTCGCCACCTGTCACGGCGCGGGCGTCAAGGTGGTCGCGGACGCCGTGATCAACCACATGGCGGCCGGCTCGGGGACCGGCACCGGTGGCTCGTCCTACACGAAGTACGACTACCCCGGCACCTACTCGGGTGCCGACATGGACGACTGCCGTTCCGTGATCACCAACTACGGCGACCGCGGGAACGTACAGAACTGCGAACTCGTCGGCCTCGCCGACCTGGACACGGGGGAGGGCTATGTGCGCGGTCGGATCGCCGCCTACCTCAACGACCTCCTCTCGCTCGGCGTCGACGGTTTCCGGATCGACGCGGCCAAGCACATGCCGGCGGAGGACCTGGCCGACATCAAGTCACGGCTGAGCGATCCGGGCGTGTACTGGAAGCAGGAGGCCATCTACGGCGCCGGTGAGGCGGTCTCGCCCAGCGAGTACCTCGGCAACGGAGACGTCCAGGAGTTCCGGTACGCCCGTGACCTCAAGCGTGTCTTCACCAACGAGAAGCTCGCCTATCTGAAGAACTACGGTGAGGGCTGGGGGTACATGACCTCCGGGAAGTCAGCCGTCTTCGTCGACAACCACGACACCGAACGCGGCGGCGACACCCTCAGCTACAAGGACGGCGCCAACTACACCCTGGCCAACGTCTTCATGCTCGCCTGGCCGTACGGGGCGCCCGACGTCCACTCCGGGTACGAGTTCTCCGAACGTGACGCGGGCCCGCCCAACGGCGGCTCGGTGAAGGCGTGTTACTCCGACGGCTGGAAGTGTCAGCACGCGTGGCGCGAGATCTCGGGGATGGTCGCCTTCCGCAACACCGCGCGCGGTGAGGAGGTCACCCGCTGGTGGGACAACGGCGGCAACCAGATCGCCTTCGGCCGCGGCGACAAGGCGTACGTCGCCATCAACCACGAGGGCTCCTCGCTGAAGCGCACCTTCCAGACCGCGCTGCCCGCGGGATCCTACTGCGACGTCCAGTCCGGCAGGCGCGTCACGGTCGACTCCGCCGGGCAGTTCACGGCCACGCTCGGCGCCAACACGGCGGTCGCGCTGCACGTGGGGGCGAGGACGTGCGGATCCTGAACACCCGCCGACGCGCGCACTGTTGATCGGTCGGCAGGAAGCGGGTGATCGCTCGGGAGGAAGCGGGGTAGGGAAGCGGCATGACTGCTCTCGGCGTGGTGTTCCGGCCCCAGCTTCCTCCCGAGCGACTGCGCGCCACGGTGCGTGCGGCCGACGACGCGGGCCTCGCGGAGCTGTGGCTCTGGGAGGACTGCTTCTTGGAGAGCGGCATCGCCTCCGCGGCCGCGGCACTGGCCTGGTCGGAGCGGCTGCGCGTGGGGGTCGGCCTGCTGCCCGTGCCGCTGCGCAACGTTGTGCTCGCCACGATGGAGGCGGCCACACTGCACCGGCTGTTCCCCGGCCGCGTCACGCTCGGTGTCGGGCACGGCGTGCAGGACTGGATGGGGCAGGTGGGCGCGCGGGCCGAGTCGCCGCTGACCCTCCTGCGCGAACACCTCGACGCCATGCGGGCGTTGCTGGCCGGGGAGCGCGTGACCACCGAGGGGCGGTACGTCCGGCTGGACGGCGTCGCGCTCGACTGGCCGCCCGCGTCGGCGCCCGCCGTCTACGCCGGTGCGCGCGGCCCCCGGTCGGTGCGGCTGACCGGAGAGGCCGCCGACGGCACGATCCTGGACGCGAGCACCACACCGGAAGGCGTACGGGAGGCGTGCCGGCTCATCGACGAGGGAAGGCGGGCCGCCGGACGCACGGACACGGCCCACCCGGTGGTGGTCTACCTCCACGCGGCGCCCGGCCCGGACGCGCAGGCCCGGCTGCGCGCCGAACTCGGGCGCGACGGGCGGGAGGGAACGCCGGGCCTCGGCGTGGCGGGCGGCGCCGAGGACGCGGCGAAGGCCGTCCGCCGCCTCGCCGAGGCGGGAGCGGCCACGGTCGTCCTCCAGCCCACCGCCGACGAGCCGGACCCGGAGGGCTTCATCCGCTTCGTCACGGACGAGGTCGCCCCGCTGGTGCCGTAGGCCCTGCCCGACGGGGGCCCAGCACGGGCCCCCGCCGATGCGGAACCGTAGGCTCACCCGTATGGGAAACAGAGAGGCGCCAGCCCCGCAGACCGGCACTGGTACCGGTACCGGCTCGGAAACCGGTACGGGCACCGCCACCAGTACCGGCACCCCCACCGGCTCGGGCACCGGCACCGGCTCGCTGGATCTCAACCAGCTGCGCACCTTCCTCGCCGTCTACCGCTCGGGCTCCTTCACCGCGGCCGCCCGCCTCCTCGGCCTCTCGCAGCCCACGGTCACCGCGCAGATCCGCTCCCTGGAGCGCCAGCTCGACCGGGAGCTGTTCGAGCGGCTGCCGCGCGGCGCCGCCCCGGCGCCGTTCGCGGACGAACTGGCGTCCCGCATCGTCGAGCCCCTGGACGCCCTCGCCGAGGTCGCGGGCCACGGCGGTGACGGCTCGGCGGAACCGGTCCATCTGGCAGGGCCGGCGGAGTTCCTCTCCCATTGCGTGTTGCCCGGCCTCGCGCCCCTCGTGGAGAAGGGGGTGCGGCTGCGGATCACGACGGGCCTCACCGAGGACCTCCTGGACGGCCTGCGCGCGGGCCGCCACGACCTGGTGGTCGCCACGGTGCGGCCCCGCGGCCGGGCGCTGGCCTCCGTGCCCCTCGCGGACGAGGAGTTCGTGCTGGTCGCGGCGGGCGGCTGGGCGGAGCGCATCGGCGGGCCGGAGCGGATCACCGCGCAGGGGCCCGCGGCGCTGCGCGGCGTGCCCCTGGTGGCGTACGCCGATGACATGCCGATCGTCCGTCGCTACTGGCGTCACGTCTTCGGCAAGCGCCTCGTGTGCGAGCCCGCCGTCACCATGCCCGACCTGCGCGCGGTCAAGGCGGCGGTGGTGGGCGGCGCCGGATTCAGCGTGCTGCCCCGCTATCTGTGCCTCGACGAGCTGGCCTCGGGGGCCCTGGTCCTGCTGAACGACCCGGAGGACCCGCCGATCAACACGGGCTACCTCGTACAGCGCCCCGGCTCCTCGGACAACCCGCACGTCGCGCTGGTCAGGGACCACATGCTGGAGAACGCGCGCGACTGCTAGCCGGTGCCGGAGTCGGTGCCGGTGCCCGTCCCGGGGCCGGGGTCCGTGAGCTGGAGGGTGTTCTCCCAGATTGTGTTGAGTGTCCTGACGAGTCGCTCGTACGGGATGCGCTGTCCGAGTACGAACACCATGTAGGCCATGCGGCTGACCATCACGGACAGGGCGTGCGCGGTCACCAGGGGATCGAGGCTCGCGTCGGCCTCGCCGTTCTCCTGGAGTGTGCGGATCAGCTTGGCGTTGCGCCGTGCGAACGCGTTGCCGCGCTCGATGCGCAGGGCCATGAACTTCTCGTCGATCTGGGCGACTTGCTCGAACAGTGCCATCAGGCGCGCGTTCTTCTTGTACGCGCGCAAGTACTCGCGGTTCGACGCGTCGATGAGCCGGCGGGTGTCGGTGATGCCGGTGCGCTCGCGCAGATGCGGGTGGAGCATCTCCTCCTGCACCTGCTCGACGAGCGCCTGGAAGATCTCTTCCTTGCTGTTGAAGTACGTGTAGAACGACCCGGAGGCGACCTGCGCGGCCTTGGAGATGTCCGTGATCCGGGCGTCCAGATACCCGTCACGTTCGAAGACCTCGCGGGCGGCGGCGATCAGCGCGTTGCGGGTCCTGACACCGCGCGCGCTGCGTGGCGTGATCGGTTGCTTCTGGCCGCCGTCTGCGGCCGGGGCCTGGGCAGCCACTGCGATCCATTCACTGTCGTTCGAACCTGTACGTAACCTGGCAGCGGATGCTATCAGCAGCCGCTGACTCCCCTCGGCGGTAGGCGCGTTCATCTTATTGAGCTTGGCATTGAACCTGAATCCGGATTCAAATACGGTGGCCGGGCCGGCAGGGACCACAACCGTGGGAGGACTCGTGTTCGACGTCAGCGACAGGGCCAAGGAGTACGGGAAGAAGCTGCTCGCCTTCATGGACGAGCACGTCTATCCCGCCGAGGCGGTGTACGAGGCACAGATGACGGAGTCCGGCGATCCGCACTTCCATCCGCCCGTGCTCGAAGAACTGAAGGCCGAGGCGAGGAAGCGGGGCCTGTGGAACCTCTTCCACCCGCACCCGCGGTGGGGCCCCGGCCTGACCAACCTGGAGTACGCGACGCTCGCCGAGATCATGGGCCGCAGCGCGCACCTCGCCCCCGAGGCCACCAACTGCAACGCGCCGGACACCGGCAACATGGAAGTCCTCACCCTCTTCGGCACCGAGGAGCACAAGGAGAAGTGGCTGAAGCCGCTGCTCGCGGGTGAGATCGCCTCCGCGTTCGCGATGACCGAACCCGCCGTCGCCAGCTCCGACGCCCGCAACATCGAGATGCGGATGGTGCGCGACGGCGACGACTACGTCCTCAACGGCCGCAAGTGGTGGACGTCCAACGCCCTGCACAGGAACTGCCGGGTGCTCATCGTGATGGGCAAGACCGACCCGGACGGGCCGAGCCACCGGCAGCAGAGCATGATGGTCGTCCCGCTCGACACCCCCGGCGTCACGGTCCTGCGCGGCCTGCCCGTCTTCGGCTACCAGGACCGCGAGGGCCACGCGGAGGTGCTCTTCGAGGACGTACGCGTCCCCAGCACCGCCCTGCTCGCGGGCGAGGGCGACGGCTTCATGATCAGCCAGGCCCGCCTCGGCCCCGGCCGCATCCACCACTGCATGCGCTCGATCGGGATGGCCGAGCGCGCCCTCGATCTGATGATCGACCGCGCCCGGTCCCGGACGACGTTCGGCGCGCCGCTGTCCGACCGGGCCAACATCCAGGATTGGATCGCCGAGGCCCGCATCGAGATCGACATGGCGAGGCTCCTGACCCTCAAGGCCGCCCACCTCATGGACACCGTCGGCAACAAACAGGCCCGCACGGAGATCGCCGCCATCAAGGTCGCCGCGCCCGAGGTGGCGCTGAAGGTCGTCGACAGGGCGATCCAGGTCCACGGCGGCGCCGGGGTCTCCGACGACTTCCCGCTCGCGCGCATGTACGCCCAGCTGCGCACCCTGCGTCTCGCGGACGGCCCCGACGAGGTGCACAAGCGCACCATCGCCCAGCGGGAACTGCGCCGCCGCGAGAACGAGCGGAGCGCGCGGTGAGCGGCCCGCTCGCCGGCAGGGTCGCCCTCGTGACGGGCGCCTCGCGCGGCATCGGTCTCGCGGCCGCCGCGGCCCTGCGCGAGCGCGGCGCACGCGTTGTCATCACCTCACGCAGCGACGAGCGCGCCAAGGAGGCGGCGGCCCAACTGGGCGACGACGTCATCGGATGCGGCGCCCACGCCACCGACGAGGAGGCGGCGCGCGCCTGCGTCGACCTCACCATCGACACGTACGGCCGGCTCGACATCCTCGTCAACAACGCCGGTACGAACCCCGCGTTCGGCCCCGTCATCGACCAGGACCACGCCCGGTTCGCCAAGACGATGGACGTCAACCTGTGGGCGCCGATCCTGTGGACGTCGCTCGCGGTCAAGGCGTGGATGGGGGAGCACGGCGGCTCGGTCGTCAACACCGCCTCGATCGGCGGCCTCATGGTCGCCCAGGACGTCGGCATCTACCACGTCTCGAAGGCCGCGCTCATCCATCTCACCAAGCAACTCGCCCTGGAACTCGGCCCGAAGGTCCGCGTCAACGCCATCGCCCCCGGTGTCGTACGGACCAGACTGGCCGAGGCGCTGTGGCAGGAGAACGAGGCACGGGTCGCCGCGGCCACCCCGCTCGGCCGCATCGGGGAGCCCGAGGACCTGGCGGAGGCCGTGGCGTTCCTCGCCGGGGACGGCGCGCGCTGGATCACCGGCGAGACCCTCGTCGTCGACGGCGGGCAACTCCTCGGCCCCGGGCCCTTGTGAGGGCCGCCGGCCGCGACGGTCCCCGGGGCCCCGGGGAACCGGCGCGGGCTCTCAGGCGGGCAGGGCGTCGACGGTCGGCACGACGGTGCCGAACAGGTCGGTGACGGTCGTCAGGGCGGCCGTCTGGAGGGCGGCGGCGGACAGGACCGTGCCGTCCGGGGCGGTGAGAGCGCGGGTGGCGGTCGCCTCGGCGACGACGGTGGGCCGGTAGCCGAGGTTGAAGGCCCCCTGCGCGGTGTAGTTGACGCACATGTGCGTCATGAAGCCGGCCAGCACCAGATCCTTGCCGCTGCCCGCGGCGACGCCCAGGTCGCCGAGCGTCTTCTCCAGCTCGGTGGCGTGGAAGGAGTTGGGGAACTGCTTCACCACGACCGGCTCGCCCTCCACCGGGGCGACCTCGTCACACAGGGAGCCGATGTGGGCGCGGATGTCATAAGGGGTGTTCTCGCCACCGTCGTTGATGATGTGGACGACCGGGACGCCCGCGGCGCGTGCGCGCCCCAGCAGGCGTGCGGCCGCCGCGAGTGCCGTCTCGGCACCGTCCAGGGTCATGACTCCGGTCCGGTAGGTGTTCTGAAAGTCGATCATGATCAGGGCGGACTCGCTCAGCCGGGGCGCCTGGTTGTCCAGGCCGATCACGTCGCGCAGGGTCGTGGACGCGTGGTGGGTGGTCATGGTCGTGGGGTGCCTTTCGATGGGAACAGTGATGGTCAGCCGGTGCTGACACGGAACCGGCGGCGGTAGGCGGCCGGGGTGATGGCGAGTTGGCGCCGGAAGGCGCGGTGCAGGGTCTCCACCGAACCGAGTCCGGCGGCCGCGGCGACCTGCTCCAGGGAACGGTCGGTGCTCTCCAGGAGCCGCCGGGCCGCCTCCACCCGGGCCGCTTCGACGTAGTCGGCGGCGCTGGTGCCCGTCTCCTGTTTGAACACGCGGGCGAAATGCCGCTCGCTGAGGCACATCCGGGCCGCAAGCGCCGCCGCGGACAGGTCGTCGCCGAGGTGCCCGGCGATCCACAGCCGCAGCTCGTCGATGTCGCGGCGGTCGGACGCGGGGCGGCTGAGCGGCACGGAGAACTGGCTCTGCCCGCCCTGCCGCTTCAGGAACATCACCAGCTGCCGGGCGACCGCCAGCGCGATGTCCTCCCCCTGGTCCTCGGCCACCAGCGCCAGCGCGAGATCCAGGCAGGCGCTGATCCCGGCACCCGTCCACAACCGGCCGCGGTCGGTGCGTACGAAGATCGGGTCCGGGTCGACCGTGACGGCGGGGTGGTCGGCGGCGAGCTGTGCGGCGGTCGACCAGTGGGTCGTCGCCGTCCTGCCGTCGAGGAGTCCGGCCGCGGCCAGCAGATGGGCGCCGACACACACCGACGCCACTCGCCGGGCGCCCGGGGCGGTCTCCCGCAACCACTGGACGACCTCGCCGTCGATACGGGCGCGGGGGCCGTCGTCGGTCATGTCGACCGCACCGGGCACCAGCAGGGTGTCCACCCGCCCGCCGACCTCTTCGAAGGACACGTCGGTGAGCAGCCGCACGCCCGCCGAGGTGCGCACCGGGCCGACGACCGGCCCGGCGAGGCGGACCTCGTACCCGGCACGGCCCCCGGTCTCGCGGTTGGCCAGCGCGAAGACCTCGGCAGGGCCGGTCACGTCGAGGAGATCGACATCGGGGAAGACCGCGATGACGACGCGGTGCGAAGGGGGCATGCGGCCATCCTCCCGGCCCCCGCCCGATGGCGGCAATGACGATTCCCTGTCACATCCGGACACGCCCCCACGGTCGTGCCCGTGGGGCCCGTGACACCTGGGGCGCCCGTGACGCACGCGAGCGGGCCCGGCGGAACGAATCCGCCGGGCCCGCTCGCATGGGGGTGTACTCAGTCCGTGCCGGACTCCATCGCGGCGCGGTCCAGCATCGACTCCTCGTCCGTCGTCTCGCCGCGCGAGGCGATCGCCTGGGCGCCGCCCGCGTCCATGGCGCCGATCAGACCCGTCGAGGCCGCCTGCGCGGCGCCGATCGGCGTCGGGTGGACGGTGCCGACCAGGCCCAGCTCGACGTACTGCTCAAGACGGGAGCGCGAGTCCGCGATGTCGAGGTTGCGCATGGTGAGCTGGCCGATCCGGTCCACCGGGCCGAACGCCGAGTCCTCGGTCCGCTCCATGGAGAGCTTGTCCGGGTGGTAGCTGAGCGCCGGGCCCCGCGTGTCGAGGATCGAGTAGTCCTCGCCGCGCCGCAGCCGCAGCGTCACCTCGCCGGTGATCGCCGCGCCCACCCAGCGCTGGAGCGACTCGCGCACCATCAGCGCCTGCGGGTCGAGCCAGCGGCCCTCGTAGAGCAGCCGCCCGAGCCGCCTGCCCTCGTTGTGGTACGCGGCCACGGTGTCCTCGTTGTGGATGGCGTTGACCAGGCGCTCGTAGGCGATGTGCAGCAGCGCCATGCCCGGCGCCTCGTAGATGCCGCGGCTCTTGGCCTCGATGACGCGGTTCTCGATCTGGTCGGACATGCCGAGGCCGTGCCGGCCGCCGATCGCGTTGGCCTCCATGACGAGGTCGACCGGGGAGGGGAACTCCTTGCCGTTGACCGTCACGGGACGGCCCTGGTCGAAGCCGATCGTGACGTCCTCGGTGCCGATCTCCACCGACGGGTCCCAGAACCGCACGCCCATGATCGGGTCGACGGTCTCCAGGCCGGTGTCGAGGTGCTCCAGCGTCTTCGCCTCGTGCGTGGCGCCCCAGATGTTGGCGTCCGTGGAGTACGCCTTCTCCGTGGAGTCGCGGTAGGGCAGCCCGTGCGCGACCAGCCACTCGGACATCTCCTTGCGGCCGCCCAGCTCGCTCACGAAGTCCGCGTCCAGCCAGGGCTTGTAGATCCGCAGGTGCGGGTTGGCGAGCAGGCCGTAGCGGTAGAACCGCTCGATGTCGTTGCCCTTGAACGTGGAGCCGTCGCCCCAGATCTGTACGCCGTCCTCGAGCATGGCCCGCACGAGGAGCGTGCCGGTCACGGCCCGCCCCAGCGGCGTGGTGTTGAAGTACGGACGACCGCCCGACTTGATGTGGAACGCGCCGCAGGCGAGCGCCGCAAGGCCTTCCTCGACCAGCGCGGCACGGCAGTCGACGAGTCGGGTGATCTCGGCGCCGTACGCGGAGGCTCGGCCGGGCACGGACGCGATATCGGGCTCGTCGTACTGCCCGATGTCGGCGGTGTAGGTGCACGGGACGGCGCCCTTGTCGCGCATCCAGGCGACGGCGACGGAGGTGTCGAGACCGCCGGAGAAGGCGATACCGACGCGCTCGCCGGTGGGGAGGGAGGTGAGGACCTTGGACATGGCAAGAGTATGCATCAGAATGCATGGCCATGCAAACAGCTCTCGCCCGGCCGGCTCACATGTTCTTCGCGCCCGCCTTGATCGCCTCCCGGATGCGGGTGTACGTGCCGCAGCGGCAGATGTTGCGGATCTCGTCCAGATCGCGCTCCTCGATCTCACGTCCCTCGGCGGCGGCCCGACGCACCTTGGCGACGGCGGTCATGATCTGCCCCGGCTGGCAGTAGCCGCACTGGGCGACGTCCAGCTCCAGCCAGGCCTCCTGCATCGGGTGCAGCTCCTTGCCGACGGTGGCGGGCAGCCCCTCGATCGTGGTGATCTCGTCATTGGGGGCGATCTTGGAGACGGGGACCGAGCAGGGGTTGAAGGCCTTGCCGTTGATGTGCGACGTACAGGCCTGGCAGACGCCGATGCCGCAGCCGTACTTGGGTCCGGTCACGCCGAGGAGATCACGCAGGACCCACAGGAGACGTACGTCGTCCTCGGCCTCGACGGTGATCCGCTCGCCGTTCAGTGTGAAGGTGTGGCTCGCCATGGCGGGAATCAGGCTCCTCAGAAGGCGCGGTCGAGACCGTCGGTGGGGGACTGGGGGGTGGAGGGCTCGCGGGGGAGCGGGTCGAAGCCGAGCGTGCCGTGGTTGATGGGGAAGCTCGTCGGCAGCGTCCCGGTCGCGCGCGCGTACGCGCAGGCGATGGCGGCGAACGCGGGAGCGACCCCCAACTCGCCCGCACCAGCGGGCTTCTCGCTGTCGCTCGGCATGATCACCACGCGCAGTTCGAGCGGCGTGTTCCACTGCCTCGTATAGAAGTAGTTGTCCCAGCTGCCCTCCAGCGGCAGGCCGTCCTTGATGTGCAGGCTGGATGTGAGGGCCATCGCGAGCGCGTCGTTGAAGCCGCCCATCATCTGAGCCTCCAGGCCGCGGGGGTTGATGGCGAACCCCGCGTCGACGACCATCAGCGCCTTGGTGACGCGCGGTCCCGTCACCGCGTCCCGGATCTTCCGGTTGACGGTCTCGGGGCGACAGTCGATCTCGACGAGCGCGGCGACCGCGCCCCGGTACTCCGCGTGTACGCCGACGCCCTGCGCCAACCCGGCGGGCAGCGGCCTGCCCCAGCCGCCCTCCTCGGCCGCCCGGTCCAGGACGGCCCGCAGCCGCTTGTCCTTGAGGAACGCGCGGCGGAACTCCACCGGGTCCCTGCCCATCCTCGCGGCGAGCTGATCGACGACCAGCTCCCGCGCGCACGCCACGTTCGGGGAGTAGATGTTGCGCATGCTGCCCGTGTTGAACTTCAGCGGCACCTCGTTCAGCAACTGGGTCGTGGCGCCGAAGTGGTACGGCGTGGACTGCGTCAGCTGGAAGATCGTCTCGGCGAACGTCAGATTGCCCGCGACGGGCAGCTTCGCCGCGGCCGACGTGATCATCTCGCCGAGACCGTGGCCGAAGTCGGTCTGCGAGCCGGTGTGCCGCTGCTCGTAACTGAGGACGTTGCCGAGGGCGTACGTCGCCCGTACGCGCGAGACGCACATCGGATGCGTACGGCCCTGGCGGAAGTTGTCCGTGCGGGACCACGACAGCTTGACCGGCTTGCCCATCTTCTGGGAGATCTCCGCCGCCTCGGCCGCCACGTCGTGGAAGAGATGCCGGCCGAAGGACCCGCCGCCCTCCACCACATGCACGGTGACCGCCTTTTGGGGCAGCCCCAGCCGGGCGGCGATGTCCTGCTGGGCCACGATCGGGACCTTGAGGCTCGACCAGATCTCGGCGCGGTCGGCCCGCACGTCGGCAATCGCGTTGTCCGGCTCCAGCGGGCTGTTGCTGGCGAACGCGAAGGTGAACTCGGCGTCGACCTTCTTGGTGAACAGCGGTGGTACGACCATGGGCAGGGCGGCCGCCTTGATCTTGCGCAGGACGGTGTCGTCCGATTCCGTGTCCACCGTGCCGCGCCCCCAGGTCACCTCCAGGGCGCGCAGCGCGTCGATGCACTGGCCGAAGGTCGCACCCCGCACGGCCACCCCGTGCTCGATCACCGCGACATCGGTGATGCCCGGCATCCGCAGGACCGCGTCGGCGTTGTGCACCGCCTTGACCGTGCCGTTGATCGTCGGCGGCCTGCGCACCATGGTGGGCTTGGCGTCCGGGACGTCGTGGTCCATGCCGAACTTCTTGCGGCCGGTGACGATCTCCAGGGCGTCGATACGGTTGCGGGGCGTGCCGAGCACCGTGAAGGCCTCGCGGGGCTTGAGCCGCGCGGTGGCCGCGCGGACCTTCGCGCTCGCGGCCTTCTCGGCCAGTGAGCCGTACGTGGCGCTGCGGGCCCCGCACCGGATCACGCCGTCCTCGACCGTCAGCCGGGAGGCCGCCACGCCCCACTCCTCGGCCGCCGTCGACACGAGCCGCTGCCGGGCGACGGCGGCGGCGGTGCGGACCGGCAGATACATGCTGCGCATCGAGTTCGAGCCGCCGGTGAACTGGTTCATCAGCAACTCGGGCCGCGCGTCGGCGAGCGCGACCCGCACCTTGTTCAGCGGCAGGTCCATCTCCTCGGCGATCATCATGGCGATCGCGGTGGTCATGCCCTGGCCCACCTCCGCGCGGGGCACGGCGAAGGAGGCGGTGCCGTCGGTATGCACCTGGACGGTGATCAGCCCGGACGTGGGCGCCGCCACCAGGTTCTGGAGATCGCCGAGGTCGAAGAGGTTCTCGGGCTGCGGCGGGGACGGTACGGCCGCCGCGGCCTCCTGCCCCTGGACCGCGTCGGCGCCGAAGCGGACGCCGACGGCGAGGGTCGGGGCGGCGAGCAGATAGGCGAGCACTCTGCGGCGCTCGGGAGCGGGTTCTGTCATGGGCGGTCCTTCCAGCGGAGGGGGACGAGGGGCACGAGCTGGTACGAGCGGGTACGAGCCAACGGCGGGACAAGTGTGGCGTGTTGGAGTCGGTGCGGAGGGGCCTGGGGCGGCCCGCGGCGGCCGGGTGGCCGGGAATCATCGGCCCACGTGCCGCGCGCCACGTGCCGTTCGCCAGGTGGCAGGTGACAGGTGCGAGGTGGCGGCGGCTGCCATGGCCCGTACGGCAGTGCGACGCCCACTGTTCGCCCGGTCGTCATCTGCCGTCACCCGCGATCGACGAGCATCTGGGATTCATCTGAAATCCGTTCGCGGTATCCCGAACCGCGGTATCCCGAGGGGACAACGTTGCGACGCCCACGTCCAGGACGTACCTACCGAGGCAGCGGCACGGCCGCCGCGGGCCCACTGGCGGCCGTGCTGTCACTGGCCCTGGCGGGGTGCGGGTTCGCCGGCCCCGGGGAGGGGGAGGGGGACGACCGCGCGTCCGCCGCTCCCGCAGCCGTCGCGGGGATCGACTGCGCGAGGACGGGAAAGGTGCCAGGGACGGGGTCCAGCGCCCAGCAGAGCGCGATGAAGTTCTGGATCAAGGAGTACCAACGCGCCTGCCCCGGCGTGCGGATCGCCTACAACCCCATCGGCTCCGGGGCCGGCAGCGCCCAGTTCCTGCGGGGAGCCACCGCGTTCGGCGGCTCCGACAGCGCGTTGAAGCCGGACGAGGTCGCCCTGTCCAAGGACGTCTGCCGGGGCGGCCGCGCGATCGACCTGCCCATGGTCGGCGGGCCCGTCGCGATCGGATACGACCTGCCGGGCGTCGACAGCCTGGTCCTCGACGCCCCGACGCTCGCCAAGATCTTCGACCGGCGGATCACCAGCTGGGACGACGCGCGCATCCAACGGCTCAATCCCGGTGCCGAACTGCCCTCCATGCCGATCCGCCCCGTCCATCGCTCCGACGACTCGGGCACTACGCAGAACTTCCAGGCGTATCTCGCGGGCGCGGCCCCCGACGCCTGGCGGCACCCGGTGGGCAAGGCCTGGCAGGGCAGGGGCGGCGCGTCCGCGAGCGGGTCGAGCGGAGTCGCGGCGGAGGTCACTTCCGGCTTCGGCGCGATCGGCTACTTCGAACTGTCCCTGGCGCGGGCCCGGCACATCAAGACCGTCAGCATCGACACGGGAGCGCCCGCCCCCGTCAGGCCCACGCCCACGACGGCGTCGGCCGGTATCGCGGCGGCGGCCCGCGTAGCGGGCAAGGGCAAGGACATGACGCTGAGGTTCCGCTACGGTTCCTCGGCGCCGGGCGCGTACCCGATCGTCCAGGTCACCTACGAGATCGTCTGCGACAAGGGAAACCACCGGGCGACCCTGCCCGCACTGAAGTCGTTCCTGAACTACACCGCGAGCGAGGCGGGCCAGGAGCCGCTGTCCCGCCTGCACTACGCGCCACTGCCGGAGTCCGTCGCGGGCCGGGTACGCGAGGTGGTCCGCACGCTCGCCTGACGGGGCCTTGCTGCGGCGCGGGTCGGCGTTGGCTCGGCGCCGGTTCGCCCCACCCGCGTCACTCCAAACCCACCCCGCGGACAGGAAAAGGCCGGATGCGAGACTGCCCGTATGTTCACGGAGATCATCGCGGCAGCCGGTGTCCTCGGGCTGCTCACGGTGGTGCCAGGGCCGGATATGGCCGTGGTCACCAGACGGGCCGTCAGCTCCGGTTGGCGTGACGGGCTGCGCACGGTTGGCGGCATCACCGCAGGGCTGCTCGTCTGGGGCGTACTCACGGTGGCCGGACTCGCCGCCGTGCTGGCCGCTTCGGCCGTCGCCTACACGGCCGTCAAGCTGCTCGGCGCCGCCTATCTCGTCTTCCTCGGGATCCAGGCCCTGGTGCGCAGCCGCAAGGGTGCGCCACCGTCCGCCGCCGTCCCCGGCGCGGCGGCGGACGGCGGCAGCCCGTGGCGGACCGGCCTCGTCAGCAACGTCCTCAACCCCAAGATCGCCGTCTTCTACACCGGCCTGCTACCCACTCTGACGCCCCATTCCCTGCCCTCACACCTGGGCATGGCCCTGCTGGTCCTGCTGCACGCGGCCCTCACCCTGGTCTGGTTGGGCGGTTATGTCATGGTCCTGGCCAAGGCCCGTGCCTTCTTCGACAGGCCCGCGGTACGCCGCGCCCTCGACCGGGTGACGGGCGTCGTGCTGATCGGCTTCGGGCTGAAGGTGGCGACAGCCGACAGCTGATACGGGCGTCGAGGCACCGGGCGCCGGCCCTACTTCTTGTCCCAGGCGACCGGCAGTTCGTGCACCCCGAAGATGTTCATGCCGGTCCGCAGCGGCACGTCATCGGGGGCGACGGCGAGCCGCAGCGTCGGGAACCGGGTGAACAGCGCGGGGATCGCGACCCGCATTTCGATGCGGGCCAGCTGCTGGCCGAGGCACTGGTGGATGCCGTGGCCGAACCCGACGTGGCCGGTGGCGTTGCGGCGCACGTCGAGGGCGTCGGGGTCGGGGAACCGCTCCGGGTCGCGGTTGGCCGCCTCCATGGATACGACGACCGTCTCGCCCGCCCTGATCAGTTGGCCCGCAACCTCGGCGTCCTCCAGCGCGGTCCGCGCCCCCATCTGGGCGACGGTCAGATAGCGCATCAGCTCCTCCACGGCCGTGTCGGCGAGACCCGGATCGCCTCGCAGGGCCGCGAGTTGGTCCGGGTTGCTCACCAGGGCGAAGGTGCCGTACGCGATCATGTTGGCGGTGGTGTCGAGGCCCGCGCCCAACAGGAAGGCGCCGATCCCCGCGAGTTCCTCGTCGGTGAGGTCGCTGCTGGTGAGGTCGCTGAGAAGGTCGTCGGTAGGGGCGGCCCGCTTGGTGAGGACCAGCTTGTGCAGATACTCCTGGAACGCCGCCAGGGCGGCGCCCTTCTCCTCCTCGCTGGTGCCCTGCGTGATGAGCACCTCGGTCTGCTGCCGGAAGAAGTCCTGGTCGGCGTAGGGCACTCCGAGGAGTTCGCAGATGATCAGCGCGGGGATGGGCTGCGCGTACGCCTGCACCAAATCGAGCGTCGGCCCCCGACGCTCCATGGCGTCGAGGTGGTCGGCGGTGACCTGCTCGACGCGTTCGGTGAGCAGCCGCATCCGGCGCACGGTGAACTTGCCCGTGAGCAGCCGCCGGTAGCGGGTGTGCTCGGGGGCGTCGAGCCCGGTGAGGTCACCCACCGGAGCGGGCCCCAACGTCCCCTCGATCCCGGAGTCGTAGGGGAGGTGCATGAGTTCGTAGCGCGAGCTGAAGCGGGAGTCGCTCAGGATCGCGCGCACCACGGAGTGACTGGTGGCGAGCCACCCCACATGCCCGTCGGGGAAGCGCAGCCGGGCCAACGGCCGCTTCTCGCGCAGTGACGCGTACTCGACGGGCGGGTCGAAGGGGCAGCCCGAGGGGCGCTCGATGGGCAGGCGTACGGGTTCTTCCGACAGTTCGTGCCGCATGGTGTCCTCCGGTGCAGGAAATACCGTGACGCCAGCATGGCACAGAAGTGACGCCAGTACGAGCCAACTTGGCTCCCATTGGCGCTCGTTGGCGTCAATGTGGCGCTGGAGTGGCCGGGAGGAGTGGCTCAGGCGCTGAGACGGTGATGCGCGAGGTTCAACGCCTCGTCGATGACCCGTCGCAGATGGCCGTCGCGGAGCGAGTAGACGACGCGGCGGCCTTCCTTGCGCGTGTCCACTAGCCCGGCGAGGCGCAACCGCGCGAGATGCTGGCTGACGGCGGGACGTGCGGCGCCGCACGCCTCGGTCAACGTGGTCACGTCGGCCTCGCCCTCGCTCAGGCGGCGGACCAGGACGAGGCGGGTGCGGTCGGCCAGAAGTGCCAAAAGCTCGGCGGCGAGGGCGAATTGCTCCTCGCTCGGGGTGTGCGGGTGCGCATGGTGCGCAGGTGGTAGGTGCATGCGTGCGTTCACACGCACATAATGAGGGGCTGGACGGCCGGTGTCCACACCGGCCGGGACCGGCGCCGCCGGTCCGCCGCGGCCGGGCCCGGCCGCGACGCCCACCGCGCACCGGAAGGGGCACCACGTGAGCGACGGCCATCACCACCACCGTGACCACTCCCAACACCACCGTGACCACCCCCACGACCGCCACGCCCACTCCCACGAACCCCACGCCCACCCTCGCAAGTCCCACCCCCACCCCACCGGGCCGAAGCGCCGCACCCACCGCCTGCGGCACCTGTTCACCCCGCACTCCCACGACTCGGCCGACAAGGTCGACACCGCGCTGGAGAGTTCGGCGCGCGGCATCCGGGCGCTGTGGGTCTCCCTCGGCGTGCTGGGACTCACCGCCCTCGCGCAGGCGGTGGTCGTGGTGATGTCCGGCTCCGTCGCCCTGCTCGGCGACACCGTGCACAACGCCGCGGACGCCCTGACGGCGGTGCCGCTCGGCATCGCCTTCGTCCTCGGGCGGCGCGCCGCCACCCGCCGCTTCACGTACGGATACGGCCGTGCGGAGGATCTGGCGGGCCTGGTCATCGTCCTCACGATCGCCGCCTCCGCCGCGTTCGCCGGCTGGACGGCCGTCGAACGGCTCCTGAACCCACGGGACATGAGCCACGTGCCCGTCGTGGCCCTCGCCGCCGTGATCGGCTTCCTCGGCAACGAAGGCGTGGCCCGCTACCGCGTCCGCGTCGGCCGTGAGATCGGCTCGGCCGCGCTCGTCGCCGACGGACTCCACGCGCGTACGGACGGATTCACCTCGCTCGCCGTGCTGGTCGGAGCGGGCGGCTCCGCTGTCGGGCTGCGGCTCGCCGACCCCGTGGTCGGCCTCCTGATCACGGCCGCGATCCTGCTGGTCCTGCGCGACGCGGCCCGCGAGGTCTTCCGCCGCGTCATGGACGCCGTGGATCCGGCGCTCGTCGACGCGGCGGAGGGGGCACTCCTGGAGGTGCGGGGCGTACGAGGCGTAGGCGAGCTGCGGATGCGCTGGATCGGCCACCGGCTGCGCGCCGAAGTGGCCGTCGTCGTGGACGGCTCGCTGACCCTTCGCGAGGCGCACGAAGTGGCCGTCGAGGCCGAGCACGTACTGCTGCACGCCGTCCCGCGCCTGACGGCCGCCCTGGTCCACGCGGACCCGCAAACCGCCGCCGGGGAGCGCGACCCCCACCTGACCCTGGCCCACCACGCACCCGCCTGAATGCGCCGCTGTGGCGCAGGTCACGTGAAGCGGCGGGAACTGGAGTGCTGCGCCGTCCGACTCCTGGACCGGCCCGGTCGCAGCCGGGCCGCTGTCCGTCGATCCAGGAGAACACCTCATGCCCGCCGAACCCACCGTCCTCGCCGAAGGCGACGGGCAGCAGCCGGCCGAACCACAGGATCCGCCCCGAACCGCACAGGCCCGGCCCGCCGGGAAGCGGTCAGGATGGGCGTCGTTGCGGCCGCTGGTCCTGCGACTGCACTTCTACGCCGGGCTGTTGATCGCCCCGTTCCTCCTGGTCGCCGCCGCGACGGGCCTTCTGTACGCATGCTCGTACCAGGCCGAGAAGATCGTGTACGCCGACGAACTGCGCGTGCCGGTAGCGGCAGGCAAGAGCGAACTGCCCCTGTCGCGCCAGGTGGCCGCGGCCCGCGAGGCGCACCCGGAGGGGGAGGTCAGCGCGGTCCGGCCCGCGCCGGAGAGCGGCGCCACCACACGCGTCCTGCTCTCCGGGGTGCCGGGCGTCGACCCCGAACGCACGCTCGCCGTCTTCGTGAACCCGTACACCGGAGAGGTGCGCGGCGCGCTCGAACAGTACGGGGCGACCGGCGCCCTGCCGCTACGTACCTGGATCGACGAACTCCACCGGGATCTGCACCTCGGCGAGCCGGGGCGGCTCTACAGCGAACTAGCGGCCAGCTGGCTGTGGGTGATCGCGGGCGGCGGCCTCGTCCTGTGGTTCGGACGCCGCAGGTCGCAGCGGAAGCTGCGCGGCACGACGGGCCGCCGCCGCACGCTGTCGCTGCACGGCTCGGTGGGCGTGTGGGCCGCGCTCGGACTGTTCTTCCTGTCGGCGACGGGGCTGACGTGGTCGGCGTACGCGGGCCAGAGCATCAGCGATCTGCGGGACGCCATCGGCCAGAGCACGCCGACGGTGACGGCGAGCGTCACGCCGGGAGCGGAGCCCGGCGAGGGTTCCGCCGGGGAGCACTCCGGGCACGGCGCGGGCGGCGGTTCGGGCGCCCCGGCCGACACGGGGAGCGGGAAGCGCGGGGCCGACGTCGGTCTCGACGCCGTACTGAAGTCCGCCCGCGGCGAGGGGCTCTCGGATCCGGTGGAGATCATTCCGCCCGTCGACGCCTCGTCCGCGTACGTCGTCAAGCAGGTCCAGCGCAGCTGGCCCGAGAAGCAGGACTCGGTCGCCGTGAACCCCGCGAACGGCGAGGTCACCGATGTGCTGCGGTTCGACGACTATCCCGTGCTGGCGAAGCTGACGCGGTGGGGCATCGACGCGCACTCCGGTTCGCTCTTCGGTGTCGTCAACCAGATCGCGCTCGCCGCGCTCGCTCTCTGCCTGATCCTGCTGATCGTGTGGGGGTACCGCATGTGGTGGCAGCGCGGCAGCGGTTCCTCCTTCGGGCGGCCCATGGCGCGCGGCGCCTGGCAGGACGTACCGGCGTACGTCCTGGTCCCGCTGATGGCGGCGATCGCGGTGCTCGGCTACTTCCTGCCCCTGCTCGGCATCCCGCTGGCGGCGTTCCTCGCCGTGGACATCGTGCTGGGGGAGATCGCGTACCGGCGGGGGAGGCGTACGTACTCCTGAGACGCCCTGCCTCGGGCCCTCGTCGCCCTTCCCCGGCCCCCCGCCGCCAGGCCTCGTCGCAATGAGGTTCGGGCGAATGTGTGTGACCGGCGTCTGAGCGGGCACTCGAAAGGTGGGCCCCGCCGTGTCTCCCCCGTCGCGGCGGGGCTCCCCTGAGGGAGCGCCGAGGCCGGACCGCCGGCCCAGCTCCCCGTCACCGCCGCCCCGCCCCACGGCACGCCGCTTCTTCACCCCTCTCGCCGTCACGCGCCGGGCGCGCCGCTCCTCGCCGGTTTGGCCCGCCAGGCCGCGGCTACCCGTGCGGCAGCGAAGGGAGAGGCCCGTGACCGCCACGACTTCCTCACCGCCCGTGCCGCAGGAACGCAGCCACCAGGACCTCGTCCGCTATCTGGAGGACCGCTTCGCCTGCGCCCAGGCCTGCGACGACTGCGTGCGCGCGTGCACCCGGCGGCAGGGCCCCGCCGAGCCGGGTGACGCCCTCCCCACCACCTGCGCCGACGTGTGCGACGCCACCTCCCGCCTCCTCGCCGAACAGCCCAACCAGGACGAGCAGCGGATCCGTATGCAGGTCGAGTGGTGCCGGGACGTCTGTCTCCAGTGCGCCGCCCTCTGCGACCTCCGCCCCGCATCGGCCGGCTGCGCCCAGGCGTGCCGAGGCTGCGCCGAGGCCTGCGACGACTTCCTCACGACACTGGGCTGAGCTGCCTCACGACACCGCACCGAGCCACCTCGCAACTCCGGGCCGAGCCACCGGCATTCCCTATTCCTGAAACACGTTCTACTGTGTGCGCCGTCAAGTCCGAGGCCGAGCGAACCAGTCAGAGCCTGGAGGGGCCGTGCACCTCGCATACACGCCTGAGCAGCAGCAGTTGCGCACCGAGCTGCGTGCGTACTTCGCCGAACTGGTGCCGGACAACGTCTACGCGCGGCACGGCGACCCCGCCGCCCGGAAGCGGTTCTACCGGGAAACCGTCCGGCGGCTGGGCACGGACGGGTGGCTCGGCGTCGGGTGGCCCAAGGAGTACGGCGGGCGCGGGCTCACGCCCATGGAGCAGTTCATCTTCTTCGACGAGGCCGCGCAGGCGGGCGTCCCGCTGCCGCTCATGGCCCTCAACACCGTCGGCCCGACGATCATGCAGTTCGGCACGGAGGAGCAGAAGGGCTACTTCCTGCCGAGGATCCTCTCCGGGGAACTCGACTTCGCCATCGGGTACAGCGAGCCCGACGCGGGCACCGACCTTGCCGCGCTCAGGACGAAGGCGGTCAGGGAGGGCGACGAGGCCACCGGCCACTACACCGTCAACGGGCAGAAGATCTGGACGACCAACGGCGACACCGCCGACTGGGTGTGGCTCGCCGTCCGCACGGCCGCTCCCGAGGACGGCGTCCCGCTCCACAAGGGCATCACGATGCTCCTCGTCCCGACGAGCGACCCCGGTTACTCCTGCACCCTCATCAACACCCTCGCCTCGCACGACACCACCGCCAGCTACTACGAGAACATCCGCGTGCCCGTCTCCCGCCGCGTGGGAGAGGAGAACAAGGGCTGGCGCCTGATCACCAACCAGCTCAACCACGAGCGCGTCACCCTCGCCGCCCACGGCACCATGGCCATCCGCGCCCTCCACGACGTGCAGCGCTGGGCAATGGACACCAAACTCGCCGACGGCCGCCGCGTCATCGACCTCGCGTGGGTCCGCCGATGCCTGGCGAAGACCCACACCAAGCTCGACGCGATGAAGCTGCTCAACTGGCAGATGGTGAACGCCGTCCAGGACGGCACCCTCACTCCGCAGGACGCGTCCGCCGTCAAGGTCTACGTCTCGGAGGCGCGTCGCGACGCGTATGCCTGGCTCATGGAGGTCGTCGGCGCGGCGGGCGCCCTGAAGGAGGGGTCGGCGGGCGCGGTCCTCCACGGTGAACTGGAGCGCGGCTACCGCTCGGCCGTGATCTTCACGTTCGGTGGCGGGAACAACGAGATCCAGCGCGAGATCATCGCGTGGATCGGCCTGGGGATGCCGCGCGTGCGCCGCTAGTACCGGTACGGGCCCGGACTGGCCGACAGGGTGCGACTCCCCGATGAACAGCGGCGCAGCTCAGCACCGCCTCCCAGCGACAACCGGGGCAAGCGCTAATCTCCGTACGTATGACCGATTATCAAACGCGTGACCGGCTCGCGGCTGACCTCGCGAGACCGACGACCCGCCGCGTCTTATGGCCCGCAGCGGGTGGCACCGCGTTCATCCTCGCCGCCGACCTTGCCACGCGCGCCTACAACCACTACGACTCCATCCCGGCCGTCCGCAGGCTGGTGAACGTCGACGTCGAGGCCAACCTGGCCACGTGGTGGAACAGCACGCTCCTGCTGGCCGTGGCGGGCATGGCGCTGACCGCCGCGCTGCTCAGCGGGGCCGGCGTGCGCCCCGGGCGCCTGTCCTGGCTGGGGCTCGCCGCCGCGACCGCACTGCTCAGCATCGATGAGACAGTCTCGTTGCACGAACGCCTCGGTGAGGTCGGCCGGTCGTGGAAGGAGTGGGCCGGGGGCTCGCTGCCCACGCACGCCTGGGTTTTGCCGGGCGCGGCGCTCGCGGTGGCGGGCACCGTGTGCGCCGTGCTGTGGGCGCGGAAGCTCCCGCGTGACCTGCGGTACGGGCTTCTCGCCGCACTGGCGGTGTATCTGGGCGGGGCGCTGCTGACCGAGGCGTTCAACGGCTGGGCGCTCGAGAACGGCCACAGCACCGTGCTCATGCTGGGCACGCTCGTGGAAGAGGGCTTGGAGATGAGCGGCTGCCTCGTGGCCCTCGCCGCCCTCGGCCGGTACGTCATGCTGGAGCGCGACCCGGCCTCCGGGCGCGCGGCGCTCCGGTTGCGGGACGGTTAGAACCTCAGCGGCCGATGAGGCTGTGCAGGCCGATCGTGCAGCCGCCGAAGGCGGCCAGGCCGGCGAGGAGAGCGCCGGCGGTGCCGCCCGTGCTGAGCAGGGTGAGGACGCCGACCACGGTGCTGAAGAACGCCGCCATCAGCAGGATCAGCGCCGTGCGCTGGCTCAGCAGTGCTTCGTTGGCCGGGCCCGGGTCGGACGGGGGAGTCGGCGGGGTGCTCATGCGGGCCCCGTGTCGCGGCCGCTGCGCACGGTGTAGGCGTACCGGGGCATGGCCAGCAGCTGGTCGACGATCCAGGCCCACTGGGCGCGGCGCCCCGGCAGGTCGGCCAGGTAGCCGCGCTGTTCCTCCACCCACTCGTGCCGCTCGTCCGCGGGCAGCAGCAGGGCCAGTACGCGGGCGATGAGCTGGAGCGCCCGGCCTCCGGAGGCGTTCTCGTAGCGCTCCCGCGCTCGTGCCGGGGACCACGGTGACGGCTCGTCGGAGTCGGTCGGCTGCCGGTCCTCCGGGGGCGCCTTGGCGTCCTCGCCGGCGGTGCCGCGGTCCGTGTCAGCGGTGAGCCCGGGAAAGCTGTAGGTCGTGTCGGCCCCGCGCCGGACCTGGCCCCGCAGCGGGCTCTGACCGCGCACGGCCCTGCTGTTGAAGAGGAACCCGCCGTGGTGGCGGTTGATGGTCGACTCCACGGTCAGCCAGGCACCGGTGCCGGACTTGAAGCGGCACTCGATACGCGTGGTGGGTTCCTCGACAGGGCTGGCGGCGAGGAAGCGGCGCAACTCGTGGACCACGAGACCCAGATCCATGGGGTGGATGAGCGAGGCGAGTTGGGAGCCGACGAGCTCGTCGGCGTCGCGGCCGTAGACCCCGCTGGCGGCCGGACTCACGTACCGCAGGACGCCGCTCGGCGCGGCGATCATGATGACGTCGCTGGAGCCCTGGACCAGCGACCTGAAGAGGTTCTCCTTCCGGGCCAGTTCCTGGGCGAGCGTGATGCTGTCCAGGAGCATCACGGCTTGGCGCGCCACGAGGGCCATCACCACGGAGCCGGCGGTCAGCAGGACCACGCGGTCGACGCGCTGGCCGCTCAGCGCGTTGTAGAGAATCCCCAACATGCAGACCGCCGCGGCCAGATACGGCGTGAGGGCCGCCAAGGAGCCGGATGCGGGGGTGACGGGGGCGGCAGGGGCGCTCTGCCGATCCGGCCTCACACGGGTGTGGGCCCGGGTGTCGCGGACGGCGCCGCGGCGTGGCATCCAGGGTGCGTACGCCAGCAGCACGGCGGCGGCGAACCGGCAGGCGTCCAGGACCGGGCTGGAGTGGGAGCCCCCACGCGCCAGGGGGGAGCCGAACAGGGTGTCGCACAGTACGGTCAGGGTGAGCGCGGCGATCACCGCGCAGATGGCGGGCCGGTCGGCCGAGGAGCGCCGGAAGCGGAGCACGAGCACCGTTCCGACGAGGACGGTTTCGAGCAGCGGCAGGGCCAGGGAGAGCGCGGTCGGCGCCACGGCCGGTCCGTCGTCGAAGCCTGCGGCACGGTCCACGGCGAAGCTCCAGGAGAGCGTCAGGAGTGAGCCGCCGACGAGCCAGGCATCCAGGGAGAGACAGGCCCAGCCCGCCCGGGTGGCCGGGCGCCGGGCGAGCATCAGCAGTCCCACGATGGCCGGGGGAGCGAAGCAGAGCAGGAACAGTCCCGCGAGGAGCGGCGGGGCTGCCGCGCGGCCCTGCACCGCCTCGTGGCAGCCCCAGACGATGTCCCCGAGCGCCGCCATCGCCGAGGAGAGCGCGAACAGCAGCCAGGCGGCGCGCAGCGGGCGCGGCCGGTGCCTGGCGTGCAGGAAGCAGGAGATCGCGGCGGCCGCCGCGGCCGCACCGAGGCCGAAGTGGCCCATGAGGAGGTCGAGTCGGGCCGACCCCCAGCCCAGGACGGAGCCCGTGGCGTAGCCGGCGCAGAGCGCCGCGAGCAGGAGCCGTAGCACACGCGACCCGGGCGCGGCCCGCTCAGGGCCGGCGATACCCCGCTCACTCACCGCTGCCTCCGGCCAGTCCGGGACGCGCGACGCGCGCGCGGCCCGTGGCGGGTGCGGCGGCCGTCGCCTCCGCCAGGGCTTGTGGCGCGGCGGCGGCGCCCTTGGAGCTGACGCGGTAGAAGCGGCGGCGCGGGCGACCCTCGCCCTCGGCGATCTCATCCCGCTCCCAGTACCGCTCGACCCAGCCCGCCTGCCGCAGGCGTTCGAGGATCGGGAAGAGCGTGCCGTTCGGGAGACCGGTGCGCTTCGACAGTTCCAGTCCGTACAGCCCATCGGCGAGTACGACCGTGCGGTGGTCGCGGGCGTCGCCGTGGCCGAGGAGGGCGCGCAGCACTGTTTGCGTGTGCGGCGTCATCTTCACATCCGGCATGGGCGCAATCTACTTAGGTCGAAGGATCCTTGTCTACCTAGGTAGCCGAGCAGTGATCGGGGCGGGATTCCGGCTGGAACCGAGGAGGCGGGGAGGTCACACTGGGGAGCGACGGGCCGCAAGGCGCCACCGGCAGCAGAAGGCGGCACCGGGCAGCAAAAGGCATCACCCGGCAGGAGTTGGCCGCACAATGACCGAGCCCATAGCCCCGACCGCGCCCGACCCCGGCCTCTTCGGACCGGCGTCGGTGACCTGGCAGCTCCACTCGGACCCCATGATGTGGATCGCCGGGATCCGCGCCCTCTACCTCCAGGCCCTGCACCCCCGGGCGGTCCGCGGTGTCATGGCGAACTCCGACTTCCGCAACGACGCCTGGGGCCGTCTGATGCGCACCGCGCACTTCGTCGGCACCACCACTTACGGCACCACCGAGGCCGCCGAGAAGGCGGGCGCCCGCGTACGCAAGATCCATACGATGCTCACGGCCACCGACCCGGCGACGGGGGAGCGCTACGGCGTCGACGAGCCCGAACTGCTGCTCTGGGTGCACTGCGCGGAGATCGACTCCTACCTCCATGTCGCGCGAAGGTCGGGGATCCGGATGCCGGACGCGCTCGCCGACCGGTACGTCGACGAACACCGGCGGAGCGCCCGGCTGGTCGGCCTGGATCCCGCGGACGTACCGGCGTCGGCGGCCGGGCTCGCCGCGTACTTCGAGAAGGTGCGGCCCGAGCTGGCCGCCGGGCCCGACGCCCGCGCCGTCGACGACTTCCTCCGGCGCCCGCCGACGCACCCCCTGCTCGCCCCGGCGCGCGCCCTGCTGTGGCGGCGCGTCGCCGAACTCGCGTACGCCTCGCTGCCGCCGTACGCCCACGAGCTGTACGGCAGAGCCGCCCCACCGCCCACCACGGTGACCCGGCGGCTGACTCTCACCGGTACCGTCCTGCGCGCCGTCCCCGCGCGTGTGCGCTGGCAACTCCCGCCCAAACACATCCTGCGCGCCATGGCCCGCCTCGGCCCCGGCAGCCGCCCGGCCCCGTACAAACTCGACAGACGGGACGCCATACTGGACGGGCCGGGGAGGGCGCAGCGAGGCAACGGGGGCGACAGCACGAGATGGCGGACACCAGGCTGATCCAGGGCCGCTACCGGCTGCTGGATCTGATCGGGCGCGGCGGGATGGGCGAGGTGTGGCGGGCACGCGACGAGTCGCTCGGACGCCAGGTCGCCGTCAAATGCCTCAAACCGATGGGGCCTCAGCACGACCACTCCTTCACGCGCGTCCTGCGCGAGCGCTTCCGGCGCGAGGCGCGGGTCGCCGCCGCCCTCCAGCACCGCGGCGTCACCGTCGTCCACGACTTCGGCGAGTACGACGGTGTGCTGTACCTGGTCATGGAACTCCTCGAAGGGCGCAACCTCAGCCAGCTCCTGGAGGACAACAAGCAGCACCCGCTGCCCGTCGCCGACGTCGTGGAGATCGCCGCCCAGGTCGCCGCCGCCCTCGCCTACACCCATGAACAGGGCATCGTCCACCGGGACCTGAAGCCCGCGAACATCATGCTGCTCTCCGACGGCACCGTGAAGATATGCGACTTCGGCATCGCCCGCCTCGGCGCCGACATCGGCTTCACCTCCCGCCTGACCGGCACCGGCATCGCCATGGGCACACCGCACTACATGTCGCCCGAGCAGATCAGCGGCGAACCCGTCGACCAGCGCAGCGATCTGTACTCCTTCGGGTGCGTGCTCTACGAAATCGCCACCGGAGCCCCGCCGTTCGACCTGGAGGACGCCTGGGCCGTCCTCGTCGGACACCGCGACACCGCCCCCGCCCCGCCGCGCCGCCACCGCGGCGAACTGCCCGCCTACTTCGAGCACATCGTCCTCGACCTGCTCGCCAAGGACCCCGGCGACCGGCCGGCGGACGCGCGAGAGCTGGGCCGGCGCATCGCCGAGCACCGCGCCACCCCTTCGTACGTCCCGACGGTCGCCACACCCCCGGCGCGCCCGACCGGACAGCCGCCCGCCGGTGAGCCGAGCCTGCCCTCCTGGACCCGCGGCATGACCACCGGACACAAGGCGAGCGGCGCCTCCGTGCTGCGCACCACCCCGCCCGACGCGGCGGCCGGCCTCACCGGAGAGTGGATCCCGCGCACCGACGCACGCCGGACCCGGACCCCCCGCCAGGCCGAACGGCCCACACCGCCACCGGAGTTGATCGCCACACTCGCGGGCCGCCACAACGCGGGGCTGAGCCTCGGCAGGCTCGGGCGCTGGGCGGAGGCGGGCGAGGTGCACCGAGCCGTCGCCGCCGAACGCGAGCACGCGCTGGGCCCCGACCACCCCGACACGCTCGCCAGCCGGTACGAGGTCGGCTTCACGCTCAGCCGCACCGGCCGCGCCGCCGACGCCCTGCGCGAGTACGGCCGGGTCGCCCAGGGGAGGGAGCGCTCCCTCGGGCCCGAGCATCCGGACACGCTCGCGGCCCGCCAGGAAATGGCGTACGTACTGGGGCAGTTGGGGCAGCACTTCGAAGCGCACCAGATGTACACCTCGGTGCTCGCGGCCCGCGAGCGGACGGCGGGTCCCGACCATCCGGACACCCTGCGCTGCCGCCACAACCTCGCCTACAACCTCAGCCGCCTCGGCCGGCTCGAGGACTCCTACCGACTGGCCGAGCAGGTCGCGGCGGCCCGCGCGCGCGTCCTCGGCGCGACCCACCCCGACACGCTCGTCACCCGTTACGAAGTCGCGTACGCGCTCGGCCAGTTGGGGCGCTGGCCGGAGGCGTTGAACACCTATCGCGAAGTCGCCGAGGCGCGGGTGCGGGCGCTCGGCGCCGACCACCCCGACACGCTCGCCGCCCGCTACGAGGTCGGCATCAGCCTCGGCAGGCTCGGCCGCAGCGCCGAGGCGCTGGAGCTGTACCGCGACCTGATCGACGATCGTACGCGCGTGAGCGGCCCCGCCGACCCGGAGACGCTGCGGGCGCGGCACGGGCTCGGCGTCAACCTCGGCAGGCAGGGCCGATGGGAGGAGGCGCTCGCGGAGGCCAGGGACGTGTGCGCCATCCGCGAGCGGGTGCTCGGCCCCGACCACCCCGACACGCTGGTGAGCCGCCGCGAGGTCGCGGTGGGCCTCGGCTGGCTCGGCCGCTGGGCCGACGCGCTCACCGAGTACCGCAGGGTGGCGGCGGCCCGCGAGCAGGTACTCGGCGCCGACCATCCCGACGCCCTCGCCAGCCGCAACGACGAGGCGCACTGCCTGGAACAACTGGGCCGTGGCACGGAGGCGGTAGAGCTGTACCGCAGGGTGGCGGCGCTCCGCCAGCACCGGGCGGCCGGTCCGCACTGAGCCCCTCCTCCCGGGACGTGTCCCCGTCGCGGGCGGGTCCCCACCGGGAGTGCTCGTGCTAGGAAGAGGCATGTCCGATCGTGCTGCGTACGACGCCGTCATCGTCGGCGGTGGTCATAACGGTCTCGTCGCCGCCGCCTATCTCGCCCGCGCCGGGCGTTCCGTGCTGCTCCTGGAGCGGCTGGCCGGCACCGGGGGCGCCGCCGTGTCCAGCCGGCCCTTCGCCGGGGTCGACGCGCGGCTGTCCCGCTACTCGTATCTCGTCAGCCTCCTCCCGAAGAAGATCGTCCGGGATCTCGACCTGGACTTCAGGGTGCGCACGCGCACCATCTCCTCCTACACCCCGACCGAGCGCGCCGGACGCCCCACGGGCCTGCTCGTCGGCGGTGGCGAGGCCCGCACCCGGCGGGCCTTCGCGCGACTCACCGGGGGCGAACGCGAGTACGCCGCCTGGCGGGACTTCTACGCCATGACCGGCCAGGTCGCCCGCAGTGTCTTCCCCACGCTCACCGAACCCCTGCCCGGCCGCGAGGAACTCCGCGCCCGCGTCGACGACGCCACCGCCTGGCGGGCCCTCTTCGAGGAACCCATCGGCACGGCGATCGAGGAGCGCTTCGCCGACGACCTGGTGCGCGGAGTCGTCCTCACCGACGCCCTCATCGGCACCTTCGCCGACGCCCACGACCCGTCCCTGCGGCAGAACCGCTGCTTCCTCTACCACGTCATCGGCGGCGGCACCGGCGACTGGAACGTGCCCGTCGGCGGCATGGGCGCCCTCACCGGAGCCATCGCCGACTCCGCGCGCGGCGCGGGCGCACGGTTGCGCACGGGGTGCGAGGCGACGCGGATCGACAGCGACGGGGCGTGCGCCGAAGTCACCTACCGGGAGGGCGACCGCGGCGAGCGGACCGTCGCCGCCCGGCACGTGCTCGTGAACGCCTCTCCGCAGGCCCTCGCCACCCTGCTCGGCGACGCACCGCCCGCGCCCGCCGAAGGCGCCCAGCTCAAGGTCAACATGCTGCTCAAGCGGCTGCCGAGGCTGCGCGACACCTCCGTCGACCCGCGCGAGGCGTTCGCCGGGACCTTCCACATCGCGGAGGGCTACGAGGAGCTGGCGACGGCGTACGCCCAGGCCGCGGCCGGCGCCCCGCCCGCCGCGCCGCCCTCCGAGATCTACTGCCACTCGCTCACGGACCCGACCATCCTCGCCCCCGACCTCGTCGAGGACGGCTACCAGACCCTCACCCTCTTCGGACTGCACACGCCCGCCCGGCTCTTCGCCGACGACCACGACGCGGTACGCGACGACCTGCTGAAGTCGACCCTCGCCCAGCTCGACAAGCATCTCGCCGAGCCGATCGCCGACTGCCTCGCGCCCGACGCGGAGGGCCGCCCCTGCATCGAGGCCAGAACCCCGTTCGACCTGGAGCGCGACCTGCGCCTGCCCGGCGGCAACATCTTCCACGGCGACCTCGCCTTCCCCTTCGCTGAGGACACCGGAGCCGTCGAGGCCCCCGAAGCCGCTGAGGGCGGCGGCGCCCGCTGGGGCGTGGCGACGCGGCACGCGAACGTCCTGCTGTGCGGGGCGGGCGCCGTGCGCGGCGGGGGCGTCAGCGGCATCCCGGGCCACAACGCAGCCATGGCCGCCCTTGGCCAATAGCCCTGGTGTACGGTCATACGTCGATCATCAGCGCGAGCGAGGAGAGGGGCGCCACGATGGCTTCCCGCCGAGGGGACGGCACCCCGACCTTCACCGAGCAGGCCCGCCGCGGCCAGCTCATCGAGTGCACGATCGACCTGATCGCCTCGAAGGGCTATCCGGCGACCTCCCTGGCGGCGATCGCCGAGCAGGCGGGCCTGTCGAAGGGCGCGGTCCTCTACCATTTCGCGTCCAAGGACAACCTGGCCCAGGCCACCTTCTCGTACGTCGTCGAACGGTTCACCGCGTACGTGAACGACAAGGTGGCCGCCGCACCGGACCCGCGCGCGGCCGTCGTCGCGTACGTCCGGGCGATGATCGGCTACCAGCGGGAGAACCGCCGCCATGTACGGGTGATCACCGAGGTGCTCCTCGACGACGCGGGCGGCACCCGGCTCAAGAACCCCGGCGGCCATGACACGGCGGGCCGCTGGAACGCCCTCGCGGACCTCCTCGCCGCGGGGCAACAGGCCGGACAGCTGCGGGAGTTCGCCCCGGCCACGGTCGCCCTCGCGATCGGTGGGGCGATCGACGGCGTGGTCGCGCACTGGCTCACCCATCCGGAGCTGGACCTGGATGCCGCGGCGGACGAACTGGTGACGTTCACGCTGCACGCCATCGAGAAGCGCGGCTGAGACCTCCCGGTACCCGCCTTTTGCCTCCCGCCCGGGGCCGGACCCGTGGTCAGCGGCGCGCGAACGCCGGTGCGTGTTCCGGGCGCACGCCCACCCCGCCCAGGTACCCCGTCACCGTCCGCAGCGCGGGCACTGCCCGCAGCATGCGCAGGGGCAGCGGCAACCGGTCCCCGCTGAGGGTTCCGGCGAGCGCGGGCCTCAACAGCATCTCGTGCTCGCCCAGTTGCTGCTTCTGCGTCATGGCCATCGGCAGCCACCGGCGCTTCTGGACGCGGGCGAGGTCGCGTACGTCCACGCGGCCGTGCCGCAGCGGTTCGGCGAGGAGGCGGGCCGCGGCGACGGCGTCCTGGACCGCGAGGTTGACGCCGACGCCACCGACCGGGGACATGGTGTGCGCGGCGTCGCCGATGCAGAGCAGGCCCTCGGTGTACCAGCGGGGCAGCCGCCCCATGGTGACCTCCAGGAGTTTCACGTCATCCCAGGAGCGGATCTCCGCCATCGTGGCGGGGTCCCAGCCGAGCAGCGCGCCCAGACGCTCGCGGAATCGTTCGATGCCGTGGGACCGCAGCTCGCCGTCCGTGCCCTTCTTGATGAGGTATGAGGTCTGGTAGTAGTCGCCGCGGTCCATGGTCGCGGCGACCTGGCCGTCGCGCACGCGCATGAAGACCCGGTCGCTCTTGACCTCGTCCGGTGGCGCGGGCACCCGGACCTGCCAGACGTCGATGGGCACGTCGTACGAGATCGGTACGAGCCCGGCGGCGGCGCGGACCAGGGAGCCCCGGCCGTCGCAGGCCACCGTCAGATCGGCGGCGATCTCGCCGGACGTGCCGTCGCCGGTGACGTAACGCACCCCGGTGATCCGGCCGGAGCCGTCCCTGCGCAGCCCGGTCGCCGCCGTCCGCATGCGCAGCGTGAACGACGGCTCGGTGGCGGCCTCGCCCGCGAGCAGATCGAGGAAGTCCCACTGGGGGACCATCGCGATGTACTTGTGTCTGCCGGGAATGTGCCGCAGGTCTCCCGCGACGACCGTGGTGTCGTCGATGTGCATCCGCATGTCCCGCAGCTTGCGGACCGGCAGCCGGGCGAAGCGTTCACCGAGGCCCAGTTCATCGAGCAGGCGCAGGGTCGAGGGGTGCACGGTGTCCCCGCGGAAGTCGCGCAGGAAGTCGCCGTGCTTCTCCAGGACCGTCACCTCGATCCCCGCCCTGGCCAGCAGCAGGCCGAGCATCACGCCGGCCGGGCCACCGCCCACTACACAGCACGTCGTGCGTTCCATCTCGGTGTCCTCCCTGAGTAGGTGCGGCCACACTAACCGATCGGTTAGTAATCTGACCACGCGGTCAGGCGAGGCGTCCGCCCAACAATCTGACGCAGCATCAGGAAACCTCTTCCGTCGGCCGGGCCGCTGCGGCATCCTGCGGCCATGCAGACGGAGTTGAGCAGGAGACTGGGAGTCGAGCACGCCATCTTCGGTTTCACGCCCTTCCCCGCGGTGGCCGCCGCCATCAGCAGGGCGGGCGGGCTCGGGGTGCTCGGCGCGGTCCGCTACACGGCACCCGACGACCTGGCCGGGGATCTCGACTGGATGCAGGAGCACGTCGACGGCATGCCGTACGGGCTCGATGTCGTCATGCCCGCCAAGAAGGTCGAAGGCGTCACGGAGGCCGACGTCGAGGCGATGATCCCGGAAGGGCACCGGCAGTTCGTCAAGGACACCCTCGCCAAGCACGGCGTACCCGAGCTGGCCGAGGGCGAGGCGTCCGGCTGGCGCATCACCGGCTGGATGGAGCAGGTCGCCCGCGACCAGCTCGACGTCGCCTTCGACTACCCGATCAAACTCCTCGCCAACGCCCTCGGTTCACCCCCGGCCGACGTCATCGAGCGCGCGCACGCCCACGGCATCCTCGTCGCCGCCCTCGCGGGCAGCGCCCGGCACGCCCGCAAACACGCGGACGCCGGCATCGACATCGTCGTCGCCCAGGGGTACGAGGCGGGCGGCCACACCGGCGAGATCGCCTCCATGGTGCTCACCCCCGAGGCCGTGGAGGCGGTCGCGCCGCTGCCGGTGCTCGCCGCCGGGGGCATCGGCAGCGGCGAGCAGATCGCGGCCGCTCTCGCGCTCGGCGCCCAGGGCGTCTGGCTCGGCTCCCTGTGGCTCACCACCACCGAGGCCGACCTCCACTCGCCCGCCCTCACCCGAAAACTCCTGGCGGCCGGCTCCGGCGACACGGTCCGCTCCCGGGCCCTGACCGGCAAACCCGCGCGCCAGCTGCGTACGGAGTGGACCGACGCGTGGGACGACCCGCAGGGGCCGGGGCCGCTGCCGATGCCGCTCCAGGGGCTCCTCGTCGCCGAGGCCGTCTCGCGCATCCAGAAGTACGAGGTGCAGAACCTGCTCGGCACCCCGGTCGGGCAGATCGTCGGCCGGATGAACAGTGAACGCGCCGTCCAAGCCGTCTTCGACGATCTGACGCGCGGCTTCGAGCGGGCCGTCGACCGGATCAACCGCATCGCGGGAAGGGGAAGCCAGTCGTGAGCACACCTGCCAACAGCGCCCCGCCGAACGGCTTCTGGGCGCAGGCCGTCGCCGACCCCGCCCGCACCGTCCTCATCGCCCCCGGCGGCGAGCAGTGGACGGCGGGCCGACTGCACGGCGCCGTCAACCAGTTGGTGCACGGGCTCCGGGCCGCAGGTCTGGAGCGCGGCGACGCCTTCGCCGTCGTCCTGCCCAACGGCGTGGAGTTCTTCACCGCGTACCTGGCCGCCGCCCAGGCCGGTTTCTACCTCGTCCCTGTCAATCACCACCTGGTGGGCCCCGAGATCGCCTGGATCGTCGCCGACTCGGGCGCCAAGGTGCTGATCGCGCACGAGAGGTTCGCCGACGCGGCCGTGGCGGCGGCCGACGAGGCGGCGCTCCCGGCGACCCACCGCTATGCCGTGGGCGACGTCCCGGGATTCCGACCCTACCGCCAACTCATGGACGGGCAACCGGAGTCCGTACCCGAGGACCGCACGCTCGGCTGGGTCATGAACTACACCTCGGGCACCACCGGCCGCCCCCGCGGCATCCGCCGACCGCTGTCCGGCAAGCTCCCCGAGGAGTCCTACCTCGGTGGTTTCCTCGGCATCTTCGGCATCAAGCCCTTCGACGGCAACATCCACCTGGTCTGCTCACCGCTCTACCACACCGCCGTCCTCCAATTCGCGGGCGCCGCCCTGCACATCGGTCATCCGCTGGTCGTCATGGACAAGTGGACACCCGAGGAGATGCTCCGTCTCATCGACGCGCACAAGTGCACGCACACCCACATGGTGCCGACCCAGTTCCACCGCCTGCTCGCGCTGCCGAACGCGACGAGGGCCGCGTACGACGTGTCCTCGATGCGGCACGCGATCCACGGCGCCGCCCCCTGCCCCGACCACGTGAAGCGGGCGATGATCGACTGGTGGGGCGAGTGCGTCGAGGAGTACTACGCCGCCAGTGAGGGCGGCGGCTCCTTCGCCACCGCGCAGGACTGGCTGAAGAAGCCCGGCACGGTCGGCAAGGCCTGGCCCATCAGCGAGCTGGCCGTCTTCGACGACGAGGGCAACCGCCTGCCGCCCGGTCAACTGGGCACCGTCTACATGAAGATGACCACCGGCGGATTCTCGTACCACAAGGACGAGTCGAAGACGAGGAAGAACCGCATCGGCGACTTCTTCACCGTCGGCGACCTCGGGCTGCTGGACGAGGACGGCTATCTCTTCCTGCGCGACCGCAAGATCGACATGATCATCTCGGGCGGTGTGAACATCTACCCCGCCGAGATCGAGTCGGCGCTGCTCACGCACCCCGCCGTCGCCGACGCCGCCGCCTTCGGGATCCCGCACGACGACTGGGGCGAGCAGGTCAAGGCCGTCGTCGAGGTCGCCGAGGGCAGGGCCGCCGACGATGCCCTCGCCGCCGAGATCCTCGCCCACTGCGAGCACCGCCTCGCGGGCTACAAGCGGCCCAGGAGCGTCGACTTCATCGAGACGATGCCCCGCGACCCGAACGGCAAGCTGTACAAGAGGCGGCTGCGCGACCCGTACTGGGAGGGACGCGAGCGCGCCATGTGAGCGAAGGGCCGGGCCACGCCGCCGCCCGGCCCCCGACGCTCAACTGCCGTGCGGACTCAACGGCGTTCGCGCACCCGCACCACCTTCAGCGCGGGATCCTCACGGATGTCCTTCTCGCAGAAGCGCGACGTCACCCAGCGCTCCTTCGCGTAAAGCCGCGTCTGATCGCTGTAGTACGGCGAGTTGGGGTCGGCGGACTGAGAGTACGTCAGCAGCGTACGGGCCTTCGGGCAGCGGCCCTCGCTCCAGCCGACCGCCTGGATGTGACTCGACCCGTGCGTGACCTCGGTGTAGCCCTCCTTCGCGCTCCAGGTGGGGTCGATCTTGTTCCACACACCGAGGGACTCCGTGCCACCGTGTATCGGCAGGCGCTCGCCGCCGCGTACGACGTACTGGTTCTCGCCCAGCGGCGCGTCGAGCGCGATCCCCGCCGCGTTCAGCTCGGCCACCGCGTCGGCCAGCGCCCTCGGGAACTCCGGTGCCGTCGTGTCGAGGGTGTTCGGCGTGCGCACCGGGTCGGCCGCGGAGAACGGCACCTTCCACAGCCGCGCGTTCGGCACCGTCGCCGTCAGCTTGCGCCAGAAGCGGTCGAAGAGCAGCGCGCCCCGGCTGTCGGTGTTCATGGTGCGGTCCCAACGCGCCAGCGCCGTACAGGCCTTGGACACGTCGACGGGCTTGCCGTCGCTGCCCGTCGCGGTCCCGCCGGGCAGTGCCGCGCACGCCCTCGCGGTGTCCTCCCCGGCGAGATCCGCCACGGGCACGCGGTTCGCGAACTGCTGGCGTTGCAGGTCCCCGACCGTCAGGCCGCCCCTCTTCGCCATCGCGGAGACGTCCTCGATGGCGCCGCGCGTGCGCACCGAGCGCTGGGTGCCGAGGGATCCGAAGACCCGCTCATAGCCGGTGATCGGCCGGTCCGCGTTGGTCAGCCACGCGCTGTCGTTCGAGTTCTCCACGTACGGGGCGTCCTTGAGCGTCGGCATCCGCGAAGGGCCGAAGATCCCGGGCTGCACGGCGTCCTTGTCGGAGCCGAGTGCGCACGCGCCCCGCGAGCCGTCGAGCACGGCGACGCCCGACACCGGGTAGGTGACCTTGCCGAGGTCCGTGCTGCAACGCCGCACCAGCTCGTCGGTGATGCGGGGAAGCACCTGCGACTGCGTGAACAACGACCGGCCGCGCCGGTCCGCCGCCACGGTGTTCACCCAGGGCAGCCCCTGCGTGTCGCGCAGGGCCTTGAGGATGCCGGCGGTGGACCGGGCCTTGCCGAAGCGGAGACCGGTGTCGTTGCCGCGCAGATTCACGGCGTTCGGGTCGTTGAGCGCGTACGCCGTGGTCGCGGACCAGGGCAGCGGCAGCTGCGGGCCGAAGCCGGTGATGACGGGGCCGTAGCGCGTCCACCACTGGGTGCGGGTCACCGGGGCGCCGCCCTTCACGGGCACCGTCACGGTCCGCTTCGTCATCCTGTGCGGCTTGCCGTCCACCAGGTAGGTGGTCGGATCGGCCGGGTCCAGCGTGAGCTGGTGCAGGTTCAGGGGGACGCCGGTGGCGACGGTGTGGCTCCACGCCACGTCACCGTTGAAGCCGATGTTGATCGCGCCGGTGCCGATCAACGAGGCGCCGGACACGTTCAGTTCGCCCGGGATGGTCTGCTGCGACTGCCAGAAGCGGCGCCCGCCCTGCCAGGGGTAGTGCGGGTTGCCGAGCAGCAGGCCCCTGCCGTTCGCGGTGGTCCCACCGTGGAACGCGACGGCGTTGGAGCCCATGTCGGAGTCCCGCGCCGAGAACAGCTCCCGGGCGGCCTGTGCCGAGCGGCGCGGATCGGCCACGCGGTCCCTGGCCGTGTCGCCCGGCGGCCGTGCGCCCGTGATGCCGTCGACGCCGCGCCCCTGCCCGCCGAGCACCTGCACGGCGAAGCCGTGCCGGGCCACGTCGAGCGCGGTGATCGGGCGGACCCAGTCGGCCTTCGCGCAGGCCGGGTCGGTGACGCGGTTCTGTGCCAGCCAGGCGTTGTAGCCCGCGGCGAAGCCGCGCATCAGCTCCTTCGTCTCCCGGCTGGGGCCCGCGGGGGCGGGCCGCTTCAGGAGCTTCTCCACGGTCCCGGCCTTCCGCACACCGCGGAAGTACAGATCGCTGCTGAGGTTCGTGGAGGCCGACGACAGGGCGGCGCCGGGGGAGGCGTCCGCCCCGAAGTGGCGCGAGCGCTCGCCGCGTACGGTCACATAACCGTCGGCGAGCGTGCACACCTGGTCGGCGGCCTGCGCCCAGCCGGTGCCGAAGCCGAGGTCGGCGTAGTCCTTGGCGAGGATGTGCGGAATGCCGTACTGCGTATAGCGGATGGTGGCGTGCAGGCCGCCGCCCGACGGATGCGCGTCGCGCGGAGCGGCCACCGCGCCGGCCGGCAGCAGGGCCACCGCGGTGAGCAAGGTGATCCCGGCGGCGGCCAGACGTCTCGTACGGGTACGCAAGGGTGCCTCCCAACAGCGTTGACGGAAGGGGCGGTTGAGCGTACCAAGCGGTATGTCATCTGTGGGGTCCGTTGACCGGGGTGCTGTGGCGTCCCGCCGGGTGGCGTGCCGTGTGGTCCCTTGACCCGGGTGCCGCGGGAGGCACAGGATCACGCCATGACGGGTGTACGGGAGAGCACGGTCGACGCAGTCCTCAGCCGCAGCGCGCGCCGCACACCGCGCCGGACGGCACTGCGCTACGGCGAGCGGTCCTGGACGTACGAGGAACTGGACGACGCCGTCTCGCGCGCCGCCCGCGTACTGCGCGACCACGCCCTGGTGCCGGGCGAGCGGGTCGGCGCCTACGCCCACAACTCCGACGCCTATCTGATCGGCTTCCTCGCCTGCGCCCGGGCGGGCCTGGTCCACGTGCCGGTCAACCAGAACCTCACCGGCGACGACCTGACGTACATCCTCCGCCAGTCCGGCAGTTCGCTCGTCCTCACCGACCCGGACCTCGCCGGGCGCCTCCCCGCCGACGTGCCGGCCCTGCCCCTGCGCGACACGGACGGCTCGCTGCTCGCGCGGCTCGCCGCGTCACCCCCGTACGAGGGACAGGGCCCCGGCGGCGACGATCTGGCGCAGCTGCTTTACACCTCGGGCACGACCGCCCGGCCGAAGGGCGCCATGATGTCCCACCGCGCGCTCGTGCACGAGTACGCGAGCGCGATCACCGCCCTGGACCTCAAGGAGGGCGACAAGCCGGTCCACTCGCTGCCGCTCTACCACTCGGCGCAGATGCACGTCTTCCTCATGCCCTACCTCGCGGTCGGCGCCGAGAACACCGTGCTCGACGGGCCGGACGCCGAGCGGATCCTCGACCTCGTCGAGGCCGGGCGCGCCGACAGCCTGTTCGCGCCGCCCACCGTGTGGATCGGCCTCGCGAACCACCCCGGCTTCGCCACCCGCGATCTCGGCGCGCTGCGCAAGGCGTACTACGGCGCGTCGGCCATGCCGGTGCCGGTCCTGGAACGACTGCGTTCCACACTGCCCGGTCTCGGCTTCTACAACTGCTTCGGGCAGAGCGAGATCGGCCCGCTCGCCACCGTCCTCGGACCCGACGAGCACGAGGGGCGGATGGACTCCTGCGGGCGACCCGTCCTGTTCGTCGAGGCGCGCGTCGTCGACGAGGACGGCCGTGAGGTGCCGGACGGCAGTCGGGGCGAAGTCGTCTACCGCTCACCGCAGTTGTGCGACGGCTACTGGGACAAGCCGGAGGAGACCGCCGAGGCGTTCCGCGACGGATGGTTCCACTCGGGGGACCTCGCCGTGCGGGACGCGGAGGGCTACTTCACCGTCGTGGACCGCGTCAAGGACGTCATCAACTCCGGTGGCGTGCTCGTCGCCTCCCGCCAGGTCGAGGACGTACTGTACGCCCACCCGGGCGTCGCGGAGGCCGCCGTGATCGGGCTGCCGGACGAACGCTGGATCGAGGCGGTCACCGCTGTCGTCGTACGCAAGGACGCGGAGCTGTCGGAGGCCGAACTCATCGCCCACGCCCGCGAGAAGCTCGCCCACTTCAGGGCGCCCAAGCGGGTCCTGTTCGTGGACGAGCTGCCGCGCAACGCCAGCGGGAAGATCCTCAAGCGGGAGCTGCGGGACCGCTTCGGTGACGGCATCATGTGAGGCAGGGGGTGGGGCAGTTGGCGGAGCGGCAGCCGTCGCGGCAGAACCTGAACAGGCGCCGTCGCCGAACCGGCTTCGTCGGCCGCCAGGGCGAGCTGGGCGTGTTCCGGGACAACCTCTCCCGGGACCCCGCGGACGACGCCTTTCAGTATCTCTTCCACGTCCACGGCCAGGCAGGGGTCGGCAAGACGTCGATGGTGCGGCAGTGGGAGGCCCTGGCGCGCGAGGCGGGGGCGCTCACCGCCTACCTCGATGACGACGTGCACAGCGTGATCGAGGCGATGGAAGCGATCAGCGCCCAGTTCGAGCGCCAGGGCGTGGCACTGAAGGGGTTCAAGAAGCTGCTCGCGGCCTATCGACAGCGGCGTCATGAAGCCGAATCGCCCCTGACCGTGGCGGGGGTGGGGTGTGCGCAGGACGCGGGAGGCGGGGCGTCGCCCACGGCGTCGCCTTCCAGCACCATCGCGGCGCAGGCAGGTCTCGCCGGGCTCGGGATGGTGCCGGGCATGGGTGCGGTCGCCGGCGCCATGGACCCGCAGCAGCTCGCCCAGGGCGCCGATCGGATACGTGCCTCGCTCAGTGGCCGGTTCCGCAACCACGCCGATATCCAACTGGTGCTGTCTCCCGTGCGGATGCTGACGCCGGTGTTCATGGACGACCTGGCGGAGGCGGCCGCACGGAGTCCGCGTGTCGTGCTGTTCTTCGACGTCTTCGAGCGGACCAGCCCCGTTCTGAACGAGTGGCTGCGGGACATCCTGGTCGGTGAGGAGTACCCGGGCCTGCCCGTCAACGTCCTGGCCGTCCTGTCCGGTCAGGGGCGGCTCGACGCCCGGTGCTGGGGAGACCATCTGGATCTGGTGGCCGACATCCCGCTCGCGGTCTTCACCGAGGAGGAGGCCCGGCAACTGCTGGCGGCCCGGGGCGTCACGCATGAAGAGACCATCCAGGTCATCCTGCATCTGACGGGGCGGCTGCCGGTTCTGGTCGACACGCTCGCACTGAACCGCCCCCAGGAGCCGGGGGAGGTCGCCGACCCTTCCGAGACCGCGGTCGAACGGTTCCTGAAGTGGGTGTCGACCCCCGAGCAACGGGCCGCGGCCCAGGCCTGCGCACTGCCCCTGCAAATGGACGAGGACATCTACCGGGAGACGGTCCCCGAGGCGCTGGCCGATCAGTACGGCTGGCTGCGCGGTCTCCCCTTCGTCACCGGCCAGGCCGGCCGCTGCCGCTACCACGACGTCGTCCGCGCCGCCATGCTCCGGTTGCAACGCACCCAGTCACCCACGCGCTGGCAACAGCAGCACACGCGGCTCGCCGACATCCATCGCCGGCGAGGCCAGGCTCTCCAGGAGACGCTCGCACCCAACGACGGCCGGTCGCACAGCGTTTGGCGGGAGCACCGGCTCAACGAGACGTACCACCGCCTGTGCGCGCGCCCCGACCACGCCCTGCCGGACGTCCTGCACGACCTCGTGCGGGCCTGCGACGCGGGCACCGCCGTTCTGCGGCGCTGGATACACATGGTCGTCCAAGCCGGGAAGGACTCCGCGGACGAGCGGCTCACCTCGTGGGGGGACCTGCTCGCCGCCGCGTTCGGAGAGCCCGCCGACGACCTGATCTCCGCTCTGTCACTGGTACTCGCCGCCCCGGAACTCCGCGCCGAGGACCGCGCCTCGGCCCACATGCTCCGAGGCCGCCAACACCGCAGGTCCGGCGAGTACGAAGCGGCCTTGACGGACTACGCCTCCGCTCTGGCGCCGAATCCGGACTTCGCCCGTGCGCTGTACGGTCAGGGTGAGACCCTCCGGCTGATGGGGCGTTACGACCAGGCACTGCACAGCCTTTCCAGGGCGATGGACGTGGAGCCCGACGACCCCTGGAGCATCCTGGCCCGCGGACAGACCTATGAGGCGATGGGCCGCTACGACGACGCCCTCGCTGATTTCGGCCGTCTGAAGGAGAGCGACGACGACGTGGGTTGGTGGGCCCTCGTCCACCGGGGGGACATCTACCGGACCATGGGCCGCTACACCGAGGCTCTGGCCGACTGCGACGAAGCCATCGGACGCAAACCGGACGATGCCTGGGCCGTTGTCCGGCGTGGCATGGTCTACCAGGCCATGGGTCGTCTTGAGGAAGCTCTCGCCGACTACGACCACGCCGCTGAGCAGCAGGCCACTCGGGCCTGGGCGTGCACCGTGCGCGCCCAGATCCATCGCTCCGCCCACCGGTTCGAGGCGGCGCTGGCCGACCACGACCGCGCCGGTGAAGCCAAGCCGCACGGCGCGTGGGTCATCGGCAACCGCGCGGAGACGTACCAGGCCATGGGCCGTTATGACGATGCGCTGGCTGACCACGACCGTGCGATCGAACTGGACCCGGAAGGCGCGTGGGTCATCGCCAGCCGGGGGCACACCTATCGGGCCATGGGCCGCTATGCAGAGGCCGTGGCCGACTACGACCGCGCCATCCGACTACAGCCGGGAGAACCCTGGCACGTGGTCCGGCGGGGGCAATCCCTTGAGGAGATGGGGCGCTGCGACGACGCCCGGGCCGACTACGACCGTGCCATCGAGATGGCTCCCGCGCGGGTCTGGATGTGGGTTGTGCGCGCCCAGTTCCTTCAGCGCGTCGAGCGGTACGAAGACGCGCTGGCCGACTACGACCGTGCCATCGAGCTGCTCCCGGGCACCGCCTGGATCCTCTCCAACCGGGCCTTCGTTCTCCGCTTGCTGGGGCGGTACGAGGACGCGCTCGCCGGTTACGACCGTGTGATCGCGCTCGATCCGACGGACGAATGGGCCTTCGTGGGCAGGGGAGAGGCGTACCGGGCCCTGGGCCGCTACGAAGAGGCCGTGGCCGACTACGACCGTGCCATCGAGGTGGATCCGGAAGAACCCTGGAGGTTGTCCAAGCGCGCGCTGGCATACCGGGCGCTGGGGCGGTACGAGGACGCGCTCGCCGACTGCTACCACGTTCTGCACATCCGGCCCGACAACGCCTGGTACCACTTGGAATGCGCGGTGGTCCTCAGGTTGCTGCGGCGGCCGGAGGCCGGTGACCACATCCGGCGCGCAGTGGAGGTCTACTCCGCTGAGGCGGGCGGTGAAGGCCCCGCGGCCGCCCATGCGCGAGGCAATCTTCTGGTGGTCCACTGCGCGGCCGACGCGTGGGGCGAGGCGGCCGCGGAACTGGAACGCTTCCTGGCCTGCGGCCCCCGCAGGCGACGTATCCGTGAAGCGCTGGACGACCTGAAGGACCTCCAGGAGGCCTTGCCGATGGACCATCAACAGATGGAACCCATCCGTCGGCGGCTGGAGCGTGCCGTGACACTGCCATGACGAGGCTCTACGCCCTTTCCCGCAGATCCACGATCCGCTTGAACTTGCCCACCGAACGCTCGATCGTCTCCGGGTCGACGATGTCCACGCCGACCGAGACACCGATGCCGTCCTTCACGGCCGCGGCGATCTCCCGGGCCGCCGCCTCGCGCCGCTCGCCCGGCGTGTCGGCGCGCGCCTCGGCCCGCACCGTCAGGGCGTCCATGCGCCCCTCGCGGGTCAGCCGCAGCTGGAAGTGCGGCGCGACGCCGGCCGTGCGCAGCACGATCTCCTCGATCTGCGTGGGGAAGAGATTGACCCCGCGCAAAATCACCATGTCGTCACTGCGGCCCGTCACCTTCTCCATCCGCCGGAAGACCCGGGCCGTACCTGGAAGCAGCCGCGTCAGATCGCGCGTGCGGTAGCGGACCACGGGCATGGCCTCCTTGGTGAGGGAGGTGAAGACCAGTTCGCCGCGCTCCCCGTCCGGCAGCACCTCGCCCGTGATGGGGTCGACGACCTCGGGATAGAAGTGGTCCTCCCAGATGTGCAGCCCGTCCTTGGTCTCCACGCACTCCTGGGCGACGCCCGGGCCGATGACCTCCGACAGTCCGTATATGTCGACCGCGTCGATCGCGAAGCGCTCCTCGATCTCGTGCCGCATCTCCTCGGTCCACGGCTCCGCGCCGAAGATGCCGACCCGCAGGGACGTCGTACGGGGATCGATGCCCTGCCGCTCGAACTCCTCCAGGAGCGTGAGCATGTACGACGGGGTCACCATGATGATCTCGGGGCGGAAGTCCAGGATCAGCCGGACCTGACGTGCCGTCATGCCGCCGGACGCGGGAATGACCGTGCAGCCGAGCCGCTCGGCGCCGTAGTGGGCGCCCAGACCGCCGGTGAACAGGCCGTACCCGTAGGCGACATGGACCTTGTCGCCGGGCCTGCCGCCCGCGGCGCGGATCGAGCGCGCCACCACGTCCGCCCACATGGACAGATCGCGCTCGGTGTACCCGACGACCGTCGGCTGGCCCGTCGTGCCGCTGGAGGCGTGCAGCCGGCGCACCTCGGACTGCTCCACCGCGAACATCCCGAACGGATAGTTCGCCCGCAGGTCGTCCTTGGTGGTGAACGGGAATCGCGCCAGGTCGGCGAGCGAACGGCAGTCGTCGGGGCGCAGGCCCGCCTGGTCGAAGGCCGCCCGGTAGAACGGGACGTTCTCGTACGCGTGCAGCAAGGTGTCCTGAAGGCGCTCCAGCTGCAACGCCCCGAGTTCGCGGGGGCCGAGCTGTTCCGCCGCGTCCAGCTGTGGCGGCATACGCGTCATAAAGGGTTCTCCCGTCCCGAACGGGCGACCGATCATTCGGTCGTCGATCTTCTGTCGAGGTCAGTAATCCAGTCCCCGAGGTGGCCGTCAAGAGATCTCGCACGGCCGTCGGGCCGGTGGGCCGACGCGCACCGGCGTTGCCCGGACCGTGCCGGGATGTGATGATCCCCGGCATGCCGGTATTCAGCGCGTACGACGGGACCCAGCTGGCCTACCACGAGAAGGGGGAGGGCGAGCCGCTGCTCTGCGTGCCGGGCGGCCCCATGCGGGCCTCCGTCTACCTGGGCGATCTCGGCGGCCTCACGGCGCACCGCCGCCTCATCCTGCTCGACCTGCGGGGCACGGGCGACTCCGCGGTGCCGGACGACACGGCGACGTACCGCTGCGACCTTCTCGTCGACGACATCGAGGCGCTGCGCGAGCACCTCGGGCTCCACCAGGTCGACGTGCTCGGGCACTCCGCGGGCGGTGACCTCGCCACGCTGTACGCGGCCCGCCACCCCAAGCGGATGCGCACCCTGGTCCTGGTCACCCCGGCCACGTTGGCCGTCGGGGGCGCCGTGACCGACGAGGACCGCCGCGAGGCCGCCGCGCTGCGCAAGGACGAGCCCTGGTACCCGGCGGCCGAGGCCGCGCTGCGGGAGATCGCGCAGGGCCGTGCCCCCAGCGCCGGCTGGGAGGCCATCGCACCGCTCACCTACGGGCGCTGGGACGCGGCGGCCCAGGCGCACCGCGCGCAGAGCCCGGCCCAGAAGAACGCGGCGGCCTCCGAGGCGTACTACGCCGAGGCCTCCTTCGACCCGCCCGCCACCCGCGCCGCCCTCGCCTCCCTGGCCGCGCCGGTACTCGTACTGGCGGGCGCCTATGACGGTGGACCGAGCCCCGCCCGGGCCGAGGAACTGGCGGCGCTCTTCCCAGCCGGCGTGTGCCAAGTACAGCCGGGCGGCGGGCACTTCCCGTGGCTGGACGATCCGGAGTGGTTCAGGCGGCGGGTGGCGGGGTTCCTGGCGCAGGACTGAGCGGTGCCCGGCTGGGCGGTGCTTGGCCGGTCCGGCCTGCTCGGAGCGACAGGCGGAGCGCTCGTACGATGGGCGGGTCCACGCCAGCAGCGAGCCGCGAGGGAACTCTCCGTGCATCTCACCTCGACCGTGGGTCGTGCCCTGTCCGCCTGCGCCGCGACTGCCGCCTTGTTCGCCGGAAGTGCCGTGGCGGTCGCCGCACCCGTACCAGCCCCCGCGCCGCAGGAGCTGACCGCGCCCACGGCCCCGTACGGCCAACTGCGCCCGCTCGCCGACCTGTCGGCCCAGCGTCTCGCCGCCGCCGACCTCGTCGCCGCCGCCAAGTACGGCACGGACAGTCCCATCGACGATCCGGTCCGCGAGAAGCAGGTCCTGGACGCGGTGGCCCGTCAGGCGCGGGAGACGGGCGGCGACCCGGAGGCGACGGTCCGGATCATCCGCGACCAGATCGACGCCAACAAGGTGGTCCAGCGAGGGCTGTTCCGCCGCTGGGACGCCGACCCCTCCCAGGCGCCGAAGGAGCGTCCGGACCTCAGTGAGGTCCGCGAGGAGATCAACCGGATCAACGGCGGTCTGGTGCGGGGCATCGCCGCGTCGGCCGACGCGCGGACCGCGCCGTACTGCGGGGGAGTCCTGACCGCGGCCGCCGTACACACCCGGCATGCCGACCGGCTCGACGCCCTGCACGGCGTCGCGCTGGGGCGGGCGCTGCGATCCGTCTGCGCGCGATGAGGTCCGGCCGACCCGGGCGGGCGGCCCGAGGTGCGCCGGTCGGACCTCAACCCCCCGCCGCCACCGCCTTCGCCCACCGGTAGTCCGCCTTGCCGCTCGGCGAGCGCTCGATGTGGTCCGTGAGGACCACCGCGCGCGGGATCTTGTACCCGGCGAGCAGCGGGCGGCAGTGGGCCTGGACGGCCGCCAGGTCCAACGAGGGCGCCCCGCCGCGCAGTTGGATGACGGCGGCGACCCTTGAGCCCCAGCGCTCGTCGGGCACGCCGGCGACCAGCGCGTCGTACACGTCCGGATGGGACTTCAGGGCCTGCTCGACCTCCTCCGGGTACACCTTCTCGCCGCCGGTGTTGATGCACTGCGAGCCGCGTCCGAGGACGGTGACGATGCCGTACTCGTCGACCGTCGCCATGTCACCGAGCAGCACCCAGCGTTCGCCGCCCTTCTGGAAGAACGTCTCGGCGGTTTTCACCGGGTCGTTGTAGTAGCCGAGCGGCACGTGGCCGCGCTGGGCGAGGCGGCCCGGCACCCCGACGGGGACCGGCTCGTGCGTGGCCGGATCCACCACGCGCGTACGGTCGTTGACCTCCAGGCGAAAGCCCTTACGGGGGCCCGAGTCGTCCGTCGCCCTGCCGTTGGAGCCGGACTCGGAGGAGCCGAAGTTGTTGAGGAGGAGTACGTTCGGCACCAGTTCCTGGAACTGGGCCCGCACCGTCTCCGACATGATCGCCCCGGAAGAGGAGACGCTGAACAGCGACGACAGATCGGTGCCCTTGAGCGGGCCGCGCAGGGCGTCGATGAGCGGCCTGAGCATCGCGTCGCCCACCAGGGACACGCTCGACACCTTCTCCCGCTCGATGGTGCGCAGCACCTCCTCGGGCACGTACTTGCGGTGCAGGGCCACCCGCTGGCCGTAGTTGAAGGCGATGAACGACGTCAGCGTCGACGTGCCGTGCATCAGCGGGGGAGTGGGGAAGAAGGTGAGGCCGGCCCCGCCCGCCGCGACCCGCTCGGCCAGCTCCTCGGGCCGCTTCACCGGCTCACCGGCCGGTTCACCCCCGAAGAGCCCCGCGAAGAACAGGTCCTCCTGACGCCACATGACGCCCTTTGGCATACCGGTCGTGCCGCCCGTGTAGATGATGAACAGGTCGTCCGCCGAGCGCGGTCCGAAGCCGCGCTCCGGTGAGCCCGCGGCCTCCGCGTCGGCGAACGCCACCACGTCGACGGCGTCGGTGGCGCCGAGTGAGGGCGCGCCCGCGGGCGGCTCGCCCACCCGTATCAGGTGCCGCAGCTTCTCCGTGCGCGGCAGCGCCGCCGCGACCCGCTCGGTGAACTCGGCGTCGAAGACGAGCGCCGCGAGATCCGCGTCGCGGTAGAGATAGGCCAACTCCTCCTCGACATAGCGGTAGTTGACGTTGACCGGCACCAGCCGGGCCTTGAGGCAGCCCAGGACCGTCTGGAGGTACTCGACGCCGTTGTACAGATGCAGCCCCAGGTGCTCGCCGGGCTTCAGGCCGCTGTCGATGAGGTGGTGCGCGACGCGGTTGGCCACCGCGTCCAGCTCGGCGTAGGTCAGCCGGCGCTCCGCGCCCGTGCCGGGGTGGTCGATATAGACAAGCGCCTCGCGGCCGGGAACCACGTCGACGACCGACTCGAACAGGTCGGCAAGGTTGTACTCCACCGCGCTCCTCCTGACCCCGGCGTCCACTGCGAGCCCCCGCTTGGCGGTCATCAGAGCAGAGGCACCCACAAGTGGGAAGGGTCCCCGCGCAACAAAACTGACTGGGTGTCAGAAAGCTATTGAACTGGCACCCCGGCTACTGCAACCTGTTCCAGGTCCGGGGGCGACAGGATGCCCGGCGACGGAGGGAGCACGGCACATGGGCGGGACGGAACACCTCTCCGTGCGGCGCGAAGGCGCCACACTGATCCTCACGCTGAACAGGCCCGAGGCGAAGAACGCGCTGTCGCTGCCGATGCTCGTGGGCCTCTACGACGGATGGGTGGCGGCCGACGAGGACGACGCGGTCCGCTCGATCGTGCTGACCGGCGCGGGCGGAGTGTTCTGCGCGGGCATGGACCTCAAGGCCCTCGCGGGCAACGGGATGGAGGGCGAGCGGTACCGGGACCGGATGCGGGCCGACCCCGATCTGCACTGGAAGGCGATGCTGCGCCACCACCGCCCCCGCAAGCCGGTCATCGCCGCCGTCGAGGGCTACTGCGTGGCCGGCGGCACGGAGATCCTGCAAGGCACGGACATCCGGGTGGCGGGGGAGTCGGCGACCTTCGGCCTCTTCGAGGTGCGGCGCGGGCTCTTCCCCATCGGGGGATCGACCGTGCGGCTCCCGCGCCAGATCCCCCGTACGCACGCCCTGGAAATGCTGCTCACCGGGCGGCCCTACTCGGCGGCCGAGGCCGCCGCCATCGGCCTCGTCGGACATGTCGTGCCGGACGGCGCCGCACTGGAGAAGGCTCTCGTCATCGCCGAGCAGATCAACGCGTGCGGGCCGCTCGCCGTGGAGGCGGTCAAGGCCTCCGTGTACGAGGCCGCTTCGCTCTCCGAGGCGGACGGTCTCGCGGCCGAGCTGAAGCGGGGGTGGCCCGTGTTCGACACCGCCGATGCGAAGGAGGGCTCCAGAGCCTTCGCGGAGAAGCGGTCCCCGGAGTTCCGGCGAGCCTAGGCCGGCCGAATGCCACCTGCGGGCCGGTGGGGGCTGGTCGCGCAGTTCCCCGCGCCCCTTCGGGGCGCCCTTGCTGCGAAGGAGGGCTCCAGAGCCTTTGCGGGGAAGCGGTCCCCGGAGTTCCGGCGAGCCTAGGCCGGCGGAATGCCACCTGCGGGCCGGTGGGGGCTGGTCGCGCAGTTCCCCGCGCCCCTTCGGGGCGCCCTTGCACGGGGCGGTCCTCCGCCCCATCGTCGAGAATCGGAGTTGGTCATGACATCCGCCCCCGTGCCCGAAGTGCTGCGTGCGCCTCTCGTCGTCGAATTTCCCTTCACCCGGTCCCTCGGACCCGTGCAGAGCGCGTTTCTGACCGGGCTGCGGGAGCGCACCGTGCTCGGCGTGAAGACCGGGGACGGGCGCACGCTCGTGCCGCCCGTCGAGTACGACCCCGCGACCGCCGAAGAGATACGTGACCTCGTCGAGGTCGCCGACACAGGGACCGTCACCACCTGGGCCTGGAACCACGAGCCCCGCCGCGCCCAGCCCCTGGCCACCCCCTTCGCCTGGGTCCTGGTGAAGCTGGACGGCGCCGACACGGCCCTGCTCCACGCCCTCGACGCGCCGGGGCCCGACGCCGTACGCACCGGCATGCGCGTCCGCGTCCGCTGGGCCGCCGAACGTGTCGGCGCCATCACGGACATCGCCTGCTTCGAGCCGTACGACGGGGATGACGCCCCCCAGCAGAGCGCGCCCCACAGCGGGGAGTTCACCGACCCCGTCACCGGGATCGTCGCGGCCGCGCGGCTCGACTACACCTACTCGCCGGGCCGCGCCCAGAGCGCCTACATCAACGCCCTCTCCGAACAACGGACCGTCGGCGAACGCTGCCCCGTCTGCCGCAAGGTGTACGTCCCGCCCCGGGGCGCCTGCCCCACCTGCGGCATCGCCACGGCCGAGCGGGTCGAGGTCGGGCCGCGCGGCACCGTCACGACGTACTGCGTCGTCAACATCAAGGCGAAGAACCTCGACATCGAAGTCCCCTACGTCTACGCGCACATAGCCCTCGACGGCGCCGACCTCGCGCTGCACGCCCGCATCGCCGGGATCCCCTACGACGAGGTGCGGATGGGGCTGCGCGTCGAACCGGTGTGGACCGAGGGCGGCCGCTTCCCCGACCACTACCGGCCGACGGGCGAGCCCGACGCCGACTACGACACGTACAAGGAGCTGATCTAGATGGCGCCCGGTAAACCGTCCGTGATGCGCCCGGCCCGCGGCGTCGCCGTCGTCGCCTTCGGGCAGACCGACCATCTGCGCACCACCGACGAGATCTCCGAAGTCGAGATGCTCATGCCGGTACTGCACCACGTCCTCGCCGCCACCGGCCTGCGGACCAGCGACATCGGGTTCACCTGCTCCGGCTCCTGCGACTACCTCGCGGGCCGCGCCTTCTCCTTCACGATGGCGCTCGACGGAGTGGGCGCCTGGCCGCCGATATCCGAGTCGCACGTCGAGATGGACGGCGCCTGGGCGCTGTACGAGGCGTGGGTGAAGCTCCAGACCGGCGAGGCGGACACCGCGCTCGTCTACTCCTACGGCAAGTCCTCGCCAGGCTCCGTCCGCGACGTGCTGACCCGGCAGCTCGACCCGTACTACCTCGCCCCGCTGTGGCCCGACTCCGTGGCGCTCGCCGCGCTCCAGGCGCAGGCACTCATCGACGCGGGCGAGACCGACGAGCCCGCGCTGGCCGGCGTCGCCCGGCGCAGCCGCGCCGACGCCGCCGCCAACTCCCACGCGCAGCTCAGCGGTTCGGTCGCGCAGGGCGAGTACGTCGTACGCCCGCTGCGTACCGGAGACTGTCCGCCGGTCGGCGACGGGGCCGCGGCCGTGATCCTCGCGGTGGGGGAGCGGGCCCGCGATCTGTGCGAGCGGCCCGCCTGGATCCGGGGCATCGACCACCGTGTCGAGGCGCACGGCCTCGGGGTGCGCGACCTCACTGACTCACCGTCCACCCGCCTCGCCGCCGAGCGCGCCGGCGTCTTCGAACGTCCCGTGGACACCGCTGAACTGCACGTGCCCTTCACCTCCCAGGAAGTCGTGCTGCGCAAGGCCCTGCGAATCGGCGACGACGTCACCGTCAACCCCTCCGGGGGCGCGCTCGCCGCCAACCCCATGATGGCCGCGGGGCTCATCCGGATCGGCGAGGCGGCCGCCCGCATCCACCGGGGCGCGTCGCACCGCGCCGTCGCACACGCCACCTCGGGGCCCTGCCTCCAGCAGAACCTGGTCGCCCTCCTGGAAGGAGACGCCCGATGAGTAGCCAGGTGAGCGGTCGGACGGGCAAGGAACCCGTGGCCGTCGTCGGGATCGGGCAGACCAAGCACGTGGCCACCCGACGTGACGTGTCGATCGCGGGCCTGGTCCGCGAGGCCGCCCAACGCGCTCTCGCGGACGCCGAGTTGTCGTGGGCGGACATCGACGCCGTCGTCATCGGCAAGGCCCCGGACTTCTTCGAGGGCGTCATGATGCCCGAGCTGTACCTCGCCGACGCGCTCGGAGCCGTCGGGAAACCCATGCTCCGCGTGCACACGGCGGGCTCGGTCGGCGGCTCCACGGCCCTGGTCGCCGCCAACCTCGTCGCGGGCCGCGTCCACGGCACCGTCCTGACCCTCGCCTTCGAAAAGCAGTCGGAATCCAACGCGATGTGGGGCCTGTCGCTGCCCATCCCCTTCCAGCAGCCACTGCTCGCGGGGGCGGGCGGCTTCTTCGCCCCGCACGTGCGCGCGTACATGCGGCGCACCGGCGCGCCCGAGACGGTCGGCTCCCTCGTCGCGTACAAAGACCGGCGCAACGCCCTGAAAAACCCCTACGCGCACCTCCACGAGCACGACATCACCCTGGAGAAGGTGCAGGCCTCGCCGATGCTCTGGGACCCGATCCGCTACTCCGAGACCTGCCCCTCCTCCGACGGGGCGTGCGCGATGGTCCTCACCGACCGTGCGGGAGCGGCCCGTTCACCGCGGCCGCCCGCCTGGATGCACGGCGGCGCGATGCGCAGTGAGCCGACGCTCTTCGCGGGCAAGGACTTCGTCTCCCCGCAGGCGGGCAAGGACTGCGCCGCCGACGTCTACCGGCAGGCGGGCATCGCGGAGCCCCGCCGGGAGATCGACGCCGTCGAGATGTACGTGCCGTTCTCCTGGTACGAGCCGATGTGGCTGGAGAACCTCGGCTTCGCGGCGGAGGGCGAGGGCTGGAAGCTCACCGAGTCCGGTGTGACGGAACTCGACGGCGACCTGCCCGTCAACATGTCCGGCGGCGTCCTGTCGACCAACCCCATCGGCGCCTCCGGGATGATCCGCTTCGCGGAGGCGGCACTTCAGGTGCGGGGACAGGCGGGGGAGCACCAGGTGGAGGGGGCGCGCAGAGCGCTCGGGCACGCCTACGGAGGAGGCGCGCAGTTCTTCGCCATGTGGCTCGTCGGCGCCGAACCACCCGCCACCTGACGCCACCCGGCACCTCACCCGGCAGCCGACGGATCGTGGCCGGACTCCGCGGCCTGTCCGGCGCCCCGAGCGAAAGCTAGGCTGGCGCCGGACGACGCATCGGGAGGAGCACGGACGTGGCCGAAAGCACCACTCAGCAGCATCCGCTCGCGGGCTGGGACAAGCCGGAGCTGGACCTCAGTACCGCCGACTGGCGATCCAGCAGCGAAGGGCGCGGGGACGTGGAGATCGCCTTCGTCGAAGGCTTCGTGGCGATGCGCAACGGCGGCCGGCCGGAAAGCCCATCCTTGATCTTCACACCCGCGGAGTGGGGTGCTTTCGTCCACGGCGCGCGCGAGGGCGAGTTCGACCTGACCTAGGGCCTGTCCGGCGGATCAGGCCGTACTTGGGTGGCGGTGACCTTTCTGTGCAGATCGGCGTGCCAGGCCCCGCGGCCCGCGGCATGATCCGCCGGACAGGCCCTAGCGCCGCAGGATCCCCGGGAAGGGGCCGGTCCCGGCGCCGGGACCGGCCCCTTCCCGGTGCCGGGGCGACTCAGCCCTCGCGGGGCTTGAGGAACTCCTCGATCAGCACGGGATACTGCTCGCCGCCGTGTCCCGCGGCGATCGACCGGTCCGCCATCGCCTTGAACAGCTTGGGAAGTTCGGCGTTGACGCCCACCGCCTCGCTCTCCTCGATGAGGTGCTCCATCGACCGCGCGTCGCTCTCCAGGGCCGAAATCTCGGCCGGGTAGGACCCCTTGTCGATCTGCTCGGCGTACCCGGGCAGCCACTCGGCGACGCCGGCCGCCATCTGCCGTGCGAACGGCGCGTACGTCGCGGCGTCGACACCGGCCGTCCTGAGCAGCGCGGTGCCCTGGAGCCAGGCGTTGAGGACACTCCACATCATGGCGAGGCCGGCCACGTCGTACAGGGCCGCGAGCCCGTGGTCCGCGCCGAGGTAGGACAGGGTGCCGAGCGCTTCGAGCGTCGCCCTGTGCGCCTCGAAGTCCGACTCCGGTCCGCTGTGCAGGATCAGTGCGTCGGCGGTCCCTATCACCGGGGGGACGGCCATGATGGCGCCGTCCAGGTAGCGGGCGCCGCGCTGCGCGGCCCATCGGGCGGCTTCCCGCGCCTGGCCCGAGTCACCCGACGTGAGGTTGATCAATGTCGTGCCGTCGAGGTCGATGTCGTTCGCATCGAGCAGTTCGCGCAGGGCCGGATAGTCGGTGAGGCAGATGACCGTCAGGGGGCTCGCCTTGAGCGCGTCGCCGACCGTCGGCGCGAGCCGCGCCCCCTCGGCGACCAGCGGGTCGGCCTTGGCGGTCGTGCGGTTCCATACGGTGGTGGAGTGCCCGGCCTTGAGGAAGGCACGGGCGAGCGCCTGGCCCATCAGGCCGAGTCCGATGACGGTCACATGTGTGTCGGTTGCGTTGTTCATGGCAACATCGTCAACGTTGATACCGGTGTGAAGGTCAAGCGGGGGAATCGATGTTGATCGGGGAACTGGGTCGCCGGACGGGCGTCAACACCCATCAGTTGCGCTACTACGAGGCCCAGGGGTTGCTGGAGGCGGGCCGCGGCGCGAACGGCTACCGCGAGTACGACGAGGGTGCCGTGCTGCGGGTGAGGCAGATCCGGCACCTGCTCGGCGCGGGGCTGTCCTCCGAGGACATCGCCTACGTGCTGCCGTGCGCGGTCGGAGAGACCCCCGAGCTGCCCGGGTGTCCCGAGCTGCTGGCCGCGATGCGGGCACGGCTGCGGCGACTGGACGAGCAGATGGAGCAGCTCGCCAGCTCCCGCGCCGCTCTCGCCACGTACGTGGACACGGCCGAGCGCATGGGTGGCGAGAACTATCCGCCCCTCGACGGCAGCGCCCAGGAGCCCGTCCCCGCCTGAATGACCTGAGCGGTCAGCGCAGGACCACGCAGCCCCGGGCATCCAGGGCCCGCAGTAGCCGGTCGCTGACGTGTACGCCGTTCCAGCGCAGGTCCAGCTTCTCCAGCGCCGGCAACTCCGCCACCCAGCCGGGCAGTTCCGTGAGGCGGTTGGCGCGCAGGTCGACGCGGCGCAGGAGAGGAAGACCGCGCAGGGCCTCCGGGACGGCCGTGAACGCGTTCTCGCGCAGCTCCAGTTCACGCAACGCCGTCAAGTCGCCTATGGAGGCGGGCAGTTCCCGCAGGCGGTTGCCGCGCAGCCACAGCTCGCGCAGCGCGGTGAGGGCGCCGATCGTCTCCGGCAGCCGGGTCAACGCGTTGTGCTGGGCGCGCAGTTCCACCAGTCCCGCCAGGCCGCCCAGCGTTTCGGGAAGTGCGGTCAGACGGTTCTCGCCGACGTTCAGATACGCGAGCCGGGTGAGGCGGCCGAGGGACGCGGGCAGCTCGGTGAGCGCGTTGTCGTGCAGATAGAGGCAGCGGCTGAGCGATGACAGGTCGCCGAGCCCGGCCGGGACCGTACGCAGCTTGTTGTGCCCGAGGTCGAGGGTGTGCAGCGCCTTGAGCGTGCCGATACGGGCGGGCAGCCGCGTGAGCGCGTTGTCGGCCAGGATCAGGACCTCCAGACGCTCCCGCCGCCAGACCTCGTCCGGTACGTCGCTCAGGCCCGCGCGCCAGTAGTCCAGCACGGATACGTCCGTCATGTGGGGGACTCCGCTGTCGAGGGGGCGCCATTATGCCGGGGTCGCCCCGCGTGGCAATTCCCGGGTCGCCCCGGGGCAGCCCGGCGCCCACCCCCGTGCCCCCGCGAGGCTCGCGCCCCCGGGCCGGAACGCCCGGCGGGCCACGTACCATGGGTGCATGTCCTTCCTCCGCCGCCGCAGCTCCGCCACCCCCGCGGGCCCGGACTTCGATGTCCTGGCCATGGATCCCGGTGACTGGCCCGGCAATCTCGGCGCGGGCCTGCTGCCCGCCCCCGACGGCAGCTGCCAGGGCGTGTTCCTGCGCTACGACCTCTTCGGCGGCCGCGGCCCCGCGATGATCATCGGCAACCTCCCGGAGGGCGCCCCCGCGCGGGACACCGCCGAGGGCGAGGTCCCCTTCGAGGTGGCCCAGCTGCTCATCGCCCTGGAGAACGAGGAGGACGTCACGGTCGTCTCCGCGGAGGACATGCCCGTGATGCAGGGCGACAACCTCCTCATCGTGCGCCGCCTGAAGCTGTCGGAGAGCCGCATCTCGTGCGTGCAGTTCGACCGCAGCGACAACGTCCTGGTGACCATCGCCGCCTGGGACCGGCCGATCACCGACGATCTGTACGCGCTTTTGAAGCCACTGCCCGCGGAACTCTTCCAGCAGGTCTGACCGCCCCCGCCGACCCCGCGCGCCCGGCCACCCCGCACCTCCGTACAAGCACCGCCCCGTTCCGGCCGAGGAACGGGGCAGCGCCATGTCCCGGCCTCACGAACCCGACCGCACCACCCGCACATCCGCGGCCCGCACATACCCGATGCGGTGCCCGTACTGGATCACGTAGTACATGTCCTTGCCGCGCACCACCGTGTGCCGCGCGGTGTCGAACGTCGGCGCGTAGAAGTACTCGCCCGGCACCTTGTCGCCGATCACATACTTCTGGCCCGCCGGGATGCGGTACGGCAGCGGGGTGACCGGCTGGACGGGTACGCCCGCCGGGTACGCCTCCTTCTCCGGGTACGCGCGCCCGTACACCGGGATCTCGCTCGCGCCCTCCTTGGGCGTCACCACGAACCCCTTCGCGTCGACCGCGGTGGGCTGCTTCCCGGGGTTCTTGAACCACGCCTTCTGACCCAGGTACCAGACGGCGGTCCAGTCGCCCTGACGGTCCGCGACCGCGTACTGCTGGCCGGTGGAGAGCCGCGCCCCGACGTCGTTGACATCGATCGTGGAGGGCTGGCCACCCGGCCGCTTGCCGATGTCCTTGATCAGCGGCGCGTCGTCCCGCGGCTCGGTGTGGACCCGCACCGCCGCCGAACCGTGCGGCACGCACTTCTCGCCCGGCTTGGCGCAGCCCGTGTACTCCGGCCGGTTCGCGGAGTACTGGGGAGCGATCGTCACCAGACCGCCGTTCGGGCCCGCCGTGCGGTGGAACGGCTTGCCGAGCAGAGTGAAGTAGTGCTGCCAGTCCCAGTACGGGCCCGGGTCGGTGTGCATCCCCGGGATCGTGGCGGGGACCGTGCCCTGGACGTTGTCGTGGCCGAGGATGTGCTGCCGGTCCAGCGGAATGCCGTACTTCTTGGCGAGGTACTTCACCAGCCGGGCCGACGTGCGGTACATCGCCTCCGTGTACCACGTGTCGGGAGCGGTCAGGAAGCCCTCGTGCTCCAGGCCGATCGACTTGGCGTTCACGTACCAGTTCCCCGCGTGCCAGGCGACGTCCTTCGCCTTCACGTGCTGGGCGATGTGGCCGTCGGTGGAGCGCAGGGTGTACTGCCACGACACATAGGTCGGGTCCTGCACCATGTTCAGGACGCCCTCCCACCGCCCCTCGGTGTCATGGACGATGATCGAGTCGATGCTCTGGCTCTTGGGCCGGTTCGACTTGTCGTGGTTGCCGTAGTCCGGATTGCCGTTGGGGTCCTTGAACTCCTCGTACGGGGCCGGGATCCACTCGCACGCCACCGTCCGCGGGCACTCCGTCTCACCCGGGGCCGCCTCGCGCAGCCCCATCCGCTTCAGCTGCGCCGCGTCGGGCCGCAGACCGGGCTCCGCGGGGAGCGCCACACGCTGGCCCGCGTCCGTGGTGCGCCGCTCGCCGTCGCGGATGACGGCGAACACATCATTGGCGTACGCCGCCGCCGTCGCCTCGTCGTCCGCCCCGGAGAAGCGGGCGATCGCGCCGTACCAGTCGGCCGGATCGGCACTCAGCGGCCTGCCGAGCTTCTTCTGCGCCGCAGCGAGCAGGGCGGCGCCGCCCTCCACATTCGCGGCGGCGTCGGTACGCAGCTCCTCGGCCGGCATGCCGGTCAGCTCGGCCGCGCGAGGCAACGTCGTCAGCCGCGCCGGAAGATCGGACTCCGCGGGCACTTCCGCCCGCGGCGGCGGCATCGGACGCGAGGTGTCGCCGCGCGGGTCCTCGTCGCCCTCGCTGTGGTGAGGGGCCGAGGCCAGGGCGGTGCGCGCGTCGGTGAGGTGCATGGGGCCGTAGCCGCCGGTGACGCTGGCCGCGCCGCCATGCGCGTCCCAGCGGGACTGGAGGTAGGAGACGCCGAGCAGCACGCTCTGAGGGACGCGGTACTCGGCGGCGGCGGACGCGAAGGCGCCCTGGAGATCGGTGGCGGACGCCTGTCGCGGAGCGCCGGACGACGGGGCCGCACCGAGGAGCGGCACCAGCAGCCCGGCCGACGCGAGGGCGCCCGCCGTCCTGATGGTGCGTCTGCGCGCCGACGAGGTACGGGCGGTGGTTCCTCGCAATGCAGCCTCCTGGGACTTCAGGGCCGATGAAGCGTGACGGGGCGTGCGGGGCCGGGCGTGCGTCAGTGGTACCGGCTCTCCGACGATCCGTCAATCATGCCCAGGACAACTGATTTCCCATGTCAGCGTCGGTCCCGGCGGGTCAGCGGCGGACTTTCGCCGGGGCAGGCCCTACCGCCTGCGACGCGTCAGTGGCATGGACCAATGAGCCGCGAGGGGATCCACCTGTTCGGAGGAGCCGGAATCAAGGCACCAGGGAAGCAGGGGAGCGGGGCAGGCGCAGGCATAGGCCGGTGTGCCATTCCCGAGGACATAGACCAGAGGCATACAAAAGTCCGCGGTGCGCCCGTGCCCTGGGCGCACCGCGGACCTCCGCCCCCGTCAGCGCGTGCCGACCGCCGCCCGCACGGCCCGGCGGGCCATCTGGCAGTCGTCGTGCAGCCGCCTCAGCAGCAGCCGCTGTTCCTCACCGGACGGCACGGCACCGGGGTGGACGGGGCCCGATGCCGCCGCCGGGGCCGACTCGTGCATCGAACGCTGCACGGCCGTTTCGTACGTACGGATCTCGCGGGTCAGTACCAGCATCAGATTCACCAGGAACGCGTCCCGCGCCGCGGGACCCGCCGACTGCGCCAGCTGACTGATCTCGCGCCGCGCCACCGGCGCGTCACCGAGCACCGCCCACAACGTCGCCAGGTCGTACCCCGGCAGATACCAGCCCGCGTGCTCCCAGTCGACCAGCACGGGCCCGGCGGGCGAGAGCAGGATGTTCGAGAGCAGGGCGTCGCCGTGGGAGAACTGCCACATGGACTCGGGCCCGTCACCCTGGTGGACGGCCGAGTGCGCGATGCCGTGCAGCAGCTTCTGTAGGTCTCCCATGTCACGGTCCGTCAGCAGCCCCAGCTCGTGGAAGCGGGAGATCCGCCGGCCGTAGTCCATCGGCCTGCCGAACATCTCCGCCGGCGGCCGCCACTGGTTCAGGCGCAGGACGGAGCCGAGCGCCGCCCGGATGTCCGCGCGCGGCGGGGCCTCGATGGGGTGCCGCTGGAGTGCCGCCACCCGCCCCGGCATCCGCTCGATCACCAGCGTGCAGTCCTCGGGATCGGCGGCGATCAGACGAGGCGCCCGCACGGGCGGGCGGTGCCGGACGAACGAGCGGTATGCCGCTATTTCGTGCCGGATCCGGTCGGCCCACAGGGGGGAGTGGTCCAGTAAGCACTTGGCGACGGCCGCACCCCGTCCCGCCGTACCGACGAGCAGGACGCTGCGCCCGCTCCGGCGGAGCACCTGCACGGGATTGAACTCCGGGCAGATGCGGTGCACCGAAGCAATAGCGGTGCGCAGTTGCGCCCCCTGGGGGCCGGACAAGTCGAGTCTCCCGCTGAGCGGTTGAGTACCGGATCCCGGCACGCGACGCGTCCGGCCGGCGCCGAGCTGTGCGGCGCCGGGCCGCAGAGGCTCCAAATAGGGGCCGCTCCCCGGGGAAGGGGGCACCTCCCGGCCCCGGGGGGCCGGGGGGCGCGGGTGGAGCGGCCGGGGCGGGGCGGACACGGAGGACGATGCTGCGTACATAGGCGATACAGATCCCTTCGTGTGCCTGTGAATTGCGTGCGCCTCCCGCCCCGATCGCGTCGGGAGCACCCTGGGGAGTGCCTGGCGGCGACCGGGTCGGGGTGGCGCACTCCTACCTGACACCCGGCCTCCCCTGGCACACCATCTGGCGCACCCTGGCGAACCCTGGCGAATAGTCGCTCAGCAACTGACAGAGGGTTACTGTCAACTCAGCCGAGAACCTGGGGGCTTGACGTGAACGGACAACCCAACACCCGCCTTTCGGATCTGTTCGGCCTGGCCGGCTGGTCCAAGGGTGAGCTGGCGAGACTGGTGAACCGGCAGGCGGCGGCGATGGGCCACCTCCAGCTGGCCACCGACACCTCGCGGGTGCGGCGGTGGATCGACATGGGGGAGATCCCGCGCGATCCGGTGCCGAGGGTGCTGGCTGTTCTGTTCACCGAGCGTCTCGGCCGTGTCGTGACCACTGAGGATCTAGGTCTGGTCCGGCACGGGCGCCCAGGGAAGCGGCGCGGCGACGGGAGTGTGGAGCACCCCGACGGCGTGCCGTGGGCGCCCGAGCGGACAGCCGCGGTCCTCACCGAATTCACGGGAATGGACCTCATGCTCAACCGACGCGGCTTGGTGGGCGCGGGCGCTGCGCTTGCCGCAGGCTCCGCACTCAGCAGCGCCATGCACGACTGGCTGCACGCCGATCCGGCCCTCGCGGCCGACGCCCCCCGTCTCATCGATCCCCTGCACGCCGACCCCGCCGGATTCGACCGCTATGAGGCCGCGCCCATCGGGTCGCAGGAGATCGAGGAGCTGGAGCGCTCGGTCGAGGTGTTCCGCGCCTGGGACGCGGCCCGCGGTGGCGGGTTGCAGCGCAAGGCCGTCGTGGGCCAGCTCAATGAGGTGGGCGGCATGCTCGCCTACCGCCACCCCGACCATCTCCAGCGCCGCCTGTGGGGCGTCGCCGCCAACCTCGCCGTCCTCGCGGGCTGGATGTCGCACGACGTCGGCCTGGAGCCCACGGCCCAAAAGTACTTCGTCATCGCGGCGCACGCGGCGCGCGAGGGCGGCGACCGCCCGCGCGCGGGGGAGGCCCTGTCGCGGGCCGCGCGCCAGATGGTGCACCTCGGCAAGCCGGACGACGCGCTGGACCTGATGAAGCTCGCCAAGTCGGGGGCCGGGGAGGAGGCGCTGCCCCGCACCCGGGCCATGCTGTACACCATCGAGGCCTGGGCGCAGGCGTCGATGGGGCACGGTCAGGCGATGCGGCGCACGCTCGGTCTCGCAGAGGACCTCTTCGTCTCCGACAAGGGGGACGTGCCGCCGCCGAGCTGGATGCAGATGTTCGACGAGGCGGACCTGCACGGCATGCAGGCCCTCGCCTACCGCACGCTCGCCGACCACGAACCGGCCGCGGCGAACATCGCGCAGCGGCATGCCAGGGCGGCCATCGAGCTGCGGGCCAAGGGGCACGACCGGTCGCAGATCTTCGACTACATCTCGCTGGCGTCGGCCTGCTTCATCGCCGACGACCCCGAGCAGGCCGACCGGTACGCGCGGCTGGCGCTGGTGTCGATGAGCGCCAACTCCTCCCACCGCACCTGGGACCGGCTGCGCGAGATGTACCGCCTGACGGCGCACTACGCCGGATACCCGAAGATCAAGGACCTGCGCGAGGAGATCAAACACGCGCTGCCGAGGGGCGCGAAGGGAGTCGGCGCGAAGGGAGTCAGGGGGGCGGGGAGGACAGCGAGGGTGTAACCACGCACTCAGCAGCGAGCGATCAACAGGCAGGCGTCGTCCTCGCGCGCGGCCTCGCCGAACTCCTCGACGAGGGTCCGCACGCCGTCCCGCGCGGTGCGCGCCTCGGTGAGCCGGGGGGCGAGGGAGAGCAGCAGGTCCGTCGCCGCGTCCCTGTCATGCCGCGGCACAAGACCGTCGGTGTGCAGCAGTAACAGGTCTCCGGGCAGCAGTTGCTCTTCGGCCTGTTCGTACGCCACTCCGCGGGCGGCGCCGAGCGGCACGCCGGACGGTGGCGTCAGCGCGCGCCCCCTCCCGCCGCGGAACAGCAGCGGTGCGGGGTGTCCGGCCTGCGCCCACGCGAGCCGGTGGGTGGCGGGGTCGTAGCGGCAGCAGATCGCGCTGCCGAGGGCGGGCTGGGCCGTGGCGTCCAGCAGGTCGTTGAGCCAGCCCATGAGGCGGCCGGGTGGGGCGCCCGCGACCGCCATGCCGCGCAGCGCGCCGAGCAGCATCGCCATGCCGGAGGTCGCGGTGACGCCGTTCCCTGTGAGGGCGCCGACGCTCAACAGGGCCTGGCCGTCGGGCAGTTCCATCGCGTCGAACCAGTCGCCTCCGATGAGTGAGCCGACCGAGGAGGGGAGGTAGTGGGCGGCGAGGTCGAGCCGGGCGGGGCCGTCGTGCGGTAGGCGCAGCGCGCCCCGCCACGGCGGCAGGACCGCCTCCTGGAGTTCGACCGCGAGCCGGTGCTCGGTCTGCTCGATCTCGCGGCGGCGCCGCAGGGATTCCTGGGTCTCGCGCAGGACGCGCTGGCTGCGCCGCAGTTCGCTGACGTCCCGCAGGACCGCCCACATGGAGGCGGTGGAGCCGTCGGCGGCGAGGACGGGCTCGCCCATCATGTGCACCTGGCGCACGTCCCCGCCGGGCCGCACGATTCGGAACTCGCCGTCGATGGGCTTTCCGTCGACCAGGCAGTCCGTGACCATCGCGGTCAGCAGGGGCTGGTCGTCGGCGTGCACGAGGGAGGGGAGTTCGTCGAGGGAGAGCGGGGGAGCGGCCGGGTCGCGGCCGAGGATGTCGTACAGCTCGCAGGACCAGCTGGCCTCGTCGGTGAGGAGGTTCCACTCGGCGCTGCCCACCCGGCTCAGGAGCGATCCGCGGCGCGGATCGGTGGGCCGCTGCGCTGCCGGCGCCGCGGGCTCTCCCTCGGCCCGCGGCGGGCCGTCCCGCAGCTGGGCGAGATGGTCGTCGAGGTCGTCGAGTTGGTGGACGGCCAGATCGCAGAGGGCTCGCTGCCAGCGCCCCGCCGGGTCCCCCTGGTCGGCCACGGCCTCGCGTCGTACGGCGTCGACGTCGCCGCGGAGCCGGCGCGTCTGCGAGATCAGCGCGTCGACCGCGCCGCGCTCCGGCGGCTGGGCGGCGGCGTGGTCCGCGAAGACATGGGACGGCATGGGTGCTCCGGTGGAGGTGCGGTGCGACCGATTTGGCGGGTGGTGGACCGCTAACGACTTTCGCACAGCGGGAGGGGGCTCGTAAGGGATTTGGCAACACCCGATGCGGTGTTGCTTTTGGCATATGCCTTTGTCCTGCCGGGGTGATCAGGCGTAGGGACCGCGCGGAATGCGACGTACGTACGACGCCCTCACGGCCTCAGATACCGGGCGACCGCGAGGACCCGGCGGTTGTGGTCGTGCGACGGGGGCAGGCCGAGCTTGTCGAAGACCGCCGCCACGTGCTTCTCCACCGTGCCGGACGAGACGAAGAGGGCTTCGGCGATCGCCGCGTTGGAGCGGCCCTGCGCCATCAGGGAGAGCACCTCGCGCTCCCGGCCGGTGAGCGGCGCCAGGTCGGCCGCGCGGTGGCTCGCGCCGGCCAGCTGTGTGACGACCTCGGGGTCGAGCGCGGTGCCGCCCGCCGCCACCCGCTCCAGCGCGTCCGTGAACTCCGCGACGTTCGCCACCCGGTCCTTCAGCAGATAGCCGACGCCCGCCGAGCCTGCCGCGAGCAGCCGAGTGGCGTACTTCGTCTCGACGTACTGCGAGAACAGCAGCACACCCGTGCCGGGGTGCGTGCCGCGGATGTCGATGGCCGCGCGCAGCCCCTCGTCCGTGTGGGTCGGCGGCATCCGGATGTCGACCACCGTGACGTCGGGGCGGTGTGCGGCCACCGCCTCGCGCAGCGCTTGCGCGTCGCCCACGGCGGCACAGATCTCGTGCCCGCGGTCGGCGAGCATCTGGGCCAGCAGCTCCCGCAGTACGGCGGCGTCCTCGGCGATCACGACACGCATGGCCCGCATGCTCTCACGCGTGCAGCGGCAGTTCGACGGTGATGGCCGTCGGCCCGCCCTCGGGGCTGCGGACGTCGATGCGGCCGTCGACCGTACGGACGCGCTGCGCCAGCCCGGTCAGCCCGCTGCCCGCGCCGAACGCGGCGCCGCCCCGCCCATCGTCGCCGACGCGCAGCCGCAGCAGCCCGTCCCGCTGGGTCACGTCGAGCGTCGCCCGGCGCGCGTGGCTGTGCTTGATGACGTTGGCCAGGAGTTCGGCGGCGCAGAAGTACGCGATGGTCTCGATCGCGGGAGTGGGCCGCACCGGCAGGTCCACCGTCAGTTCCACGGGCACCGTGCCGCGCGCGGTGAGCGTGGCGAGCGCGTCGGGCAGGCCGTCGTCGAGGGCGGGCGGGTGGATGCCGCGGGCCAGATCACGGAGTTCGGTGAGGGCCCGGGTGGCGTTCTGGTGCGCGCCCTCGACGAGCTGCCGGACGCGCCCCACGTCCAGGGGCCGCTCGTCGTCCAGGCGCTCCTTGACCATGTCGAGGCCCATCGCCACCGCGACCAGCCGGACCTGCGCCCCGTCGTGCAAATCGCGCTCGACCCGGCGCAGCAGCGCCGCCGCGTCGTCGACGGCCAGCGCCCGCTTCTCCTCCAAGTCCCTTACCCGGTCGGCGAGTCGGCCGGGACCGAGAAGCGCCCGGATCAGCCAGCGGTCGCCCGCGACGACGAGCCGGGTCACCCAGGGCGCGCACAGCAGCGTGCCGACGCCGATCACGACCGCGAGCCAGGTCCCGGCGAAGGTGACCGCTTCCAGGCCCCCGAACGGCACCGGGGTGAGCACCGGCATGCCCTGCGGAGCACCGGGGCGCAGGTGCTGCCCGAAGGCCGCCCACCGAAGCGGCGCGGTGACGTTCACCAGGCCCGTGACCCACCAGAGGACGGCGTACGCGCCGAGGACGCCGACCGGCAGCTTGGCCAGTACGTACGCCGCCGCCCGCCAGCCGGCCCCGTCCCGCAGCCGTGCGTCGAGCCGCCCCGCGACGCCCTCGCCCGGCCGGAACGGCGCCGGCGCGGGCACCCGCTCGCCCTCGCCGAGCAGCGCCGCGGCCAGCCCCCGGTGGACGCCGCCCAGCGCTCGGGCGAGGCGCAGTCCAGCGATGAGCAGCAGTACTCCGATGACCGCGAGCACCAGGGAGAGCGTCAGCCCCGCGCCGAGGGCGAGCAGGACCGCGAGGACCACCCCGCCCGCGAGCCCCAGCGGGAACCCGACGAGGCAGTAGGCCGCCTCGCGCCATGCCCGCCGGGTGAGGAAGGCGCCGATCGTTGCTCGCATGAGCATGAGGCTAGGCCGCCGAGCCCCGCCCGCGGAACGTGGTTCTCCCCCTTCTGGGCTGGGGGTTTCCCCCCAGTTCGGAACGGGGCGTGGCGGGTGTCAGTGGGCGATGCCGTCGATCAGCTCCCGGGCGCCCTGGCGCAGCAGGGCGACGGCCACGGAGGTGCCGAGCGTCGCCGGGTCGAGGGGGCCCGCCCACTCGTGCGCGTTGAGCACCGTCTTGCCGTCGGGCGTGAAGACGCAGGCGCGCAGGGACAGGTCACCGCTGCGCTCCGAACGCGCGTACCCGGCGATCGGGGAGTTGCAGTGGCCTTGCAGGACGTGCAGGAACATCCGTTCGGCGGTCGCCTCCCGCCAGGCGTCCTTGTCGCCGAGGCCCGACACCGCGTCGATGGTGGTCGTGTCGTCCTCGCGGCACTGGAGGGCGAGGATCCCCGCCCCGATCGGCGGGCACATCGTCTCCACCGACAGGATCTCGCTGGCCAGGTCGGGGCGGCCGATGCGCTCGAGGCCGGACTGGGCGAGCAGCAGCGCGTCGGCGTCGCCCGCGGCGAGCTTCTCCAGGCGGCGCCCCGCGTTGCCGCGCATCGGTACGCACTCCAACTCGGGGTGCGATGCGGCGAGTTGAGCGCGGCGGCGCACCGATGACGTACCGATGCGGGTGCCCGCCGGCAGCTCGTCCAGGGTGAGCCCGCCGGGGTGGATGAGCGCGTCCCTGATGTCGTCCCGCTTGAGGAACGCGGCGAACGTCGTCCCCGCGGGCAGCGGCCGGTCCGCGGGCACGTCCTTGACGCAGTGCACCGCCAGATCCGCCTCACCGGCGAGCAGCGCGGCGTCGACCTCCTTGGTGAAGGCCCCCTTGCCGCCCAGGCGTGCCAGATCGCCCATCCAGCGGTCCCCGGAGGTCGTCACCGGCACGACCTCGGTACGGATGCCGGGGTGGTGCGCGGCGAGTTCGGCACGGACGCGCTCCACCTGGGCCAGGGCCATGGGGGAGGAGCGGGAGACGATGCGGATCAGCTCAGGAACGGACATGCGGTCCACGATAGAGGCTGCCGAGCGGTGCCCAGGACGGCCGTCCAACTGATCAAAGGACTGTCCGCACGGGCGAGTTGCCCCCGGGTAGGCCGTCCGTGTCCGCGCCTCCGCCCCCTGCCGCCGGGCGCGGCCCGCCCCCTTCGCGTACCCCCGCCACGTCACCCTCGGCATGCGTGACCAGGGGGTGCCTCATAGCGTGAGGTGGACGAAGCCGCGGCCGAGCGCCGCACCCGCCCCCTGGGAGGCCCCATGTCCACCCCCGCCGCCCCCGAGCGCCCGGTGATCGGTCTCGCGCCGATGACGGCCACCCATCTGGCCGACGTGCTCGCGCTGGGCCGGAGGGTCTACGACACCTCCGCGAAGCCCTATACGTCCTGGTCGCTCTCGGCGATCGCGGGCCACCTCGACAGCGAGGCGTCCGCCTGTTGGGTGGCGCTCGACGGAGAGCGGCTCGCCGGGTTCGTACTCGGCTCGATGGGTTTCGACCAGCGTGCCGACTGGGGCAACCTGGAGTGGATCGCGAGCGCCCCCGAGTACCAGGGCCAGGGCATCGCGAGCCGCCTGGTGAAGGCCTGCTGCGCGACGCTCACGGAAGCGGGCGCGAGTGCCGTGGTGACCGACGTGGAGTCCCGCAACACCGCGTCGGCCGCGCTGATGCGGAGCAACGGCTTCGAGGCGAGCGTGTCGGTCACCCTGTTCGTACGCGAGACGCCCCGGTAGCGGGGCTGGAGAGGCGGCGCCGGGTAGCCGCAGGCCCCCGTGCCCGGCGCCCCCCCCCGCGCCGTCGGGCGGCACGCCGTCCAAAGCGCGCCGCCCGACCGCGGTCACTAGACCGCGTTGGCGAAGCGCTTGAACGCGGCCTTCGTCCCCGCCCCGGCGACGCCGTCGATCGCGCCCGTGTAGCCCCAGCTGTGCTTCAGCAGACGCTGCAACGCCTTGATGGTGTTCTTTCCGGGGATGCCGTCGATCGCGCCGGTGTAGCCCCAGTTCGCCTTCAGGCAGCGCTGGAACGCCTTCCAGCTGTTGGTGCCCAGCTGCCCGTCGATGGCGCCGGTGTAGCCCCAGTACGCCTTCAGCCAGCGCTGGACGTTCTTCGCCTGGGCGGCGCTCAGGCCCAGGTTGTTCACCGCGGCCGGGGTGACGGCCTCGGCGCTGACCGCGGGCTTGGCGGCCGTCTCGCTCGCCGCGAAGCTGGTGGCCGCCCCCGCCAGGCTGCCGGCGGCGATGCCGACGACGGCGGTGGCGCTGATCAGTGTCCTCGCCAGAATGTTCGAACGCATGGCTCCCCCTTGGGGTCGAGGGCGGCACCTGACGCGGCACACGCGCTCATCGCGCCGCGCGTGCCGGTCCTTCGGTCGTCGTCGATCCCGCCCACTGTCGGTTGTCGTGCGCCGAAGCGGCCCGGACCCTGCTGGACCCGACCGCCCCGGCGCACGGACAGAAGCTACTTCGCGGCGAATTCGCATTCGTCAACCCGGGAGTTGAGGTTTCGATCAACCAGCGGTTGACGGGCGTCTCCATCCGCCGCGGTAGCGCCGCGGGGTGTACAACTTCCGCGGTACTCACTGCCCGCCGGCCGCTCAGGCCGCCCGGTCCGCCTCGACCAGCAGCGCGGTCACCCGCTCGCGGGCCCGCGCCACCCGCGAGCGCACCGTGCCGACCGGGCACCCCGCGGCGGCCGCGGCGTCCGCGTACGGCAGCCCGGCGAGCTGGGTCAGCACGAACGCCTCGCGGCGCGGCGCGTCGAGCGTCCGCAGGAGGTCGAGCAGTGCCACTCCTTCCTCGAACCCGGGCAGTCCGCGCGGCTGCGCGCGCTCCGCCGCCAGCTGCCAGTCGGCTGTGTCCGCCACCCGGGGCCGGGCCGCCGCCGAGCGGAAACGGTCGGCGACGGTCCGGCGCGCGATCGCGAGCAGCCAGGTGCGGGCGCAGGAGCGGGCCGCGTATCCGCGCAGCGCGGTCAGAGCGCGCAGATACGTCTCCTGGGTCAGGTCGTCGGCGCCGTGCAGGTCGCCGCTGAGGTGGGCCACGAAACGCCAGACGTCGAGCCGGGTGGCCCGCACGAACCGCTCGAACGCCGCGGCGTCACCGTCGCGGGCGGCGAGCGCCCACTCGGTGATCAGGTCGTCCCGGGCCTGGTCGCGGCGGCGCCCAGGGTGCAAAAGGGTAGGAGTCATCGCAAAAGGTCCTTCGGTCAGGAGAGTTCGAGGAACGGCGCGCGAACGCCGAAGATCCGCCCGGCACCAGGAGGGTGCGGGCGGTTTCAGGAACTGGCCGGAAGGACCGGTGGGCCTCTGCGGGAGACGTCGTAGGGGAGCAGGGCCCCGCGCAGCCGCGGTACGGGCACGAGCGTGCCGACGTGGGGCGGCGATGGAGGGAGGGCGGCGACGAGGACCGTGAGGACGAGTCGCAGCGGTACGAAGGCGGCAGCGGCGAGCGCGCGTCCGGTACGGAACGCGGCGGCCTCGCCGCGCCACAGCCACAGGGCGCTGATCAGCGCGGCGAAGAGGTGGGCCAGGAACATGCCGGAGCCGCTGTGCCCGAACAGGGCCATCACCCAGTGGGCCGCGCCCACGTCCGGCATGGCCCCCGCGGCGGCGGGGTCGGCGGCCGGCATCGGATGGTTCATGTGGTTCATGCCGTCACCGGCCCGTACCGGTGGCGGGCCCATCCGCTGCGCTACGCCGAACAGCTCGTGCAGAGCCAGCTGCGCCCCGACGGTGGCGCCGATGACCGCCGGCGCCCCGCGCTCGCGCCCGGTCAGCCACCACGCGGCGGCCGACGTGGCGGCGAACGCGTAGCCCACCGCCCACCAGGGCAGCGAGGCGCCGGACATCAGCGCGTGACCGAAGGCCGTCGTCACGACGCACACGGCCGCGAACACGGCGGCTCGTGCGAGGCGGAACGCGGGCCCTGAGGTCATGAGGAGCATCATGCCAGGCGGCGGGAGGGCGGGGGGAGCCGAGTCCCGGACTTGCCCGAAGTGCACCCCGGCGCCCCGGATGGGCGGGCCGGGCTGTGTCACCAGGGGCTCGTCACCGCTGTGACCCGCCCTTGCCCGAGCAGGTCACAGCGGTATCTCGCACCCGGCGTCCTCAGGACCGGTCCGGCACGTCCTGACCGTCCAGGGACTCGACCGGCCCCCGAGGTCCTGGCACCAGCGCCGTTTCGGCCGCGGTCTCGCGGCGGCGGGTGAGGAGACCGGCCACGGAACCCGCGATGGGCTGCGTGTATCGGGCGGTCAGCGGGCCCACGATCACGAGGATCAGGACGTACGCCGTGGCCAGCGGTCCGAGCGAGGGTTCGATGCCGGCGGCGACCGCGAGGCCCGCGATGACGATGGAGAACTCACCCCGTGCCACCAGGGCGCCGCCCGCCCGCCAACGGCCCTTCACGGAGATGCCCGCGCGGCGGGCCGCCCAGTACCCCGTGGCGATCTTCGTCAGGGCGGTGACGACGGCGAGCGCGAGCGCCGGGAGCAGTACGGGCGGGATGCTCGCCGGATCGGTGTGCAGTCCGAAGAAGACGAAGAAGACGGCCGCGAAGAGGTCCCGCAGCGGCGCGAGCAGCGAGTGCGCGCCCTCGGCGACCTCACCGGACAGCGCGATGCCGACCAGGAAGGCGCCGACGGCGGCGGACACCTGGAGCTGCTGCGCGATCCCCGCGACGAGGATGGTCAGACCGAGCACCACCAGGAGCAGCTTCTCCGGGTCGTCGCTGGAGACGAAGCGGGAGATGAGCCGTCCGTAGCGCACCGCGAGGAAGAGGACGAGCCCGGCCGCGCCGAGCGCGATGGCGAGCGTGAGGCTGCCCGCCGCCCAGCCGACGCCCGCGAGCAGGGCGGTGATGATGGGCAGGTAGACGGCCATCGCCAGGTCTTCGAGGACGAGGATGCTGAGGATGACCGGCGTCTCGCGGTTGCCGAGCCGCCCGAGGTCCCCGAGGACCTTCGCGATGACGCCGGACGACGAGATCCACGTGACTCCGGCGAGTACGACGGCGGCGACCGGACCCCACCCCATGAGCAGCGCGGCGACCGCGCCCGGCAGGGCGTTCAGCGTGCAGTCGACGAGACCGGCCGGATACTGCGTCTTGAGGTTGCTGACGAGGTCACTGGCCGTGTATTCGAGCCCGAGCATCAACAGCAGCAGGATGACGCCGATCTCGGCGCCGATGGCGACGAACTCCTCGCTCGCGCCGAGCGGCAGGAGACCGCCCTCGCCGAACGCGAGCCCCGCGAGGAGGTAGAGCGGGATCGGCGAGAACTGGAAGCGCCCCGCGAAGCGGCCGAGCAGCCCGAGGGCCAGAATGATCGCGCCGAACTCGATGAGGAAGACAGCGGAGTGCATGTGATCACTCCCGCCCGAGTATCGTCGCGGCGGTCTCCACGCCTTCGCGGGTGCCGATCACGATGAGGGTGTCACCGCCCGCCAGGCGGAAGTCGGGGGCCGGCGAGGGAATGGCGTCGGCCCGCCGCAGGACCGCCACGATCGACACCCCCGTCTCGGTGCGCATCCGGGTCTCGCCGAGGAGCCGCCCGTTCCAGTACGAGGTGGCCGACAGCAGAACCCGCTCCGCGACCAGGCCGAGGTCCGTGGTGTGCAGCAAAGTGGGGCTGTGGTGGGAGGGCATCAACGCGTCGATCAGCGCTTCCGCCTCACCCGAACTCAGTCGCAGCGACAGCGCGCACTCGTCCGGATCGTCGGAGCGGTACGCGCTGAGCGTCCGCGCCCCGTCCCGGTGCGCGACCACCGACAGGCGCCGGTGTTCTCGGGTCGTCAGGTCGTACCGGATGCCGATGCCTGGAAGCGGCGTACGGCCGAGGCGTGATGCGGGCACAGCTTTCCCCTTGTGCGATAGGTGATCATCCCGTGGTGTCACCCTATCGGGGTTAAGTGTTGGCAAAATTATGCAAGAGCCGCCCTGGTGCCGGATCGGGTCGAACGGGGTCGGAACGGTTACGGGGTCCGGCGGGCCAGCACCGTTTCGACGGAGTCCGCCTGCTCCGGAGGCTTGTCCTCGCGGTAGCGCAGCACGCGCGCGAAACGGAGGGTGACGCCGGCCGGGTAGCGCGTGGAGCGTTGCAGGCCGTCGTAGGCGATCTCGACGACCAGCTCGGGACGTACCTCCACGACGTGGCCGTTGTCGCTGACCGCCAGCTCCTGGAGGCGCTCGGTCTGCCAGGCGAGCATCGCGTCCGTCATGCCCTTGAACGTCTTGCCGAGCATCGCGTACGTCCCGTCGGGTCGCCGCGCGCCCAGATGGAGGTTGGAGAGCTTGCCGGTGCGGCGGCCGTGGCCCCACTCGGCGGCCAGCACCACGAGGTCCAGGGTGTGCACCGGCTTGACCTTCAGCCAGGAGGCGCCCCGGCGGCCCGCGCTGTACGGGGCGTCGAGCGACTTCAGTACGACCCCCTCGTGACCGCGCCCCAGCGTCGCCTCGAAGAACTCCTGGGCCTCTCCGCGCTGCCCTTCGTCCTGGGGGGCGTCCACCACCGTGCGCCGTACCCGCATCGGCTCGGGCACCAGGGCGGCCAGTTCCGCGTGCCGCTCCGCGAACGGCAGGCCGAGCAGGTCCCGGCCCGCCACGGACAGGGCGTCGAAGAAGACGGGGGACAGGGGCAGCCCGGCCGCCGCGGCCTCGACGTCCACGCGCGACCCGACGCGCCCCGCGATGTCCTGGAAGGGCCGCGGGCGCCCGTGGCCGTCCAGGGCGATGACCTCGCCGTCCAGGATGAAGTGCTCGCCCTTCAGCTCACGTGCGGCAGCCGTCAGTTCGGGCAGCCGGTCCGTGATGTCGTCCAGGGTGCGGGTGTAGACGCGTACGTCGTCTCCGCTGCGGTGGACCTGCACCCGGATGCCGTCCAGCTTCTCCTCGACCGCGCACGCGCCGAGCTTGTCGATGCCCTCGGCGACCGACGTGGCGCCGTGCGCGAGCATCGGCAGGACGGGGCGGCCCACGGTCAGCCGGAACTCGTCCAGCGCCTCCGGTCCGCGCGCCAGCAGCGCCTGCGCCACGGGGCTCACCGCGCCGGCGAGCATGACCGAGCGGCGCACGGCGTCCGCCGGGGTCTCCGTGGCCACCGCGAGGCCCTCCACGGCGACGGCGTCCAGGGCGCCCTGCCGGACCTCGCCCGTGAGCAGTCCGACCAGGAACCGCTGCTCGTCCGCGGTGGCCGCGCCCATCAAGGCGCCCACCAAACGCTTGCGTTCCGCCTGGGAGCCTGCACCGGACACCGCGCCGATCGCCGTGAGCGCCTCGTCGACGCCGCGCACGGTGAGCGTCGGTTCGTCGGCGGGCGCTCCCGCGTCCTTGAGCGTGCTCCATCCGATGCCGAGCCGCCCCTGGGGCAGCCGCCCCGCCAGATAGGGGATGACGACCGGCACGTCCTCCGGTTCCGCCGCCCGGAACAACTCGGCGAGCAGAGCGATCTTCCGGGACCGCGCGGAGGTGGCGGCCACTTCCTTGGACACGTGTGCGAGCCGGGCGAGCAGCATGGGGCCATCCTGCAACGGGAGGGGGCGCGGCGCACGGCCGCCTGGGACTGCTGTTCCTCGAATCCACGTGTGCACTCCGCTGTGACGGGCACACGGACGGACACATGGACAGGCGAGGAGAACGACTCGACCGCATCGGCAGGCGGGTCGGATGTGCATGTGTGACTGATGCGGTGCGAGTGACGCAGGTCACATGGATCTCTTGGTGTGTTGCCGTAATGCCACCCCTCCTCACGGGGTCGTACGGGCACGGGAATCCCCCGAGCGGATCCCGAGAACTGGAAAAAACGCAGAAGTGGAGCTCGATCATGGCCGTCACCCTCCAGCAGCCCACCCGCGCCCGCCTCATCGCCCCGGACGGACGTGAGTACGGCCTGCCCGTGGTCCTGCGCTACTCGGCCGAGGACCCCCTGGCGGTCCGGATCACGTTCCCCTCCGAGGCCTCCCTCGACGGCATGGAGGTCACCTGGATCTTCGCGCGCCAGCTCCTGGAGGACGGGCTCGGTGCCCCGTCGGGCGGCGGTGACGTGCACATCTGGCCGTGCGGCCGGGCGCGGACGGTGATGGAGTTCCACTCCCACGAGGGGCTGGCCCTCGTGCAGTTCGACAAGATCGACCTGCGCCGCTTCCTCACCCGGTCGTACGCCGCGGTGCCCGCGGGCCGCGAGGAGCCGGCCCTGGACCTCGACCAGGACCTCTCACGTCTGCTCGGGGGTGTCTGACAGGGGTCCGCGCACCCCTGCCGTACCGCACACGGCCTCCCCGCGTGCCCCGCGCCCGGCGCCCCTCGCTCACTCGACGAACCTCCTCCTCTCGCTCCTGTGCCGGGCCATCGCGACCGCCCGCCGCCGCAGCGCCACGACCACGCCCGCGAGCACGACCACCGAGCCCGCCGCGACCATCAGCACCGCGGGCCAGTCGGAACCGTCCGGCTCCACCGACAGGGCGGTGGCCTGCGCGGCGGCATGCGAGGGCCCCGACGCGGTACGGGGCGCCTTCGGCGGCGGCAGCAGCGAACCCACGGGCCGCACCTTCCCGGCCGCCGCGAACCCCCAGTCGAGCAGCGACCTCGCCTCCTCGTACACGGCACGCGCGCCGCCCGTCCGAGGGTTCATCACCGTCACGACGAGGGTGCGCCCGCCGCGCTGGGCCGCGCTGATCAGCGTGGAACCCGCGTGGCTCGTGTAGCCGTTCTTGATGCCGAGCAGGCCGGGGTAGGGCGCGACGCCGTCGGCACCGGTCAGCAGCCGGTTGGTGTTGTGGATGCGGTACGACCATCCGCCCGCCGGGAAGGTGGCCACAGGCGTGGAGCAGTAGCGGGAGAAGTCCGGGTCGGCGAGCCCCGCCCTGCCGAAGACCGCCAGGTCGTACGCCGATGAGACCTGCCCCGCGGCGTCATAACCGTCGGGCGACACCACGTGGGTGTCCCGGGCGCCCAGCTCGCGGGCCTTGGCGCGCATCTGCTCAACGGTCCTGTGCAGCCCGCCGTTGAGCCCCGCGAGGACGTGCACGGCGTCGTTGCCGGAGCTGAGGAAGACCCCGCGCCACAGGTCGGCGACGCGGTAGGCGCGGCCGGGTGCCACGCCCACCAGGCTGCTCCCGTCGCCGACGTGGTCCAGCTCCTGCTCGGTGACGACGTGCCGCCTGTCCGCGTCGAGACGGGGGAGCGCCGCCAGGGCGAAGAGCGACTTGAGCGTGGAGGCGGGCGGCAGCGGCCGGTGCGCGTTCTTGGCCGCCAGCACCTCGCCCGTACGGGCGTCGGCCACCAGCCACGCGAGCGCGGTGACGTCACCGGGCAGCCCGGGCGCGGCGGGTCCCGGCCGGACCTGGACGCCCGGCCGGTCGAGGAGGACGGACGTGTACACGGGAAGTGGCCGCGGCGGCGCGGGCTCGGCCGGGACGTCGGTGGCCGAAACCGGTGTGGACAGGAGGACCAGAGCGCCGAGCGCGAGCGCCGCGGTGCTTACGGAGGAGGAGCGCGAAAGGTACCTGATGGCCATTCAGCCACCGTAGGAGCGCGGCTGCGAGTCCGCAGATCAGCTTCGCCCGGCTGGAGGTATCACCCCGTTACTTCGCTTGCGGCGCAGGTGTTCAGCCCTGGGTGGCGGCCGTCCCGGGCGCGTACGGCCACGGCGCTGCGCACCGAGTAGCCGCGCACCGGTAGCGGAGCGCGCGCCGCGGGGCGCCTCCGCCGGGCCCGCGAAGCCGGGCCGCCCGAACGGGCACGGGTGCCGAAGGGCGGACCGGCGTCGCGAGGACAAGGGCCTTCAGGAGGCCCGCGCGTCAGGCGGGGAGGTGCTTCTCCAGGGCGGCGATGACCTCGGGCGCGTCCGGCTCGACCCGCGGGCCGAAGCGGGCGACGACCTCACCCGAGCCGTTGACCAGGAACTTCTCGAAGTTCCAGCGGATATCACCCGTGTGTCCCTCGGCGTCCGCCGTGTCGACCAGGCGCGCGTACAGCGGGTGCCTGTCCGCGCCGTTGACATCCACCTTCTCCGTCATCGGGAAGGTCACGCCGTACGTCGCCGAGCAGAACTCGGCGATCTCCTCGGACGTGCCGGGCTCCTGGCCCATGAACTGGTTGCAGGGCACGCCGAGCACGCTGAAGCCGCGCGGCCCGTACTGCTCGTGCAGCCGCTCAAGGCCCGCGTACTGCGGGGTGAGCCCGCACTTGGAGGCGACGTTGACGACGAGGACGGTCTTGCCCTCGAACTGGCGCAGGTCGGCCGAGCCGCCCCGCAGGGCGCCGATTTCTTCTTCGTAGACAGACATAGTGGCCGAGCCTACGCCCGACCCCGCACCCGTGGCGACGGGCCCGGCTCCGCGCGGTGCAGGCGCCCCCGGGCGACCAGTTCGACGGTGAGGGCGACGGCCAGCGCCTGGACGGCCATCAGGGCGATCAGGACGAAGAGCTGTACGGCGCCCGCGAGCACCGGGGACGCCCCGCCCAGGAGCATGCCGACGAAGGCGCCGGGGAGGGTGACGAGCCCGACCGTGCGGGTCTGGTCGAGGCCGGGCAGGAGGGCGTCCGAGGCGGCCGGGCGGATCAGCTCCAGGCGGGCGTCGCGCTCGGCGAGGCCGAGGGCCAGGCCTGCCTCGAACTCGCCGTGCCGGGTGCGCAGTTCATCGAGGCAGCGGCGCCCGGCGAGCACCGTGGCCGTCAGCGCGCCGCCGATGAGGATGCCCGTCACGGGGATCATGGCGATGCCCCGTACGGGAAGCAGCCCGGCCAGGGTCAGACAGGCCACGACCGGCACGACAGGGCCCGCGACCGGCAGCGCCGCCCACCACCACGTGCCGTTCGGCGTGATGCGCCGCCCGGCGGTGCGCGCGGCCACCGCGAACATGAGCAGCAGGAAGGCGAAGAGCGCCGCCGTGTGGTGCACCACCCAGCCGATCGCCAGGGAGACCGCGGCCAGTTGCGCCGTCGCGCGGACCCCGGCGACCAGGATCTCGCGGGCCCTGCCGCGCGACGCGTCGGGCGCGAGCCGAAAGACGGCCGCCGTCGCCGCGGCGACGAGCAGCAGCACGAGCAGGGCCACGGCGAGCGCCGTGTCGACCGGCAGGAGGGCCTGGGCAGCGAGATCACGCACGCGATCACCCTAGGTGGCGCAGCGGCGGCCCGCGTTCTGGTGCCGCTCGGGACACCGCGCGTACGACCTGTAACGATGGGCGGGAAAGACGCGGAGACGAAGAAGGGCTGAAGTCATGGCGCAGCAGGTGCAGGGCGTGATCGCCCGCGCGAAGGGCGAGCCGGTGCGGATCGAGACGATCACCGTCCCGGATCCGGGCCCGGGGGAAGCCGTGGTGAAGGTCCAGGCGTGCGGGGTCTGCCACACCGATCTGCACTACCGCGAGGGTGCCATCAATGACGACTTCCCCTTCCTGCTCGGGCACGAGGCGGCGGGCGTGGTCGAGTCGGTCGGCGAGGGCGTCACCGAGGTCGCGCCGGGCGACTTCGTGATCCTCAACTGGCGTGCCGTGTGCGGCCAGTGCCGTGCCTGTCTGCGCGGCCGCCCCCAGTACTGCTTCAACACGCACAACGCGCGGCAGAAGATGACACTGGCCGACGGCACGGAACTGTCGCCCGCCCTCGGCATCGGCGCCTTCGCTGAGAAGACCCTCGTCGCCGCCGGGCAGTGCACGAAGGTCGATCCGGACGCCTCGCCCGCCGCGGCCGGCCTCCTGGGCTGTGGCGTGATGGCCGGCTTCGGCGCCGCCCTCAACACCGGGAACGTCAGCCGCGGTGACTCCGTCGCCGTCATCGGCTGCGGCGGGGTCGGCAACGCCGCGGTCATGGGCGCCCGCCTCGCCGGGGCCGCGAGGATCATCGCCGTGGACATCGACGACAAGAAGCTGGCGACGGCCAAGGGCCTGGGTGCCACCCACACCGTCAACTCCCGCTCCACCGACCCGGTCGAGGCCGTGCGCGAGCTGACCGGCGGCCACGGCGCCGACATCGTCATCGAGGCGGTCGGCCGACCGGAGACGTACGAACAGGCTTTCTACGCCCGTGATCTGGCGGGCACGGTCGTCCTGGTCGGGGTCCCGACTCCGGACATGAGGATCGAGCTGCCGCTCCTGGACGTCTTCGGCCGCGGCGGCGCGCTGAAGTCGAGCTGGTACGGGGACTGCCTGCCCTCGCGGGACTTCCCGATGCTCATCGACCTCTACCGTCAGGGGCGCCTCGACCTGGACGCGTTCGTCACGGAGACCATCGCTCTGGACGACGTGGAGAAGGCCTTCGAGCGGATGCGACACGGCGACGTCCTGCGTTCGGTGGTGATGTTCTGATGGCGGCCGATCCCCGGGCACAGGCGTCGGGCGCGCGCGTCGACCACCTCGTCACCTCCGGGACCTTCTCCCTCGACGGCGGCACCTGGGAGGTCGACAACAACGTATGGATCGTGGGTGACGACAGCGAGTGCGTCGTCATCGACGCCGCGCACGACGCGGACGCCATCGCGGAGGCGGTGGGGGAGCGGCGGCTCGTCGCGATCGTCTGCACTCACGCGCACGACGACCACATCGACGCGGCCCCGGCGCTGGCCGCCCGCACCGGCGCGCCGATCCTGTTGCACCCGGCCGACACCGAGCTGTGGAAGCAGAGGCATCCCGATCGCGCCCCGGACGGCGAGCTGGCCGACGGGCAGGAACTGACCGTCGCGGGCACGGTCTTGAAGGTGCTGCACACACCGGGCCACTGCCACGGCGCGGTCAGTCTGTACGCCCCGGCTCTCCGCACCGTCTTCACCGGCGACACGCTCTTCGCGGGCGGCCCCGGTGCCACGGGCCGCTCCTTCAGCGACTTCCCGACGATCGTGGAGTCCATCAGGGAGCGCCTGCTGACGCTGCCGCCCGAGACGGTGGTGCGCACCGGGCACGGGGACAGCACCACGATCGGCGCCGAGGCGCCGCAGCTGGCGGAGTGGATCGCCCGAGGGCACTGACGCGTTCGGCACCGGTACGGCCCCGCGTGGTTCGCCACGCGGGGCCGTTGTCATGCCTGGGGGCCGGCGCGCGTGCCCTGCCGTGAGGGACCGGCGCGCGGACTCGTACGCGTACTGGCCCCGCCCCACGATCTCCGATAAGTTAGGCAAGGCTTACCTAATGGAGGTTGGAAATGGGTGTCCGTCACAGCAGCACGACCGTGCCCACAGCGGCGGCACGCGCTCGATCAGTGCTCGCCACCGCATGGTCCTGCGCGGTGACCACGGAGATCGGCAGGGACGAACTCGTGGGCGCCCACAGCGTCACCGACGACGGCAGGCTGCGGCTGCGCCCGCCAGAGGACAGCGCGCTCGCCGCCGCCCTCATCTGCGCGCCGCACGGCGAGCCGTCCACGCTGGTCGAGTTCGCCGATGTCGCCCCCGTACCGCTCAGGGACCGGATCCGCGCGCGCCTGTGGCTCTCGGGATCGCTGGCCTACGACGACGAGCACCTCGTCTTCGAACCGACATGCGCGGTGCTGCACGACTCGAACGGCGAACGCGAGGGCATCGAACTCGACGAACTCGCCCTGACCATGCCCGATCCGCTCGCCGAGGCCGAGTCGCGGCTGCTCACCCACCTCGCCGACGCCCACCCGGACGCCGTCGAACAGCTCACCCGCCTCATCAGCCCGGACAGCCTCCAGGGCGTCGTGCGGGTCCGCCCGCTCGCCATCGACCGGCACGGGATCTCCCTGCGCCTCGAACGCGCCCGCAGCCAGGCCGACGTACGCCTGTCGTTCCACCAGACCGTCGAGGACGTCTCCCAGGTGACGGAGTGCATGCACGCCCTGCTGGCGAGGGCCCGCCTGTCAACGGCCCGGCGCGGGCGGCCCGTCGGCGGCTGACCGTGCCGGCCGTGTCGGTCGCGCCGACCGCATCGACCGCAGCGCGAGGAGCAGCACCCCGATGTCGTCCAGGTAGACGGGGTCGGGCAGCAGATCCGCGGGCAGGACGAGATAGGCCACCGCGCCCCAGAAGACCCACTGCCGCTCGACGGGAAGCCCGGCTCTGCGCAGGGCGCGCCGGGTGCGGACGAGGCGTATGAGCAACACGACCGCGACAGCGAGCGTCGCGGCGGCCAGCACGGCCGCGCAGACGAGGAGAACGGTCAGTTCCGTGCTCATACGCCCGTACGTTACCGACGGCGGCGCCCCCCGTCGCGGTGTCGGGGCATGATGGCGGGGTGAATGCGCAGCCGAAGTCCCACGCGCCCGTCCAGGCGCTGATCGTCATAGACATGCAGTCCGCCTTCGTCAGCGGCCACGAGGCGGTGCCCGAGGCGGGCCGCCTGCTCGACGTGGTCGGCGACCTCATGGCCCGGGCCCGCGAGAGCGGCGCGCTCGTCGTCCAGGTGCAGAACGACGGGGAGCCCGGTGCCAGTGATGAACCGGGCACCCCGGGCTGGCGCGTCCACCTGCCCGTGGACGCCGGCCGCGGCGAGGTCGTCCTGCGCAAGACGGTGGACGACGGTTTCGAGGAGACCCGCCTGGAGGAGCTGCTCCGGGAGGCCGGGGCCACGGACTTGGCCCTCTGCGGCGTCATGTCCGAGATGTGTGTGAGCGCCACCGCGCGCACTGCCCTGGACCTCGGCTTCCGTGTCGTCCTGCCGCACGACGCCCACGCGACGTACGACATTCCGGCCGCCGAGGGCATCAGCGACCTGGTGCCCGCCGCGGTCGTCTCGCGCGTCGCGGAGTGGGCCCTCGGCGACGAGGTCGAGGTCGTCGCCCGGGGCCGCGACGTCGGCTTCACGAAGCCCTGACCCGACCGGCAGGCGGTCCGGGCAGCGCGCACACCGCGGCCGGTGCCGCGAACGGCTCGCCCGCCGGGCGCAGTCCACCGCCGCGCCGGTCGACATGGAAGACGGACACCGAGTCCGACTTCTGGTTCGCGGTGAACAGCAGTCGCTCGGAGGGGGAGAGGGCCAGGTGCCGGGGGAAGTCCCCGCGCACCGGCACCGTGTCCAGGAGCCGCAGCCGGGCGCCGCCGCCCTCGATCGCGTACCGCGCGAGGCTGTTGTGGCCCCGGTTGGCGAGGAAGGCGAAGCGCCCCTCGCGCGTCACCACGAACTGCGCCGGGTAGTTGGTGCCCCCGTCCGAACCCGTCGACTGCGGTTCGCCCGGTGTGAGGCGGCCGGTGCCGGGATCGTAGGCGCAGACGACGACCGTGTCGTCCACCTCGTTGGCGAGGTAGGCGAACCGCCCCGAGGGGTGGAAGGCGAGATGGCGTGGCCCCGCGCCGGGCCGCAGGACCGCCTGGGACACCCGGCGGAGCGTGCCCGCGTCGCCGTCGAGCCGATAGGTGTAGACGGTGTCGTTGCCGAGGTCGACGGCGAGGATGTGGCGGCCGTCGGGGGACGTGACGATCTGGTGCGCGTGCGGCCCCTCCTGGCCCGGCCCCGGCGGCGGCGAGGTGTGCCTGACGACGTCCGTACGCTCGCCCAGCGCACCGGACGCGGCGATGGGGTGCACGGCCACACTGCCGGAACGGTAGTTCGCGCTGAGCAGCCAGCGGCCGCTCGGGTGCACCGAGAGGTGACAGGGGCCCGCGCCGCCGGTGCCGCGCGCCCCGAGGACCTCGTGCCTGCCGGCGGGGGAGAGCGCGACCGCGGTCACTTGGCCCTCGTCCCGCTCGCTGACGGCGTAGAGCGTGCGGCCCGAGGGGTGCAGTGCCAGGTAGGAGGGGTCGGGCACCCCGCCGAGCGTCCCGGTGCCGGTGACGCGGCCCGTGGTCTCGTCGTACGTCGCCAGACCGATGCCCGACCCGCCGCCCTCCTGGGAGGTGTACGTCCCCACGAACAACTGCCGCTCACGGCCCGGGGGGTGAGCCGCCGACGGATCGGGGTCCTTGCGCGGCGAGCCCTTGCGCGTGCTGTCCGCGCTGTCGTGGTCCGGTGGCTCCGGGGAGGCGCAGGCCGCGGCGGAGGACAGCGCGCCTGCCGCGGCCACCCCCGCCAGCGCCCCGATGAACCGCCGACGCCCCGGCCGGCTGCCCCCGGCCCCGGCCGACGCTGTTCCCCTGTTCATGGCTGCGCTCCCTGTTCATCGCCGCACCTCGTGGGCCGGTGGTGACGGATGTGCCAGCCACAGTGCCCCCTCCTGGATCGGGCCGACAAGTGACGCACCGCCGTGTGCCGCGACCGACCCCCACAGGGTGAGCCGCGGCTCCCGGGGTCCGCCGCCCGGCGGAGGCGGCCGGTCCCACAGGGCGACGCGACGGCGCCGCTCACGCGCAAGCCTCGGCGGGTACGGCGATCTCCGGCCCCGGGAGGAAACAGTGACGGCCCCCTCGAACACCCCCGACACCAGGCGCGCGTGGCGAAGCAGCGACGGCCCGTCCGTGCGAAGAACGGGCGGCCCGCCCGTGCGGAGAGCCGGTGGCCCGCCCGCTCCCCGGCGCCGCCCCTGGCCCGACTGGGCTCCCCTCGCCGCGCAGGTCTGGGGCGCTCTGTACGCCGCGGTCATCGGCGGCTGGGCCGTGACGGGCACCGCCGTGCCGCTCAGGGCACACACGTACCAACCGGTGGCCCTCCTGCTCGCCCAGGCGGCTCTCGCGGTGCTGGCGGCGGGAGTCTGCGCGGTGGCGGCGACCGGGGACCGCTCCCGAAGGGGCCGGAAGGCGGCAGGGGGGTTGCTCGCGCTCCTGATCCCCGCCTTCGGCTGGGGCGCGATCGGACTGCCGATACATTTCGTGACGCTCGCGTCGGGCTCGGGAGTGGAGAGCGCGACAGGGCTCGTCCATACGCTTCTGAACACGTGTGGCGCCGGACTCCTCTCCATGGTCGCCGTGGCACATCGCCGCAGGCTGCGCGGCCGGTGCGCCCGCTGCGGGCAGGCGCACGACGGGCCGGGCGAAGGCAGGTGGACCGCGCTGACCCACCCGCCCGCCTCCACCGCGTCGGCACGGACCCGCGTGACGGCGTACGTCCTCCTGTGCGGGCTGCTGCCCTGGGCCGTGGTCAAGACGGTCTGGCTCTTCGGCGGCGACGCCATCGGTGTGAGCGGTGCGGCCTGGCGGCACGACGTCGAGACCGAGGCGACAGGTGCCTCGCGCGCCCTGGCCTCGGTCGGCGTCGACGTGTCCGTGCTCGCGGCGCTGCTCGGCGTCTTCCTGCTGGCCGGCCTCATGTACCGCTGGGGGCAGGTGTTCCCGCGCTGGACGCCGCTGCTCGCCGGTCGGCGCGTGCCGCGGCTGCTGCCGCTGATCCCCGCCTGGCTCACCGGCGGAGCCCTCTCCGTCTACGGCACCGGACTCCTCGTATACGCCCTGCTGAGCGCGGTCGGTGTGGTGCCGGGACTCGAACCGGTCGGGGTGTTCACCACCACCGAGGGGATGGCCTGGATGGTGGCCTTCGGCGGCATGTCCTTCGGCGGCCTGGGCGCGGGCCTGCTCGTGGCGGCCCGTTCGTACGCGACGCGCAGCCGGCCGGTGTGCGCGGACGCCGACTGCCGCGAAACTGGCGGGAGTTGACCACTGAGCGGCATCGCTCCGATTAGATGTGCGAGCCGTTTGGCGTCCGCCGCGAGTCGCCATGTACGCGAGGCGGCTCCCTCAGCCCTGTGGGTGCAGCAGGCCGCGCTCGTACGCCTTGAGCAGCCGCTGCGGGACCATGTGCCGCTCGCCGTCCACGGTGACGGGCACCAGCTGCGGGGTGCTGGCCTTCCATTGGGCCCGGCGGTGGCGGGTGTTGCTGCGGGACATCTTGCGCTTGGGTACGGCCATGGGGTCCTCCTGAGGTGTGGGGGCGGGGTGGCGCACCCGACGCTATATGAAAATGGATCCCATTAGCAACTGGCGGTCGCGACCACCCCCGCCCAGACGAGATACGCGGCGTTCACGACGATCCGCGCCGCCACGCCCGGCCGCGTGTCGAGGAACCGCACAGCGGTACGGGTGTGCCGCGCCGCGTCCAGATGCGAGACCTGAAAGGAGGCGAGCAGCACGACGGCGGCCCAGCCTCCAGCGCCCCGCGTGGCGGGGAAGAACAGCAGCCCCGCGACCGCCAGTTCGGCGACGGCGCTGACGGCGACGATGATGGAGGGCGCCGGTATCCAGGCCGGGACCAGGGTGCGGAAGTACGCGGGGAGCACGACGTGGGCGACAGCCGTGCAGGACAGGAAGACGGCGAGGGCAAGGGCGGCGAAGATGTGCATGCGGCGATGGTCGCGGTGGGGCCCCAGCCGCGTATTGAACAGAACGCTTGGGGGCGCGGCGGCGCTCCCGGGCGGGGCCGGGCGACGGCGTGGCTGCCCGGCCGGGACCCGGCCGCGTGGCGGGACGCGCTCGCGTCGCGGGACTCAGCCACGTCGCGGGACCCGGCTGTGCCGCGGGACTCAGCCACGTCGCGGGGCCCGGCCGTGTGGCGGGGCCCGGTCGCGTGGCAGGACGCGCTCGCGTCGCGGGACCCGGTCGCGTCGCGGGGCCCGGTCGCGTCGGTCAGGCCGACCGCGCCGCCGGTGCTCGCTCTCGCCGGTGACCTCGCAGTCTTCGCTGAATCGCGTGCCTACGAAGTGGCCTGGCACCGGCACCCGGCCTGGAAACTCGTCCTGCCGCTGGGTGGTCATGCCGTGGTGGGGGAGTCGGTGGGGGCGGGCGTGCTGGTGCCACCGCAGTACGCGCACGTCTGCGCCACCTCGTCCGCGTTCGTCGCCGTCTTCGTCGAGGCCTGGTGTCTGCGGGCCGACCCCGCCTCCCCGACGTGGCTGGACGGGCGGGCCGTGCGGCGGCTCCTCGACGCCGCGAGCAGCGGTACGGGCGGAGGTCTGGACGCGGAGGCGCTGAGGGCGGAAGCGGCCGCGTTCGCCGGGGCGCGGCGGGCTGTCGATCCGCGCGCCCTCCACGCCGTACGGGCATCGGCGCGCGCCACCCGCATCGACGCCGTCGCCGCCGAGCTGGGCCTCTCCCCGGCCCGGCTGCGTGCCCTGGTCGCGGCGGAGATCGGCGTTCCGCTGGCCACCATGCGCCAGTGGCGTCGGCTGCGGAAAGCGTTCGGCTCGCTTGTCGGGGCGGGAGGTGCAAGAGGTACGGGAGGCGCGGTGGGCATCGCGGGGGCCGCCGCCGAAGCGGGCTTCGCGGATCAGGCGCATCTCACCCGCGCCGCCCGGCGATTCATCGGACGTACTCCCGGATCGCTGGGCGGGCGCCGCTGAGTCACCCTCAAGATCAACACGAGCCGCAGCGGAACACTAACCCTGGACTTGAGGTTGAGGGGTGACGGGCGGGGCGCCTGCCACCCCGGACCCTCACCAGTCGCCCACGACAGCGGCCGGTTTCGGTGCCGCACGCTCCCGCCGGGGCAGCAGCAGCGGGGTGGCCAGCATGAGCAGGCCCGCGATCGCGATCGCGGCGCGCGGGCCGGTGGCGGCGGCCAGCAGACCCCACAGGGCGGTCATGGCCGCCGTGGTGGTCTTGCCGGTGACCGACCAGGCGGACAGGGTGCGGACCACACGGTCCGCCGGGATCTGTTCGAGGCGGTAGGTGGCGAGCACCGGGGCGTACACACCGCAGCAGGTGATCACGCCGAACTCGACGACCATGACGAGGACGAGTCCGCTGACACCGGGGTGGACGAGGGCGAGCCCCACGGGCCAGCACACGCGCAGCACCCCCGAGGCGAGCAGGACCGTGCGCTGCCCGAACCGTGCCACGAGGGGCGGGGCGAGCCGTGAGCCGATCAGGCCGCCGATACAGGGGACGGCGAAGGCGAGGCCGTACTGCCAGGGCGCGAAGCCGAGGCTGCCGAGCATCAGCACCGCGAGCAGCGGCGTGGCCGCCATGATCAGGCCGTTCACCAGCACCGTGTTGCAGAACAGCGGACGCAGATTCGGGTCGGCCAGGATGTAGCGCCACCCGTCGAGCAGATCACTGCCCCGCAGCCGGGCGGGCGCGCGGGTGCGGACGGGGTGGGGTTCCTTTCCGCCGATCGCCCGGATGCCCACGGCCGAGAGCAGATAGCTGACCGCGTCGGCGGTCACCGTCATCACGGGGCCGAACAGGCCGATCGCCGCCCCGCCGAGAGGTGGCCCGAGCATGGTGGCCGTCCAGGCCGTCGACTCGAACCGCCCGTTCGCGACGAGCAGGTCCCGCGGCGGGACGAGCGTCTTGAGGAAAGCACCGGAGGCCGCGCCGAACGTGATGTCGGCCGCGGCGACCACCACCGACACGACGAGCAGCTGCGCGAAACCGAGCAGCCCGAGCGCGTACGCCGCGGGAACGCTCACCAGCGCCGCGAACCGCACGAGATCCATCGCGACCATCACCGGCCGCTTGCGGCGGAACTCGACCCAGGGCCCGAGCGGCACCGCCACCGCCGCGCCCACCGCGAGCCCCGACGCGGCGAGGAGAGCCACCTGCGTGGCGCCGCTGTGCAGCACCAGGATCGCGATCAGGGGAAACGCGTCGAACGCCAGCCGCGTACCGAACGTACTGACCGCGTACGCCACCCACAGCCACCCGAACCGCCGCCCGAGCGACCGCTTCCCCACCACCGCGCACCCCTCCCCGAACAGCCCCGCGTCGACCGCGCCAGCCAACCGAATGAATCCCGCCCGATCAAACGTATGACACGCGGACGCCGCGTTCCGGACCCCGGCAGGGGCCTGGCGAGGGCGAGCGACGAACGGCTCGCCGTGGAAGAGTTTCGGACATGAGCGAGTACCCGTACGAGGCGCACCCCCGGATCACCGTCCTCCGCGTCCAGCCCGGCAGCCCGCCGTTCCGCGTGGTGGAGATCGACGGCGAGGTGGTCGGCAAGGCGAAGACCATGACGGACGTCCTGGACGCGGCCGCGATGGCAGGCATCACCGTGCACGACCTCGACGATCCGGACACCGTGCGCTGGGTGGGCGGCGACAAGTTCACCTGGCGACCCCACTGACCCCGTAGGGCGGCAGGACGCGCCGGCCTCCGCGGTCCGTGGAGCGGGGGACGGCGCGGATCAGGGCCGCCCGGACACCGGGACCTCCTCCCCGGACGGGGCGGGTCCGGGCGGTGTGCCGTCGCCGAACGGCCGGCCGCCCAGCTCCTCGCGGTGATGTGGCGTCAGCCACCCGGCGAGGTCGGGTCCGAGCGGCACGATGCCGGTCGGATTGATGCCCGAGTGCACCTGGTAGTAGTGCCGCTTGATGTGGTCGAAGTCGATGGTGTCCCCGAACCCCGGGGTCTGGAACAGGTCCCGGGCGTACGCCCACAGCACCGGGTCCTCGGCCAGCTTCCGGCGGTTGCACTTGAAGTGGCCGTGGTAGACCGCGTCGAACCGCGCCAGCGTGCTGAACAGCCGGATGTCCGCCTCCGTGATCGTCTCCCCGACCAGATAGCGGCGGCTCGCCAGCCGCTCGGAGGTCGCCTCCAGGCGGCGGAACACATCGCGGCACGCCGCTTCGTACGTACGCTGGTCGGGGGCGAAACCCGCGCGGTACACGCCGTTGTTGACGTTGCGGAAGATGCCCTCCATCGTCGAGTCGATCTCGTCGCGCAGCGGCTCCGGATACAGGTCGGGTGCTCCTTCGCGGTGCAGCGCCGTCCACTGCGTGGCGAAGTCCAGGGTGATCTGCTGGAAGTCGTTCGTGACCAGCTTGCCGCTCGGCACGTCCACGAGCGCGGGCACGCTGACACCGCCCGGACAGCCGCCCTCGCGCGCCTCGTAGGCCTCGCTGAGGAAGCGGATGCCGAGGACGGGATCGCGGCCGCCGGGGTCCAGTGTGAACCGCCAGCTCCGGTCGTCCTGGATCGGGTCGGCGACGCCCAGGGACAGGGCGCCCTCCAGGCCGAGCAGCCGCCGGGAGATGAGCGCGCGGCCCGCCCAGGGGCAGGCGCGGCTCACCACCAGGCGGTAACGCCCCGCCTCGACGGGCCAGCCGTCGCAGCCGTCGGCGGTCACCCGGTCCGCGAAATGGCTCTTGGAGCGCTTGAACTCCTTCTGCCCGTACGAGGAGTTGCCCTCCTGCGGGCTTCCCGCCTGCGCGCTCATGACTGGCTGCCTTCCCGCGCCCGGGGGCGGGTCACCTTGGGGATCGCGTTGTGCGCCGCCGAGCGCGGGGGCGGCGCGAGATCGTAGATCCTCTCGATGAGCACCGCTTCATTGCCCGCGAGGCCGGCGCGGCGCAGCGCGTCATCGGCCTCCGCGATCGGCCCCGCGAGCAGGGTGGCCGCGGCGGCCGGAGGAACCTCGGAGGGGTCCGAGAGCGCGGCGCGCGCGGTGTGCAGCAGACGCAAGCAGGCCTGGGCGGCGAGCAGTTCCTCGGACGTCGTGCCGGTCATGTCGAGCGACTCCTCTGCGCTGGGTGGCGTGGGCGGCATCGAAGCGATGCCACCTCCACTGTGGCGCAAGGGTCTGACAATGGGGTCCCTACGCGGCCGGTGAGCGGCGGGTGAGCCGCAGAGTGAGGCCGTCCGGCATGAGGGTCAGACGCTCGGCGATACGCAGCCGGTAGCCGGGATCGGGATGCAGGTCGTAGCGGCGCAGCAGCAGACCGAGCACCAACGTGGCCTCGTGCAGCGCGAACTGACGCCCGATGCAGGCCCGCGCGCCCGTGCCGAACGGCTTGAAGACATGGGCGGGCCTGGCGCGTACCGCCGAAGGGGTGAACCGGTCGGGGTCGAATTCCTCGGGCCGCTCGCCCCACGCGGCCGGATCGCGGTGCAGCATCGTTGCGAGGACCAGCGCCCACGCGCCCCGCCGCATCGGGTGCACGCCCCCGAGCACGGTGTCCTCGCGGGCCTCACGGGCGAACCCCGGAGCGGTGGGCCACAGCCGCAGCGACTCGTCGAGCACCCGGCGCAGATACCGCAACTTGGCCACCTGCTCGTAGGCGGGTTCCTCCTCGGCTCCCCACACCTCATCCACCTCGGCCCGCGCGCGGGCGAGTACGTCCGGGGAGCGCGACAGGTAGTGCAGTGCGAAGGAGAGCGCCCCGGAGGTCGTCTCGTGCCCCGCGACCAGGAACGTGATGACCTGTCGGCGGATGTTCTCCGGAGACAGCCGCTCCCCGGTCTCCGGGTGGGCCACCTCCAGCATGCGGTCGAGCAGATCCCCGTGGCCGCCCGTGCCCGAGGCGGCGCGGCGCGCGGCGACCACCGCGTCGACGGTGCGGTTGAGATAGGCCATGTCGGCGTCGTTGCGCCGGTCGGCGCTCCGCAGCAGCACGGGCGCCAGCGGCGGCGGAACGACGTTGCGGCGCTGGGCGAAGGAGAGCGTGCCGACCATCGCTCTCACGAAGGGGTGCGGCGCCGAGCGCTCGAAGGAGCCGAAGTCGTGTCCGAAGCCGGTACGGGCGATCGTCTCCAGGGTCAGCTTCGTCATGTCGCCCGGCACGTCCACGGCCCGGCCCGCCGCCTCCCGCTCGTCCCACCGCGCGGTCAGCTGGCGTGCCACGTCCAGCATCAGCGGGTGGTAGCCCGCCATCGCTTCGCGGCTGAAGCCGGGGGCGAGGATGTCGTGCGCCAGCTGCCAGTTGGGCTCGTGGTTGTACGCCGTGAAGAGCCCGTCGCCCGCGACCGGACGGAGGTTGGCCACCCCGAGGCCCACATGCTTGGCGAAGCGCGCCTCGTCCGCGAGGTCGGCGGCCAGCTCGGCGCCCCACACGAAGACGAACTCCTTGCCGAACGCCTTGCGCCGGAAGATCGGCCCCAGCCTGCGCCCCACCCGCATCGAGTCCTGCAACGGCGTCCGGGCGTCGGCGCCCAGGATGTCGCCGAGGAACGGGAGGCGGCGCGGGGGGTGCGGTATCCGGTGCAGTTCGGGCCAGCCCAGCTCGGCGCTGCGGAAGCCCTTGGGCGGCGGGGCGGGTGACCGCGGCTGCCCGGCCGCGGACCTCGTCGTCTGCGCCATGTGCCCATCTCCCTTGCGCGGCAGGCCCGTTGAGGCCTGTTGGACGTGGGTTCAATAAGAGTCCCCAGTCTGAGCCCGCTATTGAATTCAAGTCAAGTAAGGTGCCCGCATGGCCGCGAACCCAACGGAGCGCACGCGCCGCAGGATGAGCACCGAGGAGCGGCGTGAGCAGCTGCTCTCGGTCGGGGCGCGACTGTTCGCACAGAAGCCGTACGACGATGTGTGGATCGAGCGGGTGGCGGAGATCGCGGGTGTCTCGCGCGGCCTCCTCTACCACTATTTCCCGACCAAACGGGATTTCTTCGCCGCCGTCGTGCAGCGCGAGAGCGAACGCATGCTGCGCCTGACGGCGGCGGTGCCGGGTCTGCCGGTGAGCGAGCAGATCAGTACCGGACTCGACGCGTTCCTCGGCTATGTGGAGAGCCACGCGCAGGGCTTCCGCGCCTTCCACCGGGCCGAGGCGGCGGGCGACCCGCTGGTCCGCGAGGTCTACGGGAGGAGCCTTGCCGCCCAGGAGCGGCAGATCCTCGCGGCCCTGGCCGCGGATCCGGACGCCGCGGACCTCATCCAGGACCCGCCCGCGCTGTGTCTCGCGGTGCGGGGCTGGCTCGCCTTCATGATCGCCGTATGCCTGGAGTGGCTGGCCGAACCGGAGCTGACGCGCGCGCAGGTGCGGGACCTGTGCGCCAAGGCGCTGCTGGGCGCGATCACACGCTGAGGCGCAGCGCGTCCCGCAGCCGGGCGGGGGTCGTGAAGAGGTGGCCGCGTACGCCGCTCGCCTCGGCGGCGGTGATGTTGTCCTCGCGGTCGTCGATGAAGAGCACCCGCTCCCGTTCGGTGCCCAGGGCCGCAAGGCACCAGCGGTAGGCGCCCGGCTCGGGCTTGGCGTGGCCGATGCGGCAGGAGAAGGCGCGCACCCGGAAGTGCCTCAGCCAGGTGTGCCGCTCTTCGTAGTGGGCGGCCAGCTCCTCGGGGATGTTGGAGAGCAGTGCGATGGGCCTGCCCGCCGCCGCCAGTTCCTCGATCAGCGCGACCATGCTCTCGTCGACGGCGCTCCAACTGGCGATGTCGGCCTCGATGAGCCGCGCGATCCGGGCGGGCCCGAAGTCGGCGCCGACGGCGTTGGCCACCTGCCGCCAGTAGGTGGGACCCGCGATGTCGCCGCGGTCGTACGGCTGTCGCAGCCCCCAATAGGCGTCCCAGAAAAGGGAGTCGGGCACGTCCGCGGTGGCGGCCAGGCGTGCCTTGCCGTCCTCGGTTTGGTGGCGGGCGATGACGCCGAACATGTCGAAGAGCAGGATGTCGGGGGCGGAGCCGAGGCCGGTGGCGGTCGCGGGGTCGGTTGGAGGGCTGGTCGCGGGGTCGGTCGTAGGGCTGGTCGTGAGGGCGGTCATAGGGCGGCTGGTCATGGGGCGGCTGGTCATGGGGCGGCTGGTCATGGGGTCATACCTTCCGTACGGTCACGCCCGCCGCGGCCAGGGCGTCGGTCTCCTCGTCGGGCGCGGCGTCGTCGGTGACCACGGCGTGCAGGGCGGCGGCGGGCGTGACGAAGGCGAGGGCGGTCCGGGAGAGTTTGGCGGCGTCCGCGACGGCGATGACGCGGCGGGCCGAGGCGATCGCGGCGCGCTTCACGGCGGCGTCGTCCAGGTCGTAGGCGGTCAGGCCGTCCGCCGCGCTCAGTCCGCAGCACCCGATGACGGCCGTGTCGAACCGCAGCGCGGCCAGCGAGGCCGTGGTCAGCTGGCCGGTGAGTGCCAGCTCGCCGGGGCGCGGCTGCCCGCCGGGCACGAGCAGCGTCAGCTGGGGCGCTCCGGAAAGAGTGTGGACGGCGTGCAGGGAGAGCGGCATCACCGTCAGTCGGCGGTGTTCGAGCGCGCGGGCGACCTCCAGGCACGTCGTGCCGCTGTCCACGACGACGGACTCCCCGTCGTCGATGAGTCCGGCGACCTCGGCGGCGATACGACGCTTGGCCTCCAGGCCCTCCTGCTCCCGCAGCGCGAAGGGAGGCTCCTCGCCCCGCAGCAGCAGACTGCGCGCACCGCCGCGGTAGCGCTCCAGGACGCCCTGGTCGGCCAGGGACTCCAGATCGCGCCGGATGGTCATTTCGGAGGCGCCGGTCAGTTCGGCCAGCTCCGCGACACCGACCCGGCCCGCCTCGCGGACGGCCTCGGTGATCTGCCGCAGCCGATCCCTGTTCGTACTGGCTCTGCTCATATGGGGCACGACGACATTTGAACATTACTGATGTTCGTAAATCAAGCTTCCGAACATCGTTAGTGTTCGTTATGTTCGACGTATGGAACGAACACTGCGGGCCGGACGGCTGGCCACCTTCGCCTACTTCACCCTGAACGGCTTCCTCATGGGCATGTGGATCGTCCACATCCCCGCCGCCGAGGACCGCGCCGGGATCAGCCACGCCGTCCTCGGCTGGCTCCTGCTGCTGCTCGGCGCGGGCGCCTTCCTCGGCATGCAGATCGTCGGCCCCCTCACCGACCGTCTCGGCGCCCGCGTCGTCGTGCCGGTCAGCGCCGCCCTGTGCAGCGCGGCCGTGGTCCTGCCGGGTCTCGCCACGAACGTCTGGGCGCTGGGGGCCGCCCTGCTGGCCCTCGGCCTCGGCAACGGCTGTCTGGACGTCAGCATGAACGCCCACGCCGTCCACGTGGAACGCGGCTACCGACGACCCGTCATGTCCGCCTTCCACGCCACGTTCTCCATCGGCGGCGTCCTCGCCGCGCTGCTCGGCGCCCGCACGCTCAGCTGGGGCTGGAGCCCCGCGGCGACCCTCGGCGCGGTGGCGCTGCTCGGCCTGGTGGCCGCCGCGCTGTGCGCTCCCGCACTGCTGCGGGGGGAGCCGGCCGCTCGTACGGAAGGCGTCTCCGCGGAAGCCGGGGCTAAGGAAGCCGGGGTCGCGGAAATCGAGGCTGGCGGCCCGGCGGCCTCCGGCACCACGGCCGCGTCCCCGCGGCGAACGCCCAGGCGTATCTGGGCACTCGCCGCGCTCGCGCTGATGCTCATGCTCTGTGAAGGCGTCGCCAACGACTGGAGCGTGCTGCACCTGCGCGACGTCCTGGACGCACCGGCCGCGACCGCCGCTCTCGCCTACGGTGCCTTCGCCACCGCCATGACGATCGGCCGCCTCCTCGCCGACCGGGTGGCCGCCCGCCTCGGCCCGGTGGCGATCCTGCGCCACGGCGCGACCGTGGCGGCGGTCGGCCTGACCGTGGCGGCGCTGTCCCCTTGGGTTCCGGCGGCCCTGGTCGGCTGGACCGTGTTCGGCGCGGGCCTGTCCGGTTGCATCCCGCAGCTCTTCAGCGCCGCGGGCCACACGGACAAGGATGCCGCCGGGGCGAATGTCTCCCGTGTCGCGGGACTCGGCTACCTCGGCATGCTCGCGGGACCCGCGGTCATCGGACCGCTGACCCACTTCATGCCGCTCAACCTCACGTTCCTGCTGCCGGTGGCGTTCTGCGTCGTCGCCGCGTGCGCGGCCGGAATCCTGCGCGACCCCGGCAGGCCCGTCGCCCAGGCGGGGAAGGCCCCTCACCGGCCGGATCCGGTAACCGTAGGCCCGGACGGTACGAAACTCACCCGTCCCGCGTCAGGTGGATCACCCCCGGACGCGTCCTGTCAGGTGTGACCGATGCAGCCCCAGCCCCCACCCCCGCCGAGACCGTCAGAACCTCCAAGGACGTCCCCGAACCCGAGCGGCTGCCCGCCAAGGAGACCTGGCGCGCTCTGTACCGCCACTTCCGCCCGCACCGCGCCGCCGTGGCCGTCGGCGCGCTGCTCACCCTGACGGGCTCGATGACCGCGCTGGCCCAGCCGCTGGCGGCCAAGTCGCTCGTGGAGCGGCTCGGCGGCGACGACTCCATCGCCGGCGTCCTGGTGCTCCTCAGCGCGCTCGTGATCCTCGGAACCGCGATCGAGGCGATCGGCTCGTACGTCCTGGAGCGCACCGCCGAGTCCGTGGTGCTCGCCGCCCGGCGCACCCTGGTCGGGCGGCTGCTGCGGCTGCGCCTCACGGAGGTGGAGCGGACCCAGCCCGGCGACCTCATGTCCCGGATCACCTCGGACACCACGCTGCTGCGGGCCGTGACGACCCAGTCCGTGGTCTCGGCGGTCTCCGGGAGCCTCACCTTCCTCGCGACCATCGCGATGATGGGACTGATGGATCCGGTCCTGCTCGGTGTCACGGTCGGGGTGATCGTGCTGATCGGCGGCGCGGCGTCCGTGGCCATGCCGAGGATCGCGCAGGCGACCCGGCGCGCCCAGGAGGCGGTGGGCACGATCTCGACCGCGCTGGAACGGGCGTTCGGCGCCTTCCGCACGGTCAAGGCCTCCGGCGCCGAGCGGCGCGAGACCGAGGTCATCCAGGAGGCCGCGCGTGAGGCGTGGCGGCACGGGGTGCGGTCGGCGAAGTGGCAGGCGGTGGCGGGGAGTTCGGTCGGCCTCGCCGTTCAGGTGTCGTTCCTGGCAGTGCTCGGGATCGGCGGCGCGCGGGTCGCGTCCGGCGCGATCTCCGTTTCGACCCTGGTGGCCTTCCTGCTCTACCTCTTCTACCTGACCGAACCGGTGTCGCGCCTGGTCGAGGCGGCCTCGCAGTACCAGGTGGGCTCGGCGGCGATCGCGCGGATCGTGCAGGCGGAGCGGCTGGAGACCGAACAGACGGAGGAGGCAGCGGGAGAGGATGGGGCTTCTGGGGGCCCGGGGCGGGAGGCCGCCGCGAGGGCGGCCGGCCCGGCGTCGGTGGTCTTCGACGACGTGACCTTCCGCTACCGCGACGAACTCCCGTACGTCCACCACGGCGTGGCCTTCGAGGTGCCGGGCCCCGGCATGACCGCCTTCGTCGGCCCGTCCGGCGCGGGCAAGACGACCGTCTTCGGCCTCATCGAGCGGTTCTACGAGGCGACCGGCGGGCGGATCCTGGTCGACGGCAAGGACGTACGGGAGTGGCCGCTGGCCGAACTCCGGGCCACCATCGGTTACGTGGAGCAGGACGCGCCCGTCCTCGCGGGCACCGTCCGCGAGAACCTGCTCTTCGCGGCGCCCGACGCCACCGACGCCGAGGTGCGCGACGTTCTCGTGCGGGCTCGCCTCGACGGCGTGATCGAGCGCCTGCCCGAGGGGTTGGACACGGTGGTCGGCCACCGCGGCTCCAAGCTGTCCGGCGGCGAGCGGCAGCGCGTGGCGATCGCCAGGGCACTGCTCAGAAAACCCCGGCTGCTCCTGCTCGACGAGGCGACCTCGCAACTGGACGCGGTCAACGAGCTGGCGCTGCGCGATGTCGTGGCGGAGGTGTCCCGCGAGGTCACGGTCCTGGTGGTGGCGCACCGCCTGTCGACGGTGACGCTGGCGGACCGGATCGTCGTGATGGACGCGGGAAAGGTACGAGCGGTCGGCACGCATGCCGAACTGGTGGCGGCGGACCCGTTGTACGGGGAACTGGCGGCGACCCAGTTCCTGGCGGCGGCGTCGTCTGCGTAGGCGTACGCGCAGGTGTGGGCGTGGGCGTGAACGGTCGTAGCCAGCGCATCGATCGCCGCTCACCGCTGCTCACCGGTCACGGCCGACTGCTGAGGCCCCGCGGCTCGCGGCCCGTGGTCTACCGTGACGGCATGACGCGTCCGAACCCCAGCGCGGTATACGACCGCTACGTCACCCGAATCGCCGACCAGACCGTGCAGTTGGTCTCTGCCCTCAACGGCGCGGACGCCGCCGCGCCCGTCCCGGGATGCCCCGGATGGACCCTCGCCCACCTGCTGCGTCACGTCGGAGGGACGCACAGCTGGGCCGAGACGATCGTGCGGACCCGGGCCACCGGGCCCGTCCCGGACGATCAGGTGAACGAGGTCACGCCCGACGCGGACGACGACATCGCGACGCTCACCGCCTGGCTCACGAAGAGCACCGCCCGGTTCGTGGACACGCTGCGTGACGCGGGACCGGACGCCAGGGTCTGGACCCCGGCCCCGGGTGGCACCCCGCTCTTCTGGGCCCGCCGCATGACGTACGAGACGGTCGTCCACCGCTTCGACGCGACCGCGGCGGTCGGTGGGGCATACACCCTGGACGCCGACGTCGCGCTCGACGGCCTCGACGAGTGGCTGGAGTTCAGCACTCTGCCGCAGGCGTACGAGTCGGAGGCCGCGCACCGCGCGCTGCTCGGCCCCGGCCGCACGCTGCACTTCCACGCCACCGACGCCGCTGGTGCGCCCGGGGGGCCGGGGCCGGGGCCGGGTCCGAGTTCGGGGGAGTGGTTCATCGACCTGACCGCGGCCCCCATCTCCGTGAGCCACACCCACAAGAAGGCGGCCACAGCGGTACGCGGCCCTCTCACGGACCTCCTGCTCCTCCTCTACCAGCGCCGCGCTCCGACCCCCGCGGACGGCATCGAGGTCCTGGGAGACAAGGACTTCCTCACCACATGGATGAGCGCGGCGGGCCACTGGCTGCGGAGGTGATTCGTTCCAGCAAACAAGCGGCCGTCCCCGGTGGAAGCACCGCCGCTATTCCCCGGGCCAACCGGCGCAGGGCACGACCTCGAAGCCCCGGGCGGGGAAGACCGCGTCCATGAAGAAGTCGTGGATCGCCGCGTCGCCATCGGCGCAGCCGTCACGCAGCACGGTGATGTCGTAGCCACGGTCTGCCGCGTCGTAGCACGTCGCAGCCACCATCGCGCTGGTCGCGACCCCGGCGATCGCCAGGCCGCTGACGCCGCGTGCCCGGAGTACGAGGTCGAGATCCGTGCCGGCGAACGCGCTGGCCCGGCGCTTCAGTACGACGACGTCCTCGTCGGCCACCGGCAGCACGATCTCCGTCCCGGCCGACCCCTCGTGGAAGGCGTCCCCGGATTCGTAGAACGCCTTGAGCGTCGCGTTCCCCTGTGGCACGTCGGCCCCGTTGTCCCGGAAGGCGAAGTGCACGAACACCACGAGGACCCCGGCCGCGCGAGCGCGCGGAATCAGTTCGGTGAGCGGTGGCACGACCTCCCTGGCGAACGGGTAGCCGCTCGTGATGCCCCGCTGGACATCGCCGACGATCAGTGCGGTGGTCATGAGAGGCTCCCGTCCCACTCCGCTGTCCCGCGCCCGGCGATCAGCGGGACGGCCATGTGGCGGCCACTCTAATGCCATGATCACCCTCGGTGGGCGGCGAGCACGGTCAGGGGGTGGGACCCGAACGGCTCAACATGACCGGCTGGTCAGCCCTTCCCCATGCCAGGCTCGTCGAGGATCAACCCCCCACCCCGAGGAGTGAACTCTTATGGGCATCAAGGACGAAATGCAGGACAAGGCCCAGAAGGCCAAGGAGCAGCTGCGGAACAAGCAGGACGAGGCGTCCCAGCGAGGCCGGACGGAGCAGGACCGGCTTCGGGAGCGTGGCGATGACACCCGCCAGAGCGGCGAGCGGTCGTTCGATGACATCCAGGACGACATGGACGACCGCCGCTAGACCTGCGGCTGTCCGGGCCTGCATCCCCGCACGGGGGTGCAGGCCCCTCGCTGTGTCAGTGTCCCGTTGCTGCCGGCACCAGCGACCTCGCCACCGGCGGCAGGCACGCACTCCTCCTCAGCCTCCCGCACGCCACGGGTGCCGAGGACTGAGCCACCAGCCGACCAACTCCGCTGCCAAGCAGGCCAACCCCGGTCAGCCTTTCGGGCCTGCCCCGCTCGTACGCCGAGCGGACCGAGGCAGGCCCGCACGCCCACCCCCGTGTACGCCGCGGCACGCCCGGGCAGGTAGCACCGGACGGCCACGGCGAAACAGCCGCGCGGAGGGTGGGGCAGGCGGCTGCGACCGGCACAGGCCGTGCGAGGCCGACAGGTCACGACAGGGGCGGGCCGCGCCGCGGCACCGGAGCGGGAGGAGTCGGAGATCATGGCACACGACACGGTCCAGGACTGGGAGTTCACCGACGACCGGGACCAGTTGGTGAGGGCGCCACACCGTCCGGCCCGGCTGGTCGCCTACGTGCCGACAGCCGCCGCACTCCACGACCACGGCATACGCCTGTCCGGCCTCTTCGGCTCCGCGCACGACGACCCCGCCGTACCGGATCCCGCCAAGTCGGGCAGCCTGCCCCTCGCGGACCTCCCCTACTTCGGAGCGGGCTCCGCGCTCGACCTGGAAGCGCTCCTCGCCGCGGAGCCCGATCTGGTCATCGCGCTCACCTACGGCGGCGGCCAGGTCTACGGCATTGATCCGGAGGCCGCCAAACATCTGGAGGAGCGGGTCCCCGTCGCCGTGCTCGACGTCGGCCGGGGCCGCAGCCTCGCCGGAATCCGGGACCGCCTCACCACCCTCGCCCACAGCCTCGGCGCCACTGAGCAGCCCGAGGCGGAAGCCGAACTCGCCGCGGCCGAGCGCAGGTTGACCGACGCGGCGGGCCAACCCGTACGGCCGCGTGTGCTCGCCCTCTCACCCGCGGGATCCGACTCCGTCCACCTGGCGAGGCCCTACGCCTGGCCCGACCTCGCCGCACTCGCCGGACTCGGCGTCGGCGTCGTGGACCCCGCACCCGGACAGGGAGCCAACTGGTCCACGACCACCTGGGCCGAGGCGGCCGCGCTGGAGCCGGACCTCGTGCTCACCGACGTACGCCGCAACGCCGCCGACCTCGGCGAAGCCCTCGGCGGCGGCATCCGTGCCCTGCCCTGGAACCCCGAACTGCCGCCCAGCGCCCAGGAACACGCCCGCTTCTTCACCGCGCTCGCCGAAGCCCTCAAGGACGTGCGGCCCGGGTGCGCCGAGCGGTAAATGGTGTGCGGCCGGTCCGCCCGGCGTGGTACTTCCACTTGCCATGGAAGATCTTGTGACGACGCGGCTCGTGCTGCACCCGATGACTGTCGAGGAGGCCCGCCGCGTGGTGGCGGGCACGCCCGGGGAAGGGGAGTTGTGGGGGCCCGGGTACCCCACCGACGGAGACGTGGAGTCGGCGACCGACTTCCTCGGCCACTGCGCGCGGACCGGCAACCCACAGCCCTTCGGGGACTACGAGATACGCGAGCGCGAGAGCGGCCGGGTGATCGGCAGCCTCGGCTTCAACCGGCCGCCGGACGCCGAGGGCACCGTGACGATCGGATACGGCCTGATCCCCGCCGCCCGCGGCAAGGGGTACGCCGTCGAGGCGCTGCGCGAACTGCTCCGACTGGCCCGCGAGCAGGGCATCAGCTGCGTGAAGGGCGACGCGGACCTCGACAACATCGCCTCGCAGCGCGTCATGGCCTCGGCCGGCATGCGGTACGTCGGAGCGGACGAACGCGTGAAGTACTACGAGAGCACCTGGTAGCCGGCCCGCCCGCAGGCGCCGCCTCGCTCACCCTTCGTCGGCGCGGCGTGCGCGCAGCGTCCGTACCTTGTGGAGGTTTCCGCAGTGCTCCATCGAGCACCAGCGGCGCCGCCCGGGGCGGGAGGTGTCGACGTAGATCAGGTAGCAGTTGTCGGACGCGCATCTTCTGATGCGGTGCGCGAACGGTCCCGTCAGCAGGTCGACGCCGTCGCGCGCGACGGTGGAGAGCAGCCCGGTCCCGTCGGCGGCTCCCGCCCAGCGGCGTTCGCCGTCCGGGCCCACGGAGGGGACGAGCGGCGGGTGCGCGGCCGCTTCGTTGATGGTGTCGAGGTCGGCCGGGGCGGGGGTCTCACCGAGGGCGCGGGCGGTCGTCACGCGGAACAGCGCGTCGCGCAGCCGCCGGGCGTCCACTACTTCGGCGTCGGTCACCTCCAGGTCGGGTGTCGGCGTCAGCCGCGACCGGCCGGCCCAGGCGGCCAGGTCACCGGGTGCGTGCAGCACCTCGTACCGGCGGAACTCGCCGGGGCCGCCGGTGGTCAGCAGCTCCAGGCAGAGCGCGCCCGGATCGAAGCGGTAGGTGGCGCCGCTGTGGGCGCGCATCAGGATGCCGGGGGACGCGGACGGTGCCATGTAACCAGGATAAGCGGTTACGGATAGCTGTTCTAGACTCCCGGCATGGATGACACCTCGCGGGCCCGGCTCGGCGCCGGAAAGTATCTGCTGGTCAGCAGCTACCGGAAGGACGGCTCGCTCGTGCCGACCCCCGTCTGGGTCGTCTCCGACGGTGACGCGCTCGGGATCTGGACGGCAGCGGACTCCTGGAAGGTGAAGCGGATCCGCCGCCGCGCGGACGTCATGGTCGGCCCCTGCGACCTGCGGGGCAACCCGACGGGCGGGCAGGTGCCCGCCACCGCCGAGATCTGCCCGCCCGAGGTCACCGCGCGCTACCGCCGTCTCATCGCCCGCAAATACGGGGTGCTCGGCTCCCTCACCCTGCTCGGCAGCAGGCTGCGACGCGGCTTGAACGGCACGGTCGGGATCCGCATCACGCTCACCGGCTGACCGCCGCGGCCCGCTCACCCCTTCAGGAAGCGCTCGGCTCCTGCCGCGGCGCGGTCGCCGACTGGAGCGCCGAGATGCACGCGCCGATGGCCTGCTGGAGTTCTTCGAGGCGCCGCAGCATGTCGTCCTCGTAGATGTCGCGGATGTCGTCGACGGTCGCGATGTCGTCGAACGTCAGCTCCTCGAACACCTTCGTGGCCTTGTGCAGGCTGCCGTAGAACTTCGCGCGCCGCTCCTGCACGCGCAGCTCGGGGTCGCTCTGGACGGTCTGCGCGACCAGATCGCGCACCGTGTCGTACGCCTCGCGCGCCCACTCGCCGGACTCCTCGCCGTCGTCCAGCTCGTCGATGAGGGACAGGTGCCGCTCGGCCTCCTCGCGCAGCTCGGCGGGCGCGTCGATCACCTGGCCTGCGGGCGTCTTGACCTGGCCCTTCTCCACGATCTGACGGACGTAGTCGACGCGGTCGCCCGCCTTGGCCTCGGCGGCCACGGCCTTCTTGAGGTCGTCGGCGCGGACGATGTCGCGGACCAGCTCGGTCCGGAGTGCCGGGTCCTCCCCCAGGCGGTCCATCAGCGCCTTCCGCGCCGCCTCCGCGGTGCCCGGGTCGGCGAGGATGGCGGCCCGCAGCGCGGTCGGGTTCTCCGCGACCTCCAAGGCCTTCGTGGGCCGGATGCCCTCGGCCTCGGCGGCCTCCGAGATCGCGTCGCCGCGTGGGGTGAGGGCGCTGGAGCGGGAGGAGTAGTACGACAGCCAGACGTCCGCGTCGGGCAGCTCCACGTCCATGCCGGGGGAGAGCGCCTCGAAGTGCGGCACGAGCCCGTCGTCGGCGGCCTTGTCCCACGCCTTGTAGTAGCGCATGACGCGGTCGGCCGAGCAGCCCGCCAGCTCCGCGAACTCCTTGGCCGAGATCTTCGGCGTCTCGCCGGCGCTCTGCCCGCCCGGGCGCACGCTGCGGGCGACCTTCAGGCCGAAGGCCCAGCCGCCGGTACGGGCGTAGGCCCCGAAGTCACGGGCGTCCTCGGCCACCAGGCGCGCCGCGTCGGCGGACGGGACGGCTGCCTCGGACGGGGCGATGGCTACGGTCACGGAAGCTCTCCTGGTGCGACAGGTGTACGGAGGTTGACGCGATACTTTATCGCTCCTATTGGGATGGTTTGCACGCGAGTTGGCGCGGGGTGACACGCGGGCGCCCGCGACGGGGCGCAAGCCTTCGTGCCGGACCGACGGCTCGCAGTAGGGTGCGTGGATGAGCATTCTGGATGACGCCCGCCCGGGCATGAACCCCGAGATCCGCCCGCAGGACGACCTCTTCGGACACGTCAACGGCCACTGGCTGGACACCGAGAAGATCCCCGAGGACCGCTCCAGCTGGGGCCCCTTCGTGCAGCTGGCCGATACGGCCGAACAGCAGGTCAAGGAGATCATCCAGGATCTGGCCGAGTCCCCGGACGGCGAGGGTGCCTCCGCCGACGAGGCCCGCAAGATCGCCGCGCTGTACGCCTCCTTCATGGACGAGGAGACCATCGCCGCCCGCGGGCTCGCCCCCGCGCAGCCGCTGATCGACGAGGTCGCGGGCCTGCGGGACGTCCGTGACCTCGCCGCGTTCCTCGGCCGCTTCGAGCGCGTCGGTGGCTCCGGCCTCTTCGGTTCGTACGTCGACTCGGACGACCGCGACTCCGACCGCTACCTCTTCAACATCCTCCAGGGCGGCCTCGGGCTGCCCGACGAGTCGTACTACCGCGACGAGAAGTTCGCCGAGATCCGCGAGAAGTACGTCGCCCACCTCACCGAACTGTTCAGGCTCGGCAAGCACGCCGCCCCCGAGGCCGCCGCGAAGACCGTGCTCGCGCTGGAGACGCGGCTCGCCGCCGGCCACTGGGAGCGCGCCGAGACCCGTGACGTACTGAAGACGTACAACCTCACGACACTCGACGAACTCCTCGCGCTGGCACCGGAATTCGACTGGCGGGGCTTCGTCAAGGGCCTCGGCGGCTCGGACGCCACCATCGCGGAGACCTGCGTCCGCCAGCCGTCCTACCTCTCCCACCTCTCCGCGGTCCTCGCCGAGGTGCCGATCGAGCAGTGGCGGGACTGGGCGCTCGCGCGCGTGCTGCGCGCCTGCGCGCCGTACCTCACGGACGACTTCGTGCGGAACAACTTCGAGTTCTACGGCCGTACGCTCAACGGCACCCCCGAGCTGCGCGCCCGCTGGAAGCGCGCCGTCGCCCTCGTGGAGGGCGCCATGGGCGAGGCCGTCGGCAAGGAGTACGTGGCGCGGCACTTCCCGCCGTCGTCCAAGGCGATGATGGACGACCTCGTCGCCAACCTCCTCGAGGCCTACCGCCAGTCGATCGCCCGGCTGGACTGGATGACCGACGAGACGAAGGCACGGGCGTACGAGAAGCTCGCCACGTTCCGCCCCAAGATCGGCTACCCGGACACCTTCCGCGACTACTCCGCGCTCCGGGTCAGCGCCGACGACCTGCTCGGCAACGCGCAGGCGGCGGCCGCGTTCGAGACGGACCGGGAGCTGGCCAAGATCGGCTCGCCGGTCGACCGCGACGAGTGGTTCATGCTGCCGCAGACGGTCAACGCGTACTACAACCCGGGCACCAACGAGATCTGCTTCCCCGCGGGCATCCTCCAGAAGCCGTTCTTCTCGCCCGACGCCGACCCGGCGGAGAACTACGGCGGCATCGGCGCGGTCATCGGCCACGAGATCGGCCACGGCTTCGACGACCAGGGCGCGCAGTACGACGGCGCGGGCAACCTCAACGACTGGTGGACCGCCGCCGACAAGACCGCGTTCGAGGCCAAGTCGAAGGCCCTCATCAAGCAGTACGACGCCTTCTCGCCCCGCAACCTCCCCGGCGAGTTCGTCAACGGTTCGCTGACGGTCGGCGAGAACATCGGCGACCTCGGCGGCCTGACCATCGGGCACACCGCCTACCTCATCTCGCTCGACGGGGCGCCGATGCCCGAGAGCGAGGAGGGCACCGGCTCGCAGCGGCTCTTCAAGAACTGGGCCTACTGCTGGCGCACCAAGCGCCGCAAGGAGCAGGAGCAGCAGTACCTCACGATCGACCCCCACTCGCCCCCGGAGTTCCGCGCCAACATCGTCCGCAACCTCGACGAGTTCCACGAGGCGTTCGGCACGACGGAGGGCGACGGCCTGTGGCTGGACCCGGCGGAGCGCGTACGAATCTGGTGAGCCCCCGCGGGGCGCCGCGGCCCTTCGGCGCGCGGCGCCCCGCGGTTCAGTCCAGTTCCGGCCCGGCCGCGGGGGCGGGACAGTGTTCCACCTCGGAGCGGTGGGACAGCACGGCGGCGATCTTCCGGTCCAGCCAGGGGCCGACGTCGATGGCCGTGGTGACCTGCTCGTCCGGGACGCTGCGCAGCGCCTTGCGCGCGCCGATCACGGCGCGCAGCGCCGCCACGGCCGAGTGCGGGTGCGTGGCCAGATAGAGGGCGCGCGGCCGCCAGGGCGGGCCGGCCTCCGGGTAGAGCTGTTCGAGCCCGGCGGCCTGTGCGGCGAGCACGGTCACCCGGTGGGTGTGCACATGGTCGGGGTGGCCGCTCAGCCCCCCGTAGGCGTCGTGGGTGACCACGATCTGCGGGCGGACGTCCCGGACGTGCGCCACCAGCCGCCGCACCGCCTCGTCGAGCGGCGCGTCGCACAACCGGGGCTCGCCCGGGGCCGATTCCGGCACGCGCGCGTCGGCGAAGCCGAGCAGGCGAGGCTCGCCCGCGCCGAGAATCCGTACCGCTTCCGCCAGTTCCGCGGCACGCCGCGTGCCGGGCGAGCACGCCCCCGGCCGCCAGGGATTCGTCGTCGGGGTGCGCGAAGACCGCGAGCAGACTGGGCACCGTCATCGAGCTGCCACCTTCCGGTGCGGGAACGGTGGTGGTTCAGCATAAGCGTTGAGGACCCCGAAAACAGAGTGACAGAGGCCCCGCCATGGGCAAGACTCCGGCCGTGCGTGATCGTGTGGAGACTCCGTCCGGGCTGCTGCTGCGTCGATGGGCCGGGCTGGATGCCCGCCCGGTGATGACTGCGTTTGCGGACCCTTTGATGCGCAGGCAGTCCGAGGAGGCGATCGACTCGCAGGACGCCGCGGAACGGTGGATCTGCGAGTGGACGGAGCGATGGGAGGCGGGGTCCGCTTTCGCCTTCGCCGTGGTCGACGGGAGGGGCGTCGTGCTCGGAAACGTCGCCGTCGGTGCCATCGACCGGCCTCATGCGACCGGCTGGGTTTCGTACTGGACGACGCCCACGGCCCGCGGGCGGGGTGTCGCCTCGCAGGCGTGCGGGGCTCTGGCGCGATGGGCGTTCGATGACGCCGAGTTGTTCCGCCTCGAACTGGGCCACCGGGTCAACAACCCCGCGTCGTGCCGGGTCGCTGCCGCCGCCGGCTTCGCGGTCGAGGGACTTCAGCGGCAGAAACTCGCCTACGACGGCGTGCGCTACGACGTCGAACTCCACGCAAGGCTGGCAAGCGACGAAGAACCGTCACTCCAGGCCGACTGGTAACGAGGGTGGTAGGGGGCGAGCCGGATCATCCAGCCGTACGCGCCTCCCGCACCGCGAGCGGGACGCCCAGGGGGCGGGCCAGGCCCACGATCCCCTCGTCGAGGCGCTGGAGATGCCGCAGTACGCGGAACGTCACCGAGCCGGTGCGCAGCACCTCGTGGCGGCCGCTGTCCAGCATCGAGGCGATGCTGGCACCCGACTCGATCTCGCCGTCGGTCTCCTCGTCGCGCACGTGCGCGGCGATCAGATCGATGTTGTGCGTGATGCGCCGCCCCGCGAGGGCCAGGCGCGCGTCGGCCGCCACGCTCTTGCTGGAGGGCACCAACTCGGCCGTCGCCGCGAGGGAACGCGCGTGGTAGGCGGAGGTCTCCAGGAGCGCCACCACATAGCGGGCGTTCTGCCGCCGCGCCCGCAACGGAGCGATCGGATGGGTCAACGGCTTCGTGGAACTGCGCAGATCGTCCAGCGCCGTGTCCAAGTCCCGCGCCAGGTCCACGAGATCCACCGCGGGCCCGCCACTGAGCTGCGCCACCGCCGCCGAGACGACGTCCCGAAGGCGCGCGAGGACGGTGCCCAGTTCCTCGTCCGTACGGTGTGACGTCCGCACCGGCAGCACCAGGACCGCCGCGATGATCCCGCAGGCCGCGCCGAGCGCCGTCTCCTCCACGCGCAGCACCAGGACATCGAGGCTGTAGGTGTTGAGCAGGGTGTAGAGCAGGCCCAGCATCGCCGTGACGAAGAACGACATCAGCGCGTACGACAGGGGCGCGGTGAAGAACATCCCGAAGACGCAGAGCAGGACCAGGGCGAACGCGATCCACGTGTGGTTGCCGACGGCTCCCGCGAGCGCCACACCGGCCACCACACCGAGTACCGTGCCGAGCAGCCGGCGGTAGCCCTTGACCAGGATCTCGCCGGTGGACGCGGTGTTGAGGAAGACGACCCAGCAGGTCAGCACGGCCCAGTACCAGCGCTGCGTGGACAGGAACTCGCCGCCGACGATGGCCAGCGCCGAGCCCACCGACACCTGCACGGCCGCCCGGGTGGTAGGGCGCCGCAGCCCGGTCGGCTCGTCATCGGCCGCCTCCGCCGCCTCACCCGCGATGGAGATCTCCTCCGCCTCGAACTCCTCGCGGGAGCGGGCGGCTTCCGGGGTGTCGTACTCCTCGTCCCGCGAACCGTCCACCGCCAGCCGCAGACCCAGGATGGCGCGCGCCGCCTCGCCGACCGCGCGGAAACAGTCCTGGATCGCGGGCGAGCCCTGGGGGAGGCCCTGCTCCTCGCGGTAGCCGAGCAGCCTGTTGCGTACGTAGGGGAGCGCCGTGCCGCGCTCGTCGGGCGCCAGGCGCATCACGAGCAGGCGCAGGGCGTGCAGATCCCTGCGCAGCGCCGTGCCCGCGTCCTGGGCGATCCGCGCGCGGGGCGGCATGGACGCGGACGCGTTCGGCAGGTGCAGCGTGAGCGTCTCCACGCGCTCGGCACCGCGCGCGTTGAGCAGCAGCACACCCAGGCGTTCGGCGGCGATCTCGGCGTCGGCGACCCTGCGTTGCAGCAGCGCCGCGGCCGACGCGTCGCGGGTGCCCTCCTCGAGGCGGCCCTGGATCATCAGCGCGGCCTCGTGCAGCCGGGCGGTGCTCCGCCGCAGATCGACGAGGACCTTGTCCACGTCCTCGGCGTCGGCGTCGAGCAGGTCGGTCTGATGGGCGATGAGCTGGGCGAGCCGGGCGCGGAACGCCTCGCGCAGCCGCGCCAGGGTGCGTTCGGGAGTCTCCGGTACGAGGGCGAACCGCGCGACGGCACTGCACGCGAAGGCGATCACCAGCGTCAGGTACAGCTCCGGCAGGGCGGAGACGGACGCGCTCACGAAGAGCGACACGAAGTAGACCTGGAAACCGATCAGGCCGAGCGCGGTGCCCCGGTCACCGAACCGCCGCGAGTACACCGCCCCGAAGATCAGCATCACGAAGAAGAGGTCACCGGCGATCACCCGGGAGTTGAGCAGCGCTCCCAGGGATATCGCGGCGAGCGCGACGGGCAGGCCGAGCGCCAGTGTGACCGCCTGGCCGCGCACCTCCTTCTCCTGGATCGCGAACGTGGCGACCATCGCCGCCATCGCGCCCGCGACCAGATGCGTCACCGAGGTGCCGACGAGGGCGAGTACGGCCAGGGCGAGGAGGATCGCCCCGACCGTGCGCAGCCCCGCCATGAGCCGCAGGAGTCCCGGGTCGGAGGCCGAGAACCGGTCCCAGACGCCCTTCGCTGTCCTTCGTGCCACTGCCATCGCGATGCCGTACTCCCCATTGCTCTCTCGGTGTCCTCCGGGCGCGTAACCCAGCATCGCACGAGCGCGTTCGAGGAGATCAAGGCTGGTCGGGGGCCTGTTGGCGGCACCGGGCGGTGACCGCGCCCCGGCGGCCGTACAGCGCCGCACAGGAAGAGTCGTCACAGGAAGAGACGTCACAGGAAGCTGACGTTCTGCGCGAGGGCGAGCCCGCCGGAGTAGTTGACCGTGTTGGTGGCCGACCGCATATAGGCACGCCACGCGTCGGAGCCGGACTCGCGTCCGCCGCCGGTCTCCTTCTCGCCGCCGAACGCCCCGCCGATCTCCGCTCCGGAGGTCCCGATGTTCACGTTGGCGATGCCGCAGTCGGAGCCCTCCGGCGACAGGAACCGTTCGGCCTCCTGCTGATCGCGCGTGAAGATGCTCGACGACAGCCCCTGGGGGACGTCGTTGTGCAGCGCGATCGCCTCGTCGAAGGTGTCGTACGTCATGACGTACAGGAGCGGTGCGAACGTCTCCTCGCGTACGACGGGGGACTGGCCGGGGACGCGTACGACGGCCGGTTCGACGTACGCGGCGTGGGGCGCCGTCCGCGCCGTGCGACGGTCGCCGCCCGCGAGGAGCCGGCCGCCTTCCTCGCGTACGCGGCCCAGCGCGTCCCGCATGCCGTACAGCGCCTCGGTGTTGATGAGCGGTCCGACCAGGGTGGCCCGGTCGAAGGGGTCGCCGATGGGCAGTTTCTGGTAGGCGTCGGTCAGCCGCCCGACGAGCGTGTCGGCGATGTCCCGGTGCGCGATGAGGCGCCGCAGCGTCGTACACCGCTGCCCCGCCGTGCCGACCGCGGCGAACACGATGCCCCGCACGGCGAGATCCAGATCGGCGGACGGCGCGACGACCGCCGCGTTGTTCCCGCCGAGTTCGAGCAGGGAGCGGCCGAAGCGGGCGGCCACGCGCGGCCCGACCGCGCGCCCCATCCGGGTCGACCCCGTGGCGCTGACGAGCGCGACCCGCGGGTCGTCCACGAGCCGTTCCCCCACAGCGCGGCCGCCGAGCAGCAGCCGGTGCACATCGTGGGGCGCGTCGCACTCCTCGGCGGCCCGGGCCAGGAGCCGGTCGCAGGCCAGCGAGGTCAGCGGGGTCAGCTCGGAGGGCTTCCAGACGACCGTGTCACCGCAGACCAGCGCGACCGCGGTGTTCCACGACCACACCGCGGCGGGGAAGTTGAACGCCGAGATGACCCCGACGACGCCGAGCGGATGCCAGGTCTCACAGAGGCGGTGCCCCGGCCGTTCGGAGGCGATGGTGCGGCCGTAGAGCTGACGGGACAGGCCCACGGCGAAGTCGCAGATGTCGATCATCTCCTGGACCTCTCCGAGCGCCTCGGAGCGGATCTTGCCCGCTTCGATGGTGATCAGGTCGGCCAGGTCCTCCTGGTGTTCGCGCAACAGCACGCCGAGCCGCCGCACCAGGTCCCCGCGCCGGGGCGGAGGGGTCGTGCGCCAGGACAGGAAGGTCTCGTGGGCGGCCGCGAGGGCCTCCTCGGTCCCATCCGCGTCCGCGGCGGCCAGGGCGAACAGATCCTCGCCGGTCACGGGGGTGCGGGCGAGCAGGCCCTCGCCGTCGGGGACGGTGACTTCGACACGGTCGAGGGCGGCGAGGGCGCGGGCGCGCAGCTCGTCGGTGGAGGGGAGGGCGATGCCGGTCATGTTGCTCCCTTGGGAGTGAGGGGGGTGGCTGGTTCGGGAGGCCTGGGGGTCATCGGGGCACGGCGTCGAGGTCCAGCTCGCGGGCGACGCGCACGAGAGAGGCGTCCCGCTGACGCTCGTACAGCGTGAAGGGGTCGAGCACCTCGCGCTCCATGGCACCGGAGAGGCGCTCGGCGTCGTACGCGCTGCCTTCCCGATCACCGTCCCTGGAGCCCGTGGAGCTGAGGTTCGACTGGAAGATCCCGGCGGCGGAGCGGGGGAGGAAGTCCTCGTACACGATCGGCTCGGCCCGCACCCAGCCCTCCCGCAGGAGCGCGCCGAGGTCCGTGGAGGGGCGGCCCTCCCGGGGGCGGCCGGGGACCGGGTGGTAGGTGAAGAAGCCGAGCCCCCGTTCGGCCAACTCCCGCTCGGTGGAGGGAAGATGCTCGGACCACACGGCGCGGGCGACCTCTTGCCGCTCCGCGGCCGGCCGGTGCGCGGCCCGTTCGTCGACGAGATCGAGCAGCCGGTCGTACAGGGCGCGGCCCTCGCGGGTCAGCGCGATACCGCGGGCCTCGACCTCGCCGAAGCGCACCCGCAGCGCGCCGCGGGTCACGGTGCCGTCCGCGGCGCGCAGGGCACGCGGCTCGGCGAGCGCCCGGAAGGACGTCTGACGCAGCAGGACGTCGGGCCCCTCCCAGCAGGGCGGCCCCTGGATGGTGTCGATCATCTCGATGCCGCGCGCGGTCATGCGCCGGTACAGCTCGTCGATGTCCAGAACGCGCGGCGTGAGGTGGTTGATGTGGGTGCTGCGTACGCCGCCGATGTCCGCGGCGACGGCGGAGACCCGCTCCAGGGCTGCGTACCAGTCCCTGTCGATGGGCTCCGCCGACAACTCGAAGGCCTGGACGGCGAGTTCGAGGAAGCGCTCAGCGTCCGCCCCGGGCAGCTCGCGCTCGGCCTCGGCGCGGTCGGCGAGGCCGAGCAGTTCCGGCCCGAACAGCTCACGACCGTCGAGGAACGCGGTCAGCCGCGAGCGCAGGTCCGCGTCGAAGAAGCGGGGGTCGCAGACGGTGAGCATGGAGGTGAAGACCCGGAAGGGGTTGCGGTCCAGCTCGTCCTTCGCGACGGGCCGGAACGCGGTCGATACGACGGGCAGCGCGTTGGCGGCGGTGTCGCGCAGGTCGTAGAAGCCGACGGGGCGCATGCCGAGGGCGCCGAAGACGCGGGCGACCTGCCGCAGCTCGCCGGGGGTGCCGACGCGGATGGCGCCGTGCCGTTCGGCCGTGACGCGACCGATGGACCCCAGGCGCTCGGCGTCGGCGCCCCGTGCGCGCAGGACGTCGTCGTTGACCTCGCGCGATACGTCCACGAGCTGTGCGTAGGCGGGGACTTCACGCCCGTACATCCGGGAGAGCCGCGCGGCGAACGCGGCACGCAGCCGCCACTGCCCGATCATCGGCACGTCGTCCTTTCGGCGGGGGGCCGCGCCCGTCCCGGCGCGGATTCAGACCACATGGGCCTCGGGGCGGCTCGCGTGCCCGGTGTGGAAGCGGTCCGCGCTGAGCGGGGCGATGTCGACGTGTGGCCGGCGCCCCAGGTACAGATCGCGGACGATCTCGCCCACGGCGGGAGCCTGGAGGAAGCCGTGCCCGGAGAACCCGGTGGCGTACAGGAAGTTGGGGACGGCGGCGGAGCGGCCGATGAGCGCGTTGTGGTCGGGCGTGACCTCGTAGAGGCCCGCCCAGCCCCCGGCCGTCTCCATGCCGGCGACGGCGGGCGCACGCCGCCGCAGGGCCGCCCGGAAGAGGTCGAGCCACTCCGGAGTCCACGTGGTGTCGAAGCCCTCCGCCTGGCGGGGGTCGGCGAGGCCGAGGAGCAGCCCGTCGTCGCTGTTGTGGAAGTACGCCGATGACGCGAAGTCGATGGTGAAGGGGATGCGCGGCGCGGCGGGCGCGAGCGGGACGGTGAAGGCCAGTTGCCGCTTCACCGGCCGCACCGGCAGCTCCACGCCCGCCATGGCGCCGACCCGCGCCGACCAGGCGCCCGCGGCGCACACGACCGTCGCGCAGGAGACCGGGCCGCGGTCGGTGCGCACGGCCGTCACGCGGTCCCCCGTGGTCTCCATGCCGACGACCGTGGTGCGCGTCGTGAACACCACCCCGGCGAGGGCCGCGGCGCGGGCATAGCCCTGGACGACGAGGGCGGGCCGCGCGTGCCCGTCGGCGGGGGAGTAGGCGGCGGCCGTCAGCCCTTCGGCGCTGACGTAGGGGCAGAGCGACCGGGCCTCGGCCGGGCCGATCATGCGGCTGGGGACGCCGAGTTCGTTCTGGGTGCGTACGCCGGTCTCGAACTCCGCCGCCTGCCCGGGGTCGGACAGCAGGAACAGATAGCCCACGGTGGCCAGTCCGATGTCGGCGCCGGGGCGGCGCGGGAAGTCCTGGAAGGCGCGCAGGCTGCGGTGCCCGAGTTCGATGTTGAGCGGATCGGAGAACTGCGCCCGCACACCGCCGATCGGCTTGCCCGAGCTGCCACCGCCGAGCGTGCCGCGCTCGATGACGACGATGTCGCGTACGCCCGCCTCGGCGAGGTGGAAGGCGATGCCTGCTCCCATCACGCCGCCGCCGACGATGACGACCTCGGCGGTGGACGGGAGCCCCGACGAGGAGGCGGACGGGACGAACGACGCTGTGGACACCGAGGACATCAAGGGGCGGCTCCTTCCCGGGCGGTGGGCCGGGTGCCCGACATGGTGCGCCTCCGTGATGACCGGCGTCCATGAGCCGCGGGCGCGGGTGACCGATTACGACCCCTCGGCGGACCGGACGAGCACCCGGCCGGGCCCGCCCGCACTCCGGCGCCCGATCCGCCGCCAGGCCGTGAACGCGGCCATGGCCACCAACAGGTAGACGAGTACGAGGAGTTCCACGTCCGGCGACGACAACTCGGCGTGCCAGCCCGCGCCGCGCTTGCCGCCCTCGTACACCACGCGGTTGACGGTCAGGAAGGCCAGATGGGCGCCGATGGAGACGCACAGCGGGGCGCGCCCGACGGCCGTGCGGGCGGTGACGAGCATCAGGCCGAACACGGTCAGGAGGATCAGATAGCCGACCGGATCCTGCCCGCCGGGCGCGAGTCCGACGGGCCCGGCCTCGCGGCCGAGAAGGCGCGCGGTCGTGGCCCCCACCACCGTGGAGAAGCCGGGCGCGACCAGGAACACGGCGGTCGTGCCGAGCGCCGCGCCCACACCGCCGAGGCGCTCGCGCAGCGACGTCCACACGTAACCGCGCAGCGTCGTCTCCTCGGGCAGCGCCTCCAGCAGCAGCGCGACCACGCCGTTCGCCACCACGAACCCGGCCAGCGTCCCCGGGTCGGGGGACGACCAGCGCAGCAGCCCGGCGGCCGTCCCCGCGCCCAGTACGAGCCCGGCGGATCCCACGATGACGCCCGCCCCGATGAGCAGCGCCCGAAGGTTCTCTCCCGCGCCGCCGAACCCCAGGTCCTTGAGTGAGCCCTTCCGGCGGTGCAGCGCGAACACCACCAGTGGTACGGCCACCGCGCTGACCAGCACGGCCGGAATGAGCCGGGCCACGAACCCGCCCGCTCCGAGGGCGTCGGCGATCACCGGCCCCAGCTCGGTGCCCACGCCCAGCGCCGAGCCCATGACGAGGCCGCCGCCCAGAGCGCGCCCCAGCGTTCCCGCGCGGGAAGGGGTGGGTGAGTCGGGGTGCAGGCCTGCCATGTGTCTCTCCTCGCTGGGCGCCCGTCGCGACGGGGTGTTTCCCCCATCGTCGGCGCCCGCGCGAGCACGGGAGTCGTAGCCGCGGATGAAATGCGGGTACATCCTTCGATGCAGGTCAGGGGCGGCCCGGCGGGGGAGACGCGGTCACATCGGGGGAGTGGCGGGCGCCGGACCCAGGGTGGTCGTACCGGGCGCGGCCCGGTGTCCGAGCCCCGTGCGGTACGCGTCCATGGCGGCCTCCACCCGTCCGGTGCGCCGCAGCAGATCGCCCAGCAGCCGGCAGAGGTCCGCCAAGTCCCCTGCCGCGCTTGACCGTTCGAGCAGTGAGAGCGCGGCGCAATAGTGCTCCTCGGCGCCCTCCGTGTCGCCCCGCTCCTCGGCGATGAGTCCGAGCAGCCGGTGCGCGCCGCCCGCGTGCACCGCGCCCCGCCCGGCCCCGAGCGCCTCCGTGCCGTGGCCCGCGTCGTCCCTGTCGTCGGCCGGGGTCAGCAAGGGCCGCAGCAGCGCTTCGGCCTCGGCGGTCCTGCCGCGCCGCCGCAGGACGTCCGCCAGTTCCACCTCGACCTGCTCGGTGAAGAGCGCGGCCCGCTTGGAGGCGAGGATGGAGCGGGCCGTGCGCAGCTCGCTCTCGGCGTGCTCCAGATCGCCGTCCTGGGCGTGGACGTAGCCGCGCATCCAATGGCAGTGCGCCAATTCGGTACGGATGTGCAGCTGCCGGTACAGCTCCTGGGCCTTGGCGAGTGAGGCGTCCGCCTCGGCGATGCGGCCTTCGGCGATGAGGGTGCGGGCCACTCCGCGGTGCATGCCCGCGACCAGCGCGGGGTCGCTCACGCGCGGGGCGAGAGCGAGCGCCAGTTCGGCGGCGTGCGCGGCCCTGGCGTGCGCGCCCATGTCCATGTAGGGCGCGATGGACGCCGTGTAGAGAAGCAGCAGCGCGTCCGGGTCGTGCAGCCCGGTGGCGCCGAGTTCGTCGAGGGTGCTCTCCAGGAGGTAACAGGCGTACCGCAGCTCGCCGGTGAGCAGATGGGCGGTGGCGCGGCCCCGGATGGCCGGAACCCGGCGGGGCAGCGGCTCGTCGGCGAGCAGTCGCTCGGCGGCGGCGAAACAGTCGCGGGCGCCGGTGAGTTCGCCCGACTCCAGCAGACAGTCGCCGAGGCCGAGCAGCGCGGCCGCCTGCTCCTCGGTGAGCGCGTGTGTGACGGATTCCTCGTGGAGTGCGCGAAAGAGCGCGGCCGCGTCCTCGGGGGCGCCGGTGGCCAGGGCACGTCGGGCGTCGGTGAGCCGCAGGCGCAACCCGGTGGCGAGTGCGGCGGGGCGGCCGGTGGCCAGTTCCTCGTAGCTGACGCCGAGCCGGTCGGCGAGGTGCCGCAGCGCGGCCTCGGAGGGCCGGACCCTCCCCGACTCCAGTGTGGAGATGTACGCGGGGGTGTAGGCGGGCTCGGCCAACTGCCGCTGCGTCAGGCCCAGTTCACCGCGCAGGCGCTGGACGCGCCGTCCGATCTCGGCCGGGTCGTCGGGCCGCACGGAGGCGGTCTTGCGCGCGTTGCCGGGTCGTACGTCGTCGGAACCGTTCTGTGCCACCACTGGCCTCTCCCTGCGTCGCACCCGGGCGTTGGCGCTCCGGTGCCCCGGAGACTCGGGGCGGTCGGTGCTGCGGGGCTCTCGGAACCGTATGAACGGGCCCGCCCCACCAGCAACTTGACGCACACCCATTGCCTGGAATCCCACGAGCCTCTACGTTGAGCCGCGCCTTAACCGCACTTAACCCGCCATTTATATCGCGGACTTCGGAAGGACACCCATGCCCCCCACACACCGAATACCCGGCCGTGCCAGACGCACCTCGCTGGGAGCCGCCCTCGCCACCGGGGTCGCCCTCACCGCGGGGCTCGCCGTGACCGCCCCGGCGGGCACCGCCACGGCCGCGGGCCCGGACCCGGCGGACCGGCGGACCCAGAGCGTCGAGTACTTCACCGGCCCCGGCGCCCACCCCCGGCAGGCCGAGGTCCCCGCCGCCGAACCGCTCTCCACCAAGGAGCGCGCGGCGATCCAGGGCGACGGGGACGTCGTCCCCATCGTGCAGGCCGGGCCGACCGGCTCCAAGCTCGACGTCGTCTTCATCGGGGACGGCTACACCGCCTCCCAGCAGGAGGACTTCCACGCCGACGTGCGCGCCAAGTGGGCGAAGGTCTCCGCCGTCGAGCCCTACACCTCGTACAAGAGCCTCTTCAACGTCTGGGCCGTCGACGCGGTGTCCCGGCAGTCCGGCGTCTCCGGTGACCCGACGAGCGGCACGGTCAAGGACACCGCCCTCGGCTCGGCGTTCTACTGCGACGGCATCGAGCGGCTGCTGTGCGTCGACACCAACAAGGTCGAGTCGTACGCGAAGAAGGCCGCGGACCCCGACCTCGTCATCGTCCTCGCCAACTCCACCAAGTACGGCGGCGCGGGCTACAACGACATCACCTCGCCGTCCGGCTACGACGGCATCGCCACCGCCTCCTCGGACAACGCCCAGTCCGACCAGGTCCTCGTCCACGAAACGGGCCACTCGCTGGGCAAGCTCGCCGACGAGTACTGGTACGACGAGTACGGCACCTACACCGGCGCCGAGCCCTGGGAGACGAACACCAGCAAGCGCACGGCCGCCCAGCTCACGGCCCAGAAGAAGAAGTGGTACCGGTGGATCGGCCGTACCTCGCCGGACGGTGGGACCGTCGGCGCGTACGAGGGCGGCGGCTACTACCCGCGCGGTCTCTACCGGCCCACCCAGAACTCGATCATGCGTACGCTCGGCCGCGAGTTCAACCTGCCCGGCCGCGAGGCGATGATCGCCGGCTTCCACCGGCACGCGTCCGTCCTCACCCCCGTGACGCCCACGGACAAGGAGGTGCGGCGCGATGCGAAGGTCACCGTGCGGGTGGCGGACGGCATCCGGCTGCGCTGGTACGTCGACGGCCGCGAGGCCCGGCAGGCCAGGGGCGACAGCACGGTGAGCCCACGCGCGCTGGGCGTCCCCGCCGACGGCCGTACACACGAACTGACGGCCCGCGCCACGGACCGCACCCCAGCGGTCCGCGACCCGAAACTGCGCCGCTTGCTGACGGCTTCGCTCACGTGGCGGGTCACACGCTGATCCGGTCCGCGCCGCGCGGGAGAGGCTCGGGCCGTGGGCCGGCCTGTGGGCCGGGCCGGGCTGTGGGTCGGGCTGGCCTGTGGGTCGGGCTGGCCTGTGGGTCGGGCTGGCCTGTGGGGCTGGTTCGGCCTGTGGGACCGGCTCGCCCCGTGGGACCGGCCCGCCCCGCGGAGCCGGGAGGCCTACATGACGGGAGGGACTCGCTCGCCCTGTGGGGCTGGTTCCGCCTGTGGGGGCTGGTTCGGCCTGTGGGAGCGACTCGCCCCGTGGGACCGGCCCGGCCCGCGGGCCCGGCTCGGCCCGTGAGAGCGGCTTGCCCCGCAGGCCTGGCCCGCCCCGCAGAGTCGGGAGGTCCACGTGACGGGAGCCGAATCACTCGCCCCGTGGGACCGGCCCGGCCTGTGGGAGCGGCCCGGCCCGCGGGCCCGGCTCGGCCCGTGAGAGCGGCTCGCTCCGCAGGACCGGCCCGCCCCGCGGGACTGGGAGGTCTACGTGACGGGAGCCGACTCGCTCCGCCCGCCCGGGACCGCGACCAGGGCCGGGGCCGCGATCGGGACCGGGACCGGGATAGGCGGCGGGGCCGGCGTGTCCGATCGCGCGCTCGACTCGCGTACGACGAGGGTCGGGGCGAGTCGGACCGACCGCTGCGGGCCCGCGGCGTCGCCGGACAGGCGCAGGCCCAGCAGGCGTGCCGCCTCCGCGGCCAGCTCGGCCACCGGCTGGCGGACCGTCGTGACGCCCGGCGCGGACAGCGCCGCCATCGGGATGTCGTCGAAACCGGTGACGGCGACCTCGCCGGGCACCGCCACCCCCAGCTGCTGGAGTCGCTGGAGCGCCCCGATCGCGATGAGGTCGTTGGCGCAGACCAGGGCGTCGGGCCGGGCGGGCCACACCTCGTCGACGGCGGCCCGCCCCCACTCCACGGAGAAGTCACCGAGGGCCACCCGCTCCGGAGCGCCGGGATCGAGCGCGATGGCCCCCGCCGCGTAGGCGGCGCGCCGCTCGGCGGCCGCCGAGGCCGTCCCCGCCGCCCCGAGGAAGCAGACGCGGCGGCGGCCGGTAGCGGCCAGATGGCCGAGGACGAGAGCCATGCCCGCCGTGTTGTCGACGGCGACGGAGTCCGCGACGCCGGGCCCGCAGCCGCGGTCCATCAGAACGAGCGGCACCCTCGCGGCCGCGGCCGCCACCGCCTCCCGGCTGCGGTCCTCGTCCGCCGGGATCACCAGAAGCGCGTCGACCTGCCGGCTCAGCAGATCCGCCACGTACTCCGCCTCGGCCGCGGGATCGTCGTCGCAGTCGGCGAGCAGCACCGCCCGCCCGTCGGCGTGCAGGGCGTGCGTCAACTCCCGTACCAGCGCGGGATAGAAGGGGTTCGTGATCTGCGGCAGGACGAGGCCCACCGTGCCCGTGCGGCGGCCGCGCAGCGCCCGGGCCGCGTGATTGGGCCGGTACCCCAGCGCGTCGGCGGCCTCGCGGACCCGGCGGGCGGTCTCGGCGCCGACGGCGCGCGTACCGGACAGGACCCGGGAGACCGTGGCGACGGAGCAGCCGGACATCCGGGCCACGTCTCTCAGCGTCACGTCGGCCACGCCGTGCCCGTCCCTTCGACCAGCCGCCAGATTTCGGCAAACGTTATCAGCGGGCGTTCGTCACAACCAGGCCCTTCGGTTTACGCCGGATTCCGGCAGTTGGCACCCTTCTGCCCCCCCACTCGGTGCCTGCGGAACCGTGTCCGTTCCGGGCGCGTTTGGCAGGGTGTGGTTTCGGCCATTGACATAATTTGTCGCTGTGCACAAAGTCTTTGGAGAACGTTTTCCCGAGCCGTCTCCCCACCGGGGCTACGGCTCAGCCGAACAAAGAGGTTCCGCGATGCCCCGAAAGATCATCCTGGACTGCGACCCGGGACATGACGACGCGATCGCCATGCTCCTGGCGCACGGCAATCCGGATGTGGAGCTGGTCGCCGTCACCACCGTGGTGGGCAACCAGACCCTGGAGAAGGTCACCCGCAACGCCCTGTCGGTGGCCCGCATCGCGAACATCACCGGCGTCCCCTTCGCCGCGGGCTGCTCCCGCCCCCTGGTGCGCACCATCGAAACGGCACCCGAGATCCACGGCGAGAGCGGCATCGACGGCCCCGTCATGCCCGAGCCGGTCCTGACCCTGGACGGCCGCCACGCCGTCGACCTGATCATCGACACGGTCATGGCGCACGAGCCCGGCGAGATCACCCTCGTCCCCACCGCCGGTCTGACCAACATCGCCATGGCCGCCCGCAAGGAACCCCGCATCGTCGAGCGCGTCCGCGAGGTCGTCCTGATGGGCGGCGGCTACCACACGGGCAACTGGAGCCCGGTCGCCGAGTTCAACATCAAGATCGACCCCGAGGCCGCGCACATCGTCTTCAACGAGAGCTGGCCCGTCACCATGGTCGGCCTCGACCTGACCCACCAGGCACTCGCCACCCCCGAGGTCGTCGAGCGCATCGCGAAGGTCGGCACCGGGCCCGCCGTCTTCGTCAACGAGCTGCTCGACTTCTTCGGCGCCATGTACCTGGAGGCCCAGGGCTTCGCCGCGCCGCCGGTGCACGACCCGTGCGCGGTCGCGTACGTCATCGACCCCGACGTCATGACGGTCCGCAAGGCCCCCGTCGACATCGAGCTGACCGGCACCCTCACCCTCGGCATGACCGTGACGGACCTCCGCGCGCCCGCCCCCGCGGACTGCCACACCCAGGTCGCCGTCGACCTCGACCACCAGCGCTTCTGGGACCTCATCGTGGACGCGCTCGAGCGGATCGGTGACGTCCCCGCATGAACGCCTCCTTCACCGAACCCCCCGCCGCCGCCCCCGGCGGCGCCCGCGGCTCCCGCCCGGTCCGCATCGGCGTCCTGGTCACCGCGCTCCTCGCGGCCTGCTTCGCCTTCCAGCTCAACGCGAGCATGCTCAGCCCCGCCCTGAAGAACATCGAGGACTCCCTCGGGGCGACCTCCGCCGAAGTCGGCCTGACCCAGACCGCCTTCTTCACCTCCGCCGCGCTCTTCTCCCTCTTCCTGCCGCGCCTCGGCGACCTCGTCGGACGCCGCAAGGTACTCGCCGGAATGCTGGCGCTCATGGTCGTCGGCTGCGTGGTCGCCGCGCTCGCCGAGAGCGTGCCCATGCTCTTCGCGGGCCGCGTCATCCAGGGCGTCTCAGGCCCCACCGTGCCGCTCTGCCTGATCATGCTGCGCAACGAAGTCCACGAGCCGAAGAAGTACGGCACCCTCCTCGGCGTCATCACCGCCGTCAACGGCGGCATCGCGGGCGTCGACTCCCTGGCGGGCGGCTACCTCGCCGACCACCACGGCTTCCAGTCCGTGTTCTGGCTGATGGCCGGTGTGGCCGCCGTCGCGGCGCTCCTGGTCGCCACGCTCACCCCCGAGTCGAAGGCCGCTCACAGCACCGACAGCCGCATGGACTGGCCCGGCGTCACTCTCCTCGTCGTCTCGGTCGGCGCCGCCCTCATCGCCCTGAACGAGGCGGGCAAGCTGGGCGCCGCGAACTGGCCGCTCGTCGTCGGCCTCCTCGTCGTCGCGGGCATCGCCTTCGCCCTGTTCTGGCGCACCGAGGACCGCAGCAGCCACCCCCTGGTCGCCACCCGTCATCTGCGCCAGCGCTCCACCTGGGCGCTGCTGCTCACCACCGTCCTCACCATGACGGGCGTCTTCGCCGTGATGAACGGCATGATCCCCGCCTTCGCCCAGGACGCCCAGGCCGGTTTCGGCATGGGAGCCGAGCAGTCCGCCTGGTGGACCCTGACCCCGTACGCCCTCGCGGGCCTCGCCATGGGCCCGATCGCCGGGCGCCTGGCCGCCACGTACGGATACGGCCGCATCCTGCGCCTCGGCCTCATCGGCTCGATCGTCACGGTGACCCTGATGCTGTTCACCCTGCACACCGACTCGCGCCCGCTGCTCCTGGCCGCGTCGATCCTCATCGGCGTCACCTACGCGGGCGTCGGCAACATCGTCCTCAACGGCCTCGGCATCGTGCTCTCCCCGAAGGAGAACCCGGGCTTCCTGCCCGGCCTGAACGCGGGCGCCTTCAACCTCGGCGCCGGCCTCAGCTTCGCCGTCCTGTACGCCGTGCAGACCGCCGCCGAACCGGCCGACAAGACCTCACCCGCCGGGTACGCGGCAGGCATGATCGCCGGGGTCGCGCTCATCGCGGCGGCCTTCGCGACGTCCTTCCTCATCCCCAAGCCGGTGGAGGCGGAGGCTACGGACTGACCGGACGCCGGTCGGCGGAGACCTGCGTCGGCAGGACGTCGGCCGCCGATGTGCCGAGCCCGGTCGGGACCATCCAGACGGGAACGGACACGCGTGCGCCCGGGGTGAGCGGCGTACGCGGGATGGTGTGGCGGGGCAGGGCCGCGGGCAGGTCGGCGTCCTTGTAGCGGCGTACGCTCACGTGCCAGTGGAGGACGGCGGCGAGGAAGTCCTTGAGTTCCTCCATGTAGGCGTCGAGGACGCCGCGTTCGCCCTCGGTGAGGTCCAGGTCGTCGCAGAGTACGGGCAGCTCATGGCGCAGCGCGTGCTGGAACTGGTCCATGCGGGCCCGCATGAGGTCGTCGACGATGTGCAGGGCGGTGGGGTAGTCGCAGGCGAAGAAGTTCTGGACCACCAGGAGCATGTTGTGCAGCTCCCCCTCGTACTGCATCTCCTTCTGGTACGAGACGACGTCGTTGACCAGGAAGGCGTAGTCGGAGACGGCGTTCTCGACCGCGCGCAGGGTGCCGCTCTCATGGACGGCGGGCGGCAGTTTCCCCGCATGGCCCAGCCGCGACAGGCTCATGATCAGATCGGCGCCGAACGTCTTGCGGCGCATCTCGATGTAGTCGACCGGGTCGGGCACGCGGTGCTGGGCCTGGTTGTGCAGCTCCCACACCCAGCTCCGCACCATGTCGGACACCGCGTCGCGGTAGACCGCACGCTGCTCGGGGCGCATGGGCGTGACCGTGCGCTCCCAGAGATCGGCCAGCGAGCGTTCGAGCGGGCCGACCGCCCCTGCCGCACCGGCCGCGGGGTCCGCGCAGTCCATGCGGGCCAGCAGCCGCTCGGTGCACAGCCGGGCGCCGGCGAGGTCGCGGGTGCGGCCGAAGACGAGGGGGTAGTAGTCGTCGCCGTAGGTGCCCCAGGTCAGCCACTCCGCGCTCAGTTCGATCTGCTCGGGGGTGCCGTCGGGGTCGAGGGCCGCCGAGCACAGGGCGAGGTCGTACCCGGTGACCATCTCCAGATCCCAGATGCTGTCGAGCAGACCCATCCGCCCGGCCCAGTCGATGGAGGCCCGGCGCGCGTGCTCGAGGTGCGGACTGGAGCGCACCGGGAAGGGCATGGCGAAGTCGGGCAGCAGGGAAGGGCCGCGATGCTGGTTGAGCACCTGCGTATGGCCGCGGAGCCGGGCCCGGGCCGAGCGCCCGAACAGCCCCTCGATGTCCAGTGCCGAGGTGCCCAGGACCCCTTCGAACATCGACCGGCGCGCCGCGGCCTCCTCGTTCATGTAGCGGCTGGAGCGCATGTGCCACTCATGGCCGCCCGACTGCCAGTCCTGTAGCCCCTTCGTGTAAGCGGTGACCCGCGCGCACTCCCCGGCCGTCAGCGCCTCCTCCAGGCACAGGGCCGGGACCTCGGTGACGGCGGTGTTCTCGAACTGCTGGAGGCGGGAGGTCAGCAGGTCGTTGACGGCCTCGGCCGCCTCCTGGGTCGTACACCCCAAGAACGTCTCCAGGACCAGGACGCCGTTGCTGAGTTCACCCTCGTCCTCCACCTCACGCTGGTAGGAGAAGAGGTCGTTGCGCAGGTGGACGGCGTCCGCGAAGGCGTCCGTCAGGACGCGCAGCGGCCGGGAGGCGGCCACGGACGGCGGGAGTTCGGCCTGTGCCGCGTACTCGACGAGCCCCGCCGACCAGGGCGCACCGCCCACCTTGCGGCGCATCTCGATGTACTCCACGGGGTTGGCGACCCGCCCCTCGTTGATGTGGACCAGCTCCCACATCGATTCATTGAGCAGGTTCCTCGTGCTGAGCGCGAACCGCTCCCGCCACTGTCGCGACATGCTCGGCACGGTCCGCGCCCACAGGTCCGCCAGACCGGCCTCCACCGGGTTGACCGGCTCCGGGAAGCCTTCCGCCAGGTCCATCGGCATGAATGCGGGCAGCCGGTCCAGATAGGCCTTTCCGCCCTCCCGGTCCGGGGTCCGCTTGAACATCTCCAGGAAGTGGTCGTCGAAGAAGAACACCCACACATACCAGTCGGTCACCAGAGCCAGCGCCTCGGCGTCACAGTCCGGATGCGTGTACGCGCACAGCAAGGCGTAGTCGTGCGCGTCGAGATCGCTCTGCTCCCAGATCCCGGACCCCTCCAGCATGCCCATCCGCCGCGCCCACGCACGCGAATGCGTTCGGGCGGACTCCAGGTGCGGATTCAGCCGGGCCGGATACGGCACGTAGAAGTCCGGCAGGACGAACGACTGTGACATTGCTGCTCTCCTCTGCTACTTGCTCATCTTGGCGCCCGTACTTGCCCCGGCCCGGCGGGTTGACTGGTGTCACACGGGCGGCCGCGCCCGGGTCGCGTCGGGGCCCGGCCGCCCGTGTGAGGTCGCTGGTGCCGCTGGTTCAGTGCCAGCGGCTGACTTCCACGTTCTCCAGAACGCCGAGGGCGTCCGGGACGAGGATCGCCGCGGAGTAGTAGGCGGTGACGAGGTAGGAGATGATCGCCTGTTCGTTGATCCCCATGAACCGCACCGACAGGCTCGGCTCGATCTCGTCCGGGATGCCGCTCTGCTGGAGCCCGATCACGCCCTGTTCGTCCTCACCCGTACGCATGCAGATGATCGACGTCGTACGGGCTTGGGTCACCGGGATCTTGTTGCACGGGAAGATCGGCACTCCGCGCCAGGTGGGGATGCGGTGGCCGCCGACGTCCACACTCTCCGGGACCAGGCCGCGCTTGTTGCACTCGCGGCCGAACGCGGCGATGGCGCGGGGGTGGGCGAGGAAGAGCTTGCTGCCCCGGCGCCGGGAGAGGAGTTCGTCCATGTCGTCGGGGCTGGGCACCCCGTGGTAGGGCTGGAGGCGCTGGCCGTAGTCGGCGTTGCTGAGCAGGCCGAACTCACGGTTGTTGATGAGTTCGTCCTCCTGGCGCTCGCGCAGCGCCTCCACGGTGAGCCGCAACTGCTGCTCGGTCTGGTTCATCGGCTTGTTGTACAGGTCCGCCACCCGGCTGTGGACCTTCAACACCGTTTGCGCGACCGAGAGTTCGTACTCGCGCGGGGCCGCCTCGTAGTCGACGTACGTGTGCGGGATCACGGCCTCGCCCACGTGCCCGGCGGCGAGGTCGATCGCCGCTTCGCCGTATTTGTTGGTCCCCTGCTGCGGAATGGCCGCCCCACCGTCGAGGTGCGCGCGCAGCGTCGGCGAGCGCTCGGCGAGGTTGTCGACGTCCGCGCGGGACAGCGTCAGGACCGTGCAGGCCGTGGCGGTCCTGAACGAACTCTCCCAGGTCCGCGCGTCGCCGGTCAGCGCCGTCTCACCGAAGTAGGCGCCGTCCGCGAGGACTCCCAGGACGGTTTCGTTTCCGTAGGGCCCGGCCCCGACCTTCTGCACTCGGCCGTGGGCCAGGAGGAAGACCGTGTCCTGCGGGTCGCCCGCGGTGGCCAGGACGGTGCCGGCCGGGTACTCGCGCTGCTCGCAGCGGTGGCCCAGCTCGCTCAGCACGGCGTCGTCCGCGTAGTCGCGCAGTGCGGGCAGTTCACCCAGCTCGGCCGGGATGACTTCGACGCGACCGCCGGTCTGGACGAAGGTGACGCGGCCGTCCCCCAGCTCGTAGGTGAGCCGCCGGTTCACCCGGTACGTACCGCCCTGGACCTGCACCCAGGGCAGCATGCGCAGCAGCCATCTGGAGCTGATCTCCTGCATCTGGGGCACGGACTTGGTGGTGGTGGCCAGATTCCGCGCGGCCGCCGTACCGAGGCTCTGCTGGCGGGGAAGGTCCCCGGCTCGCACTTCCTGGTCGGAATCGACTGACATGATGAGAATCCTCCGATGGAATTCGGGTTTACCTGCGGGATTTGCAGGTCCCACAATCCATCGGATCCACATTCCCGTCACCACTCGGGAGGATGAATATGACGCTCTTTCAGGAAGTCGGGAGCGAGCTATTTAACCCTTCGCTCCGAGGTTCGAATACGGGGGCAAGGGTGCAGGTCGTGGCGCGGGCCCGGCGGTGACGGGCATTTCCGGGGAGGAAGCTTTTTGGTAATGAAATAAATAATCCGAAGGGTTATTTATGACGAGGGGTGAGAATCGTTCTCGGTCAGGGGGATTCAGCCGCCCTGGACGTCCGCGACCCTCACCGACAGGCCGTAGTCCAGCTCGGCCCCGTCGACGAGCAAGGCCTCGACGGATCGGGTCGCGGGGTCGATGTCGGCCTCCATGCCGTCCCCGACGTACCGGGGATAGCCGGAGGAGCCGGTCTCGCCGGTGGCCGTCACGATCGCGGAACGCAGGGCGCCTCGGGTGTCACTGGTGCCCCCGCCGTCCGCGGCGAACTCGGGGACCAGCAGGATCTCGAAACTCTGCGGTTCGGTCTTCATATGAGTGACGCTAGACAGGACCGGCCCCCGCCGCATGTTCTCGCCGCCCGGGTCGCCCGCCCGGACCGCCGCGCCGGGGGCACGCGGTCACCAGCGCAGCGCCGTGAAGTCCACGGGGCGGGGCCTGAGAGTAGCCGTGCGAGCGGTCAACGCCCGCATCCGCTCCGCCATTTCGGCGGCGGGCAGCCGCCTGCGGTCGCCGTGGCCGGGCAGCAGCCACTCGAAGCGGAGCCGTTCGGCCGTGCGGGCCAACGAGGCCGCCAGTTCCTCGATGGAGTACCAGGTGACACTGTCGGCCACCTCGATGTCGCCCGTCGTACGGGACCAGTAGAAACTGTCCCCGCTGAAGCAGTACCGCTCGTCGGCGACGTACAGCACGCTGCCCCGGGTGTGGCCCGGCAGCGGATGGGCGAGGACGCCGTCGGCGATCTCGGTGGGCCCGGTGCCGCGCAGGACGCGGTCGGCGTCGGGCGCCGCGTCCAGGTCGCCCTCGTGGATCCACAGCCGGGCGCGGAGGCGATCGGCGTACCGACGGCCGTGCGCGGCGTGGTCCCGATGGGTGAGCAGCACATCGGTGACCGGCCCGATCTCCTCGTACTGGACGGCCAGCGCCTCGCTCCAGCGCGGGGTGTCGACCATCATCAGGCTCCCCGAAGGGCGGCGCAGGAGGTACGCGTTGGCTCCCGCGGTGCGCTGGGAGTTGTGCCCGCAGAACAGCACGGCGTCGTCGAGGGCCAGGGGATAGGGGTCGTGCACCGCCTCCAGCCGCCCGGAGGCGGGCCGGATGGAGCGGGTGTGGCAGGCGAACGCGGCGGCGAAGACAAGGCGTTCCTCCGCCGCGTCGCGCGGCTGGCGCACGATCTCGGAGCGGCCGTCGACCTCACGGATCAGATCGGGCGCGAGCTGCCGGGCGACGTCGCAGTTCGTGCAGCGGTCGTCCACGGACCAACCGGAGGTCAGGGGCCGGCCGGCTAAGGCGTCGTTCGTCACCGGCGTCCGCCCCGCCTTGTCGTACGGCGCCAGCCGAACGGACCGGGCAGGTCCATCGACGTGGTGCGCCGGCCCGTGCTGCTGTGGGTGCGGCGGGGCCCGGTGCGCCCGCCCGTGGTGAGGGACCAGGAGCGCTTGTTGATGTTCAGACGCACCCCGGGAAGTATTCGGAAACTCTTGCGGAACGTGAGCGGCATGGACTCCTCCTAGCATCCCCTCGTAGGTACCCCGCCGGGGTCGGCCCTCACGTGCGGAAGGACCTGTGAAAGTCGTCACAAGCCCCGAACTCATGATCGGGTCCGGGTGCCCTTCACGCACCGACTTCGCGTAAGGTCGCGGGTCGGCCGCAATCGGCCGACCCGAACCACGCAGTCCACCGAACAAGGAGCCGCAGGTCATGCCGGCCAATGACGCTACCCAGGCGCCGATCTACCACACCCTCGTCCAGGAGCACGGCGACGTCCTCGCCACCGCTCGCAAGGCCGCGGAGGAGACCCAGCAGACCGCCCAGGACGTGCTCGACTTCAGCACGCCGCCCCGGGTGAGCACACCCGCGGAGCCCGCTTCCTAGGCCGCCTCGCGCGGAGCGCGGCCGATCGGCCAGGATGGCGCGATGGACTACCAGTTCTGGAAAGACCTGCACGACCGCGGCGGCATCCCGGCGGTCAAGAGCGCCCTGGCGGACCTCCCCGAGGACCTGCCCCCGCAGGAGGCGGACGCCGCGGCCGAGCTGGCCCTCAAGGTCATCGAGGAGGACATCGCCCGCATCAACGCCCGGGCCGACGAGGCCGAGGCGAGGGCCCGGGCCCTGGCCGAACAGACCGCCGAGGTGCACCGCCGGCTCACCGAACACGCCGCCCGCGACGCGGACGAGGTCCCGTAGGAGTGGCATGTGCTCCGGGTGGGCCGGTTCACCGACGGCGGTGCAGCTCCTGGTAGCGCGCCAGGGCGGCGATCGCCGTGGCCGTCCCGAATACCTGGTTCACATCGCTGACGACCACACCGGTGCCCGGCGCGTCGGTGCGCCACAGCGCCTCGGGCCCCGGCTCGAGATCCCCCGGCCGCGGAATGCGCAAGATCGGTTCGCCGGCCCACGCCCCGTCGGGGCGCTGCGTGTCGAGCAGGTGGCCGACCGCGTCGTGGACCGCCTCGTCGCGCTCCCCGCGCCCGCACAGCATGAGGGAGCGCAGGGCCAGCGCGGTGGCGAACGCGGACGGCCCGATGCCGGGATCGTCGGCCCACGCGCGGCCGCGGCCGGCCCGGTCCCGGAGCGCGTCGCCGACGCCGCGCAGCAGGGCGGGGGGCGCCGCCCGCGCCGCGACGAGCGCCCGCAGGGCCATGGCGGTCGGATAGGCGATCCCGGTCCACCAGTAGCCGGACCAGCACCCGTCGTCGTTCCGCGTCTCCCGCACATAGGAGGCGGCACGGGCCAGCGCGTCCTGGTCGGGATACCGGTGCGAGGCGAGGGCGAGCAGACCGGCCGCGGTGACACAGATGTGGGGCTGGGCCCATCCGGGCACGGCCTCGGGCGGTGCCGCGATGAAACGGTGGATGCCGTCATCGCGGTCGTATGTGCGCAGACCGCCGCCCGCGTCCTGGTGCCGAGCGAGGAACCGCGTGCCGCGCAGCACCGCGGACGGCCGCCAGGGCGCGGCCGACGACAGCGCGACCAGCACCCACGCGGTGCTGTCGGCGTCCGTCGGCACGCGCCGGTTGTATCCCCATCCGCCGTTGCCGCGCTGCCGGGCCACGAGCCGCCGCGCGGCCCGCCCGGCCAGCGGCTCCGCGGCGCGGACCTCGCTGAGGGCGTCGCAGACGTAGCCGCTCACCCAGTCGGACGAGGCGCCGGCCAGCGTACGGAAGTCGCGCCAGAGGCCGTCCCCGCCGCTCCGGGAGGCCAGGTGGGCGAGCGCGCGTGCCAACGCCGCATCGACCGCCTCGGTCAGTGGCGGGGCGGTGGTCACGGGCCCTCCAGCCAGGCCCGGACGCTGTGCCGGACGAAGACGTCGAGCCCGGCGGCCCGGCAGCGGGGGAGGGCATCGAGAGCCTTCAGCTGGTCGACGACCTCGCGCGTCGCGAGCCGGACATGGTCACCGTCGAGGAGGGCCTCCGCGCACGCACGGTCATCGGACTCCGGCATCGAACGGGCCGCGAGCAGCACTCCGTTGAGCGCGCTGTCCTGCATGTCCACCACCAGATCGGTGAGATCGTCCACGAGGCCGAAGATCCGGCCCAGCCGTTCCGCGGCCTCCTCGGCCGGCCGCGCCTGCGCCTCGTCCAGATCGAGCGTGACCAGGCGGGCGATCACACGGAAGGGCGCGGCCGAGGTGGCCGCCGCGACGGCACGGGCCTGGGGTGAGCCCGCCGCGCCCCGGACCGAACGGATTTCCTCCCGATGGGCGGCGACGATCTCGGCGGCCAGCGCCGAGCGCCGCTGAGGGCTCGCGGGCAGTCGCGACAGTCGCGTGAAGAAGCCCTCGACCACCGCGGTGAGTACGCGCACCTCGTCCGCCGAGTCCGCCGCCGCCCGCGCCAGGTCCGTGCCCACCGGGTCACCGGCGGCCGCGCGTGCCACCACGTGCTCGGGCAGCAGCTCGCCGATCCGGGACGCCACGTCGGGGAACCCGTCGTGGGCGAGATCGAACAGGGACACCCCGAGGTTGAACAGGGCGCTCGCCTCCTCGGTCTCCGGTAGCGGACCGTCCTCGTGTACGAGACTCCGCAGCACGCGCGCCAGCCCGTGGCCGAACGCCAGGGCGTGGGGGAGGCGCCGCCGCACCCCGCGGTTGGCCGGACCCCAGCATGTCTCTGCGTCGAGCAGCCGCCGGTCACCGTCCGCCAGGCAGGGCTCGAGCACATCCCGTCGCAGAGCCGCGCCGAGCGTGCCCTGCGCGGCCATATGGGAGCGGTGCGCGTCGGTGGCGGGCCACATACCCGCCTGCTCCAACGACCGGACCAGGCTCCGGCGGCCGCGCAGCCACAGCTCGTCGAGGAGAAGGGCGACCGGCCAGTCGCTGACATGTGCCTCACGAGGTGGAGGCTTCACCGAACCCCGCATGTCACCCGGCCCCTCACGCGTGGGGACGGATCAGCGGGCGCCGGCCCATCAGGAAGAGCAGCTTCCGTTCCAGGTCGCGTGCCGATTCAATGGGGAACATGTTGTCGGTGACGGCATCGATCGCCGCACCGACGTGATGGTCCCGCCCCATCACGTGGTACGTGGAGCCACTCCCCAACTGGTCCTGGAGTGCCTCCCTGTCGGCCACGGGGTAGTCGATGTCGGGCAGTTGGTCCCGCAGGCGCCCCAGTTCCTTCGGCAGGTCGACGGCGGGCCGGTTCACCCTGACCAGCTCGGCCATCTTCTCGATGAGGTTCTCCATCGAGACGACGGGGAAGTAGTAGGCGGGCATGAACTTGATCATGCGGATCGGAGCCATGTCGACGTCGTGGATCTTGATGGTCGCGCCGGGACCGCCCAGTTGGTCGACGAACTGGCCCGCGCTCTCGATCGGGAAGCTCAGCCCTTCGAGGTGGGGCAGCAGAACTTTCAGTTCCTCGAGCTGACCGGCCGGGACCAGGGGCTGATGGGCCATCCGGGGAAGCCCGTCGAGCTGCTCCTGGTAGGCGGGCCGAGGCCGTGGATCGAGCCCGGCGAGTCGATGGTTGTGCGGCAAGGGGATCTACCACCCTCCGGAGTCCGGGACTCCATGGTCGACCGATGAGACGAAGACGCCGCCGTCCTCCCAGTTCCAGCAGGGCGTATCGGTATCGACGCACCATGTCTCGGTGGGGTCGTCCCACGCGGCGTAGGTGCACTCGTACCTGCGGTCTCCCTGGCAGTCGTCGATCCAGGTCATGTCGGTCGCCTCCAGCCGGTGTCCCTGCTCCGCCGCGCGGCCGGCAGAGCAGCTCCCGGCCGGCACCGGCATCCTCACCCCAGGGTTGAACGGCCCGGCCCGACGCGCAGCGAGGGGCGGGCAAACAGGTGACACCGCACGGCGGCGGGCTCCGCTCAGGTCCGCGCCATCAGCCGGACCATCGCCGTGTCGTACCGCGCCTGCAAGCCCGCGTCCGCCGACACCCGCAGCAGCGCGCCGAGGGCCCTGACCGCGCCGTCGTCGTAGCCGCACGCCTCCGCCTCCAACGCCGCGTTCTCCAGGCGCCGGATGCCCTCGGTCTCGTCGCCCATGCCCAGCAGCGCCTCGCCGATCGCGGTCAGCAACAGCACCCGGGCCGCCGCCGATGCCTCCGAGGGGCCGACGAGGTCGAGCGCCGCGATGGCCGTCTCGTGGGCCGCCTGCCACTCCCTGGCGTCCAGCCGGTGGCGGGCGAGGTGGCACAGGGCCAGGCGTTCGGTGTGCCGGTCGCCGACGCTGTGCGCCAGCTCCGCCGCGAGCGCACACCCCTCGGCGGCCTCGTCCGGGCTGCCCAGGGCGGCCTGGGCGAGCGACAGGTTCATCAGCGCGGTCGCCTCACCGCGCGTGTCCCCCGCCCGCGCGGCGAGCAGGGGCGCGGCCTCCAGGTGGCCGAGCGCCTCGTCGATGCGGCCCTCCTCGGTCAGCACCCATCCGAGGAGAGCCAGCACCCGCGACTCGGCGCGGGCGTCACCGTCGGCGCGCGTGGCCTCAAGTGCCGTCTTCAGCAGGGGCGTCCACCCGTCCTGCACCCGCCACACGATCTGCGGCCACATCCCGAGGATGATCCGCCAGGTCCTGTCGTGCAGCCCCGCGGAGTCGGCGGCGGTGGCGGCGAGCGTCAGGTCGTCGCGTTCGGCCGCGTACCAGGCCATGGCCTGCTCGCGGTCGGCGAACTCCCGCGCCGCCCACGGCGGTCGGAAGTCGGCGGGCAGGGTGAAGCACGACTCGTCACCGGGCTCGGCCGCGTCGGCGGCGGCCAGTGCGGTCGCCACGGTCAGATCGAGCACCCGCGGCAGGGCGTCGGCCTCGGCGTCCAGATCTCGCGCGTACAGGCGTACGAGATCGTGCAGGGTCCAGCGGTCGGGTCCGGCCCGCATGACGAGGTGGGCCGCGGTGAGCTTGTCCAGCGCGGCCTCGGCGGTGGCGGTGTCGGTGTCCGCGAGGGCCGCCGCCGCGTACAGGTCGATATGCGTCCCCGGGTGGCGCCCGAGGTGGGCGAACTGCCGTGCGGCGTCCGCGGGCAGGCGGCGCACGGTGAGCCGCAGCGCGGCGCGTACGCCCGTATCCTCCACGTCGAGCAGGCCCAACCGGCGTGACTCGTCGGACAGTTCGGCGCACATGGTGCTCAGCGACGACTCGGGCTGGTCCGCGAGCCTGGCCGCGGCCACCCGCAGCGCCAGCGGAAGCCCCCCGCACAGCTCGGCGAGGCGGCGCGCGGCCACCTCCTCGGCGAGGACGCGGTCCGTACCGAGCACCGCGGCCAGCAAGGCGGTGCTGTCCTCCGGTTCGAGTACGTCCACGGGTACGGGACGCGCGGCGTCGGAGGCGATCAGACCACGCAGCCGGTAGCGGCTTGTGACCACGGTGACGCAGCGGGCGCCGCCCGGCAGCAACTCCCTGACCTGGTCGGACGCTCGCGCGTTGTCGAGTACGACCAGTAGTTGGCGGTCGGCGGAAAGGGACCGGAAGAGCGCGGACGCGGCGCCGGCCGACTCCGGTATCCGGCGCGGCGCGACTCCGAGCGCCAGCAGGAACTCCCGCAGCACCTCCAGCAGGGCCGGCTCTCCGGTGTCGCTGAAACCGCGCAGGTCGGCATAGAGCAGCCCGCCGGGAAAGTGCTCGCGGTTGCGGTGCGCCCAGTGGGTGACGAGCGCCGTCTTGCCCACGCCCGCGGGCCCGGTGACCAGGCAGACGGGCGCCTCACCGGCGGCGGCCCGGGACAGCGCTGTGAGTTCCCCGGCCCGCCCGTGGAAACCGCGGGGCATGCGTGGCAGGAGATCGATCGCGGCCGGGGGGAGGGCGGGCCCCGGCGCGGGAGACGCGACGGGAGCCGCGGGCACCCCGGAAGGCCCCTGGGCAGAAGGAGCCGCAGGGACCGAAGCAGGGGCGGAAGACGGCGGAGCCGCAACCGCGACCGGCCCGCCGCCGGGTGGCACGTCCGCGGCAAAGGCGCCGCCTCCCGTCCCGTCCGGCTCGTCGCCCGCCCCGCGCAGCGCGGCCGCGTAGGCGTCGGCCAGCTCCCGGCCCGGGTCGACGCCCAGCTCGTCGGCGAGCACCCGCCGCGTGCGGTGGAACCAGTCGAGTGCCTCTGTGCGGCGCCCCGCCCGCTGGAGCGCCCTCATCAGCTCGGCGGACAGCGACTCGCGCAGCGGATGGGCACCGGCCTCCGCCCGCAGCACGGCGGCGGCCCTGGCGTGCTCGCCCATCCGCGTGTACGCCCCGGCCAGCGACTCCACGGAGGCCAGGCGGAGTTCCTCCAGCGCCTGGGCGGCGGCCTGGAGCGGCTGGCTCGGATACGCGCCGGTCAGCGCCGGGCCCTGCCAGAGCGACAGCGCCTCCTGATACATCGCCACCGCGTCGGCCGGCGCCCGCTGACCGCGGGCCAGCGTCACCAGCTCCTCGAAACGGTGGGCGTCCAGCAAGGACTCCGGCATCCGCAGGACGTACGCCGTGCCCTGCGTGACCAGCTCGACGCCGAACATCCCGGCCTCGGCCTCGGTGAGCAGGACCCTCAGCTGCGACACATGCCCCTGGATGACACCACGGGCGCGCGCGGGCGGTTCCTGGTCCCACAAAGCGGCCGTCAACCGGTCCACGGGGACCGGGTGATTGGGCCGCAGCAACAGCGCGGCGAGCAGACTGCGCCGCTTGGCGGGGCCGAGCGGCAGTACGCCGACCTCGGTGGCGACGGAAACCGCTCCGAGCAGCCGGAACTCCACTGATGCAACTCCTCTGGGGGAAAAGATCCACATTACCGGAGGAGCGCGACAAGCTTTGCCCCGATTTTAGGGCCTTCGGGCCGATTCATACTGGTGGCCCGGGGCACCCGCTCGTCCAGGACCGAGCCGTACGCCGACGGGGGACATGCGGACGGGGCCGTGTTCGGTCAGGATCCAACCAAGGAGGACCTCATGCTGGACAACACGCTGCCGCTGCTCACCCAAGGCTACGCGTGGCTCCCGGACCTGAGCCGTCGCACGGGACCGGGACCCGTACGCACCCGCTTGCTGGGCAAGCCCGTCATCGCGCTGCGCGGCCCGGCGGCCGTCCCGTTCTTCTACGACGAGAACCACGTGCGCCGCCGAACGGCCCTGCCCGAGCCCGTCCTGAGCACACTCTTCGGCAAGGGCGCCGTGCACACCCTCGACGGCGAGGAGCACCGGCAGCGCAAGGCGATGTTCATGGCGCAACTCAAGGACGCGGCCCGGGTCACCTCGTTGGCCCAGCGCGTCACCGACGAATGGGAGCGGGCCTGCAAGGAGTGGGCCGACCGCCCGCGGGTGACGCTGTTCGACGAAGTGAGCGTCCTGATCACCCGGGCCGTGTACGCGTGGGCCGGGGTGCCCCTCGCGGAGCATCCGGACGACGAGTCGCGGCGGACCGCCCGCGACCTGGTGGCCATGGTCGACGGATTCGCCACCGCCGGACCCCGGCACTGGCAGGCCCGCGCCGCCCGTCGGCGGCAGGAGGAGCGGCTGGCCCGACTGATCGAGGAGATCCGCTCGGCCGACAGCGACCCGGCGGCGCAGGACGGACCGCCCTCCGTCGTCGAGGCCGTCGCCGCGCACCGCGAGGCCGACGGGCGGCGGCTCGACCCCCGCACGGCCGCCGTCGAACTTCTCAACGTCCTGCGGCCGACCGTCGCCGTCACCTGGTACACCGTCTTCGGCGCGCACGCGCTGCACCGGCACCCGGAGTTGCGCCGGCGGCTGGCCGGCGAGGGGGAGGGTTACGCGCGCGCGTTCGCCCATGAGGTGCGGCGCTTCTATCCGTTCGCGCCGTTCGTCGCGGGCCTGGCCCCCGCCGACCTGGACTGGCAGGGCGAGCCCATCAAGGAGGGCACGCTGGTCCTGCTCGACCTCTACGGACAGAACCACGACCCCGGGTTGTGGGACGCGCCGTACACCTTCGACCCCGAGCGGTTCACGGGGCGCGAACCCGGCCGCGACGAACTCGTCCCCCAGGGCGGCGGCGACGCCGCCGAAGGACACCGCTGCCCGGGCGAGGACGTCACCCTGGCCGTCCTGACCGCTCTGCTCCCGCGCCTCGCCCGGCTCGACTACCACGTGCCCGAGCAGGACCTGCGTATCCCGTTGCACAGGATGCCGACCAGGCCCCGCAGCGGCTTCGTCATGACGGACGTGCGCTGAACCGCCGTGGAGTACGGGCGCGAAACCGAGAAGGGAACGGTGTGAAGCCATGGCGCCTGCCGCGCTGTTCGACGTCGATGGAACACTCACCGACACCAACCACCTGCACGTGATCACATGGTGGGAGGCGTTCCGCCAAGCCGGCCAGAACGTCGCGATGCACGACATCCACCATGCCGTCGGCCTCGGTTCGGCCGACCTCATCGCCCATCTGCTCGGCGACGACCGCGACCACGAGCAGGACGACGAGATCAGTGCCGCGCACAGCACCCTCTACGGCACGTACTTCGACCGGCTCCCCGCGCTGAACGGCGCCCGCGACCTGCTCCACGCCCTCCACGGACGCGGCTGGCGCATCGTCCTCGCCACCTCGGCGGGCGGCGCGGAACTCGGCGCGCTGCGCCGGGCCATCGACGCGGACGACGTCATCGCCGGCATCGCGAGCGCGGACGACGTGGATGCGGGCAAACCGGCCCCCGACCCCGTCCACCACGCACTGGACATCGCCGAATGCGCCCCGGACGAGGCGCTGTTCGTCGGCGACACCGTGTGGGACATGCGGGCGGCGGCCCGGGCGGGCGTACGGAGCATCGCGCTGCTCTCGGGCGGCATCCCCCGCCGGAACCTGGAGGAGGCCGGGGCCGGTGCCGTCTACGCGGACCCCGCCGAGCTGCTGGAGCGTCTGGACAGCGAGGTCCTCACCGACAAGAGGTGACAGCGCCCGCCGTGCGGCACGCCGAGGAGGAGACCGACCGGCCGCACCCCAATGCGGCCGGTCGGTCGGGCGTGGCGTCCGAGGGCCGTTCCGACGCTTCGCACCCCGCGTCGCGTGTGCCCCTCACGACCTCAGGTATGCCCCGCCTCTACCGAACGAGCGACATGACGAACAGGTAAGCGCGTCTCGTCGAGGCGGGGGAGCGGCACTGCGGCGACCCCCTGACGGCTGCGCCCCTCCCTCCCGCAGCCGCCTTGTGGCGAAGGCTGTTTGGCCCCGGATTCGAAGGGCAGGCGAATAACGTGCTTCGGACCGGAGGCGCGTTCGCGGGAGCGGTGTGCTCACTCCTGGTGGATGCCTGCCGGGGCGCCCCGTTTCTCGCGTGTCACTTGTTGGCGGCACCGTTGAGGAGCGAATTCTGATGCTTACCGACCTCACTGCATACTCCGCCCGTCGTCGTACGACGACCCGGCACCCCCACAACGACGCACCGGACACGGCGGCGCGATTCACCCGCCTCGCCGCCCTGGAGGACGGCCCCGAGCGCGAACTGCTCTGCGAGGAGATCGTCGAGGCCTGGCTGCCCATGGCCCACCGGATCGCGGGCAGGTTCCGGAACAAGGGCGAGAGCATCGAGGATCTCCAGCAGGTCGCCGCGATGGGCCTGGTCAAGGCCGTCAACCGGTACGAGCCCGGCCGCGGCGCCTTCGAGAGCTACGCCGTGCCCACCATCACGGGCGAACTGCGCCGCCACTTCCGCGACCGCATGTGGGACGTACGCGTGCCCCGCCGCGTCCAGGAACTGCGGAACAAGGTCCGCGTCGCGCGCCGCGAACTCCTCGACCAGCCGGGCAGCGGCCGCGAGCCCGGCATCCCCGAGATCGCCGCACACGCGGGCCTCACCGAGGACGAGGTCCGGGACGGCATGGAGGCCATGGAGGGCTACAGCGCCCTGTCGCTGGACGCCGAGATCTCCTCCGCCGACCCCGACGGCTTCAGCCTCGCCGACACACTCGGGGCGCCCGACCCCGCGTACGACTGCATCACCGACCGGGAGGCGGCCAAGGCGGGCCTGCGACAGCTGCCCGAGCGGGAACGGACCATCCTCTACCTGCGCTTCTTCGAGGACATGACGCAGAGCAAGATCGCGGAGGAACTCGGCATCTCGCAGATGCACGTCTCCCGTCTCATCAGCCGCAGCTGCGCCCGCGTCCGGTCCGCCGCCGACGTCGGACACGAGGCGGCCGAGCCCGCCCGCGCCGCGTGACCGGCCGGAGCCAGGCGCGCGCAGGCACGGGCAAAGGGCCTTACGGCCGGTTGACGGACGCCCGGATTGGGCGGCGCGACTCCAGGGAACGCGTGTCCCATGTCGCATGATCACACCCGAGCCCCCGTACTCGAAGCCCTCGCCGAACACCGCAGCAAGGGCCGGGTCGGCTTCACACCACCGGGCCACAAACAGGCCCGCGGCGCCGATCCGGCCGTGCGCGAACTGCTGGGCGACGCGGCCTTCCTCGGTGACGTACTGGCCTCGGGAGGACTCGACGACCGGCGCACGCGGGGACGGGTTCTCGAACGGGCCGAGCGGCTGATGGCGGACGCCGTGCACGCCGAGCACACCTTCTTCTCCACGTGCGGCAGTTCGCTCTCCGTCAAGTCGGCCATGCTGTCCATCGCCGGTCCCGGCTCGAAACTGCTCGTCGGCCGGGACGCGCACAAGTCCGTCGTCTCCGGACTGATCCTCTCCGGGATCCAGCCGGTGTGGGTCGAACCGAGGTGGGACGACAAGCGTCATCTGGCGCACGCACCGGGAGCGGAGGACTTCGAGGCCGCGTTCGCCGCGCACCCCGACGCGAAAGGCGCGCTGGTCACCAGCCCGACCCCGTACGGGGCCTGCGCCGACCTGAGCGGTATCGCCGCCGTCTGCCACAGCCGGTCACGGCCGCTCGTGGTGGACGAGGCCTGGGGCGCGCACCTGCCCTTCCATCCCGACCTGCCGTCCTGGGCGATGGACGCGGGCGCCGACATCTGCGTGACGAGCATCCACAAGATGGGCAGCGGACTGGAGCAGGGCTCCGTCTTCCACCTCCAGGGCGACCTGATCGACCCGGAGGTCCTGGAGAACTGCGCGGACCTCCTCGGCACCACCAGCCCGTCCACCCTGATCTACGCGGGGCTCGACGGATGGCGGCGCCAGATGGCGCTGCACGGCCACGAACTGATGGGCAGGGCGCTGGACCTGGCCGCCGAGGTGCGGGAGGCGATCGAGACCATCGACGGCCTGCACGTCAACGACCGCGCCGACTTCTGCGGACCCGGCCTCGCCGCCGACTTCGACCCCCTGCCGGTCGTCATCGAGGTCGACGGCCTCGGCACCAGCGGCTACCGGGCAGCGGACTGGCTGCGCCGCCACCACGCGCTGGACGCACACCTCAGCGACCACCGTCGGATCAGCGCCCAGATCACCCACGCCGACGACCACGACACGACGGGCCTGCTGCTCGCGGCCCTGCGCGACCTGGCCCACGCCGCTCCGCATCTGGAACCCGCCCCGCCGGTGGAGGTCCCCACCTCCGCCGAACTCCGGATGGAGCAGGCGATCCTGCCCCGCGACGCGTTCTTCGGGCCCACCGATGACGTGCCGGTGGCGGAGGCGGCGGGCCGCGTCGCCGCCGAGATGATGACCCCGTACCCGCCCGGCATCCCCGCGGCACTGCCCGGCGAGCGGCTCACCGAGCCCGTCCTGCGCTATCTGCGCAGCGGCGTGGCCGCGGGCATGAACCTCCCCGACGCCAAGGACAGCGAACTGAACACCGTGCGGGTCGTCGCCGAATAGCCGAATAACCGCGCGAACCACGCGGCAGCGAAGAACGGAGCACAGCACATGAGCGACCAGGACATGAGCGACCAGGACACGAACCAGCAGCACATGGACGAGCGCAATCCCCCCTCCCCGGGCCAGGACGGCCCGCCCATCCCCAGGGACCTGCCCGACCAGCAGGCCTCCGACGACAACGACGCCTGGGACGTGGACGAGAAGGCGGCCACGTCGGGCAACGCCCCCGACAGCGACGACGACGTACCCGAGACGGACGAGGGCGGAACCGGCCGGCGCGGCGATTCGCGGCCCGACGCGTCGGGCTCCGAGCCGCCCGAGATGGAGGAGCATCCCGAACCGGACGAGCCCACCGGCTGAGCGACACGTCCACGGGCCGAGGAACACGTCCGGGCCGCTCGCCGTGCCCCGCGCCCCGTCATGGGCGACGCTGGAGTGACACGCACACCGCCGGGGACCACCGGCGGCCGGAGGTGTCGATGGAGCCCGTGGAGGCGCTGGAACGGATCGCCTTTCTGCTGGAGCGCGGCCGCGCCCCGACCTACCGCGTGCGGGCCTTTCGCACCGCGGCCGCGGTGATCGGGGCGCTGGCCGACGGCGAGACCGCGCGGCGTGCCGCGGACGGGACGCTGGAGTCGCTCAAAGGGGTCGGTCCCAAGACCGCGGGCGTGGTCCGCGAGGCGCTCGCCGGAGAAGTGCCGGGATATCTGCAACGGCTCGAGGGGGAGGCGCACGACCCGCTCGCCGAGGGCGGCGCCGAGCTGCGCGCGCTGCTGCGCGGCGACTGCCACCTGCACTCCGACTGGTCCGACGGCGGCAGCCCCATCGAGGAGATGGGCCGGGCCGCCCTGGCCCTCGGGCACGAGTGGGCGGTCCTCACCGATCACTCGCCACGGCTGACCATCGCCCGTGGCCTCTCCCCGGAGCGGCTGCGCGAGCAGCTGGACGTGGTGGCCGACCTCAACACCCGCTGGGCGCCCTTCCGGCTGCTCACCGGCATCGAGTGCGACATCCTCGACGACGGCTCCCTCGACCAGGAGCCCGAACTGCTCGACCGGCTGGACCTGGTGGTCGTGTCGGTGCACTCCAAGCTCCGCATGGACGCCGCCGCGATGACGCGCCGCATGGTCGCCGCCGTCAGCAACCCCCGGGCGAACGTCCTCGGCCACTGCACCGGACGGCTCGTCACCGGGCGCGGCAGACCCGAGTCGCAGTTCGACGCGGACAAGGTGTTCGCCGCGTGCGCGGCGGCGGGCACGGCCGTGGAGATCAACAGCCGTCCCGAGCGGCTCGATCCGCCGCGCAGACTGCTGCGCCGTGCCGTGGACGCGGGGGTCCTGTTCTCCGTGGACACCGACGCGCACGCCCCCGGCCAGCTGGACTGGCAGATCATCGGGTGCGCGCGGGCCGAGGAGTGCGGTGTCCCCGCCGAGCGCGTGGTGAACACCTGGCCGGCGGAGGAACTGCTGGCCTGGACCCGCGGGAGCCGGGGCGGGACCACCACCTGACCCGGCCCACCGCCGCACGCCTAGTGGCCGCGCCTGCGAGCCGTGTCTATTGGCCGCGCGTGAGGCCCGCCAGCACCCGGTCCGGCGTGAGGGGCAGCTCGCGCAGTCGTACGCCGGTCGCGTGGCGCACCGCGTTGCCGATGGCGGCGGCCGTCCCGACGATGCCGATCTCTCCGATCCCCTTGCTGCCCATGGGGTTCAGATGAGGGTCGTCCTCGTCGATCCAGTGCGCCTCCAGCGCGGGAACGTCCGCGTGCGCCGGGACGTGATAGGCGGCGAGGTCGCTCTCCACGAAGTCACCGAAGGCCGCGTCCATGGTGCTGTTCTCCGTCAGCGCCATCCCGATGCCCATGGTCATCGCGCCGATGAACTGCGAGCGCGCCGTACGGGCGTTGAGGATGTGCCCGGCCGCGTAGACGCCCAGCAGGCGGCGTACGCGTACCTCCCCGGACACCGTGTCGACGCCGACCTCGGCGAAGTGCGCGCCGAAAGCGTGCCGCGCGTACTCGCTGTCCGCGTCCGCGGTGCCCGCCGTGTCGGCGGAGGCGCCCACCCCCTCCGGGGGCAGCTGCTGGCCCTGCTGCTCGGCAAGCCGCTTGGCGAGGCGCGAACACGCCTCGTGGACCGCCCAGCCCCATGACGACGTTCCCGAGGAACCGCCCGCGAGCGGCGCGTCCGGCAGATCGCTGCTGCCGACCACGGCCCGCACCCGGTCCACCGGGACGCCGAGCGCGTCGGCGGCGACCTGCGCGAGCACGGTGCGGGCGCCCGTACCGATGTCGGTGGCGTTGACGCGTACCACGTAACTGCCGTCCGGGTAGGCGTGCGCGCTCGCCCGGGACGGCGAGGCGAGTGCCGGATACGTCGCGGAGGCGACCCCGCTGCCCACCAGGACGGGTCCCTCGGCGCGCGAGCGGGGCCGCGGATCACGCTCGGCCCAGCCGAAGCGGCGGGCGCCCTCGCGCAGGCACTCGGCGAGATGCCGGCTGCTGAAGGGCCGGGAGCTGTCGGGTTCCGTGGGGGTGTCGTTGCGCAGCCGCAGCTCGACGGGGTCGAGGTCGAGACGCTCGGCGAGTTCGTCCATCGCCGACTCCAGCGCGTACATGCCCGGCGCCTCACCCGGCGCCCGCATCCACGAAGGGCTCGGCACGTCGAGGGGCACGACCCGGTGGGTGGTGCGGCTGTGCGGCGAGCCGTACATGACGCGCGTGGCGGCGGCCGCGGTCTCGACGAACTCCTTGACGCGGGAGGTCTGCGAGGTCACCTCATGGACCACGGAGATCAGCGTGCCGTCCCTCTCCGCGCCGAGCCGCACCCGCTGGACGGTCGGCGAACGGTGACCCACCACCGCCGCCAACTGGCGCCGCGGCAGGGCGAGTTTGACCGGCCGTCCGGTCACCCTCGCGGCCATGGAGGCGAGCACCACCTGCGGGCGAGGAGTGCCCTTGGAGCCGAAGCCGCCGCCGACGTGCTCGGAGACGACCGTGATCCGCTCCTTGGGCAGGGCGAACATGCCCGCGAGGACATCGCGCACGGTGGTGGCGCCCTGGCTGGAGTCGTACACGGTCAGCCGCCCGTCCTGCCAGCGGGCGGTCGCCGCGTGCGGCTCCATGGGGTGGTTGTGCAGCGGCGGCACGCGGTAGACGACGTCGACACGGGCGGGCGCGGAGTCCAGCGCGCCGTCGGCGTCGCCGCGTACGTGCTCCCCCGAGGTGCCGTCCGTGTCCTCGGGTACGTACGCGTCCGCGTGATCGGTGCGCAGGGTGACGTCGTGCGGCTCCTCGGTGTAGTCGACGTGGACGGCGGCGGCGCCTTCGCGGGCCGCCTCCAGGGTCTCGGCGACGACGAGAGCGACGTACCAGCCGCGGTGCGGGACGTGGGCGTCCTGGAGTACGAGGAGGTTCGCGTCGTCCGGCTCGACCAGGCGCGGTGCGTTGAGATGGCTGAGGACGTCGAGGACCCCGGGCAGGGCGCGGGCAGCCGTGTCGTCGATGGAAATGATCTCTCCGCGCGCCACGGTGGCCGGGACCGGCCAGGCGTAGGCGCACCCGTCGGGCGTGTGCTCGGCGGCGTAACGTGCGGCCCCGGTCACCTTGTCGGGGCCTTCCCTGCGCTCGGTGGGCGCCCCGAGAGCGTTGCTGGTGTCCGGCATGGAGGTTTCTCCCTGGATAGCGGAGGGGCGGGGCCGATTCAGGTACCCGTGGGCGAGGCGGCCAGCCGCCCCAGTACGTCACAGGCGAGGTTGCGGGCCAGCGGCACCTTGAAGCCGTTGTCCCGCAGCGGTTCGGCTTCGGCCAGCTCGGCGTCGACGGCCCGCCGGAACGCCTCGTCGCTCGCGGCACCGCCCAGCAGCTCCTGCTCGGCGCGCAGGGCACGCCAGGGCCGGTGCGCCAGACCGCCGAAGGCGATCCGTACGTCGCGTACGACGGACTCCTCGACGCTCAGGACCACGGCCACGGAGGCGAGCGCGAAGGCGTACGAGGCGCGGTCGCGGGCCTTGCGGTAGGCGGAGGGCAGTCCCACGGCCGTGGGCGGGAGCAGGACGCCGGTGATCAGTTCGCCGTGTGCGATCTCGGTGTCCACGTCGGGGCGCTCGCCCGGCAGCCGGTGGAACTCGGCCGCGGGTACGGTCCGCCGGCCGCCCGCGCCGTACAACTCCACCTGGGCGTCGAGCGCGGCCAGCGCGACCGCCATGTCGGAGGGGTGGGTGGCGATGCACTGCCGCGACTGGCCGAGGACCGCGTGGTCGCGGTGGACGCCGTCGCGCGCGCCGCAGCCGGTGCCGGGCTCCCGCTTGTTGCACGGCTTGCCCACGTCCTGGAAGTAGGGGCAGCGGGTGCGCTGGAGCAGGTTGCCGCCCGTCGTGGCCATGTTGCGCAGCTGGCCCGACGCGCCCGACAGCAGCGCCTGGGACAGCACGGGGTAGCGCTCGCGCACCAGCGGGTGGGCGGCCAGGTCGCTGTTGCGCACGGTCGCCCCGACGCGGAGGGACCCGTCGCGCAGCTCCTCGACCGAGTCCAGCGGCAGCGCGCTGACGTCGATGAGCGTCCGGGGGCGCTCCACGCCGAGCTTCATCAGGTCGACGAGATTGGTGCCGCCGCCCAGGTAGCGGGAGCTGGACCGGCCCGCGTGCGCGGCGGTGGCCTCGTCGACGCTGTGGGCGCGTACGTACATGAAGGACTTCACCGGATCACGTCCTCCACGGCCTCGACGATGTGCGGATAGGCGCCGCACCGGCACAGGTTTCCACTCAGCCGCTCCTGGATTTCTTCCCTGGTCAGTTCCATGGGCGAGCCCGCGCCCGCCCCCGGGTCCGTCACGTGCGAGGGGTGGCCCGCCTCGGCCTCCGCGAGGGCGCCGACGGCCGAGCAGATCTGCCCCGGGGTGCAGTAGCCGCACTGGAAGGCGTCGCGCTCCAAGAACGCCTGCTGCACGGGGTGCATCCCCTCACCGTCGGCGGAGCACAGCCCTTCGACGGTGGTGATGTCGGCCCCTTCGTGGGCGACGGCGAGCAGCAGACAGCTGTTCGCGCGGCGCCCGTCGAGAAGGACGGTGCAGGCCCCGCACTGGCCGTGGTCACAGCCCTTCTTGGCGCCGGTCAGGCCCAGCTGCTCGCGCAGGACGTCCAGCAGCGTCGAGCGGTGGTCGACGGTGAGACGGCGGGGCTCGCCGTTCACCGTCAGGGGCACTTCCGAGTGGAACACTTCGGTTCCCATGAGACTCTGCTCCCTCGTCCGACGTGGTCCGTGAGGTGACCGCCTTTCCAGCCTGGGCCAGGACACACGTTCCGGCATGCCGGACGACGCCACATAGGGTCGCGGCCATGACTGACGACTGGAAGAGGGACCGCATCGGCAGTGCGCTGAGAGGGGAGAACCCCTCGGTGCTGCGGCGTCTGGGGGCGGGGTTCGCCGCGATGGGGGACGTGCAGTTCCTGCCGGGATACTCGGTGCTCCTGACCGACGACCCCGCTGTGCGGAGCCTGTCCGACCTGCCCAGGGACAAGCGGCTCGGTTTTCTGTCCGACATGGACCGACTGGGGGAGGCGGTCGAGCGGGCCTGTCGCCGGATGGATCCCGCGTTCCGGCGCGTGAACCTGGAGATCCTCGGCAACACGGACGGCTTTCTGCACGCGCACGTCTGGCCGCGGTTCGAGTGGGAGCCCGCGGAGCTGGTCGGTATGCCGGTGTGGCTCTATCCGCGCGAGCGGTGGAGTGACCGCCGGTTCGCGCTCGGCCCGCGCCACGGTGAACTGCGGGAGGCGATCGGCCGGGAACTCGATCTGCTGGGTTCGCCGGAGTGACGGCGCGGGCCCGCCGGCCATCAGGTCGGCGGGCCCGGCGGTCGGGTGGGTCGGTCCGGTGGGCGGGTGGGGTGGGCCAGGGATCAGTGGCCGCTCAGCGTTCAGGTCCTCGGCATCATGCTGCCCTGGGTGGCCTCGAACCCCGCCTTGGCGATGGCGAGGCCCTGCTTGGTGCCCTTGATGACGTGCTTGCTGGTGGTGCCCGGGTCCGCCAGCGTCTCGCCGAGGGCCGTGCCCACGCTCTTGTCCTTCGCCGGTCCCTCGTGGACGGCGGTCGCGGCGGCCTCGGCCGGGCCTCCCATGGCGAGGGCGGCTGCGGCGAGGGTCAGGACGGCGATGGCTCGCTTCTGGTTGCTCATGCCCTCTCAAACGGCCGTGAGCGGGTGAGGATGCGTCCACCCCGGCTACACACCGCACGATTCCGCCATCAGAGCGAACGGCGTCAGCTCCTGCCCACCTCGAATTGACTGGCAGTTGTCCAAACCCGCCGCCCGTGGCAGGTGTGAGCGCCTCGGCGGCGGGCAGGCGATGGGTGCAGGGGTGACAACCTGACAGGCGTCGCTGAATGGTCAGTGGGCGGCGCCACCTGTGAGCTGAGCGGCCGCGCCTTCGTGGGACAGGGTGCGGCCGCTCACGCGTCTCACCGCCCGCGGCACGTGACATCGCGTGCCGGCAGCTTGCCGGTGTCCAGGTAGGCGTTCACCCCCTTGTCCGCGCAGGCGTTCCCGTAGTCGGCGTAGACGCCGTGCTGGTTGGCGTCGGGCACGGTGATCAGCCGGGACCGCGACCACTTCTCACGCACCTGCCGCGCTCCGGAGTAGGTGGTACGCGTGGCACCGGTGGCGTTGACCAGCAGCGCGGGCACGTCGTTGTCGACCACGGTCGGCGCCTCGACGGGGCGGTCCCAGAACTCGCAGGCCGCGATGTTGTGCGTCAGGGGACTGGCGAAGGGAGCCCCGTCGCGGGCGGCCTGGATGTCACGCCAGTAACTCTCGATCCCACGCCGGGTCGCGACGTCCCCGCAGAGGATGGCTGTCTGCGCGCTGCCCTGGTGCGACCCCGCCGCGGTCGTGAAATTCTCCAGCATCTGCGCCAGCCAGGGCCCCGGCTCCACGCGGTCCCGGTCGGCGGCGCGTGCGAGCGTGCGGGTCACGGAGGCGAGCTGAGCCCGTTGCGTGTCGAGGTCGCTGCCCAGGCCGGCGAAGTAGACGACGGGCAGGTAGTGCTCGTCCACCCGGAACCTCCCGACCCGCAACGGCTTGTCGGCGGCGGCGTCCTGGATGCGTTCCACGGTGGCCCGCACGGCGGCGGGGGTGCTTCCGAGGCCGTAGGTCTCGTCGCGGGCGGCGGCCCAGGCCGCCCAGTCGTGGAGGGCTCGCTCATTGGCAGCGGTGGCGTCCGCGAGGAGCGTCTGGCTGTACCGGGCGGGGTCGATGACTCCGTCGAGCACCATGCGGTCGGTGCGGCCGGGGAACATCTTGGTGTAGACCGCGCCGAGGTAACTGCCGTAGGAGAAGCCCAAGTAGGAGATCCGCTTCGCGCCCAGGGCGCCCCTGATGACGTCCATGTCGCGGGCGGTGTTGCGGGTGGTGACGTACGGCAGCACGTCACCGTTCGTGCGCCGGCACCGCTCGGCCAGCTCGCGCTGCCGGGCCACCGACCGGTTGAATCCGGCGCGGTCGGAGCCGGCCGAGAAGACCGCCGACCCGACGTCCCAGCCGCAGTCCAGCGGCGTGGAGCGGCCTACGAACCGCGGGTCCATGCCGATGAGGTCGTACTTGCGGGCCACCTTGCCCATGGTCTCGCCGACGAGGAGCGGCATGTCGAGGCCCGGTCCTCCCGGCCCGCCGTTGTTGAGCAGCAGCGGGCCGACGCGGTGCGCGGAGTCCGTGGCGCGCAGCCGGGACAGGGCGACGGTGATGGTCCTGCCGCCCGGGTCGGAGTAGTCGAGGGGCACGGTGGCGTCGGCGCACTGGACGCCCGCGGCGTCGAGCTTCTGTCCGGTGGTGTCGTCCGGACCGAGTGTGCAGGTGTGCCAGTCGAGGGTCTGGTCGTAGTACTTCCCGAGCGGCTTGGCCGCCGTGGCGGGCGTCCCGGCGGGTTTCGCCGTCGCGGGCAAGGCGCCCGCCCCCACGGTCAGCACCGCGGTGGCGGCGACAGCGGCCCGTAAAAATATGTTGGTTCGCATGCACCGCACGCTAGGCGTGGGCCACGTCCCGGCTCACTGCGGTCAGCCCCCCGATCCTTCCGGGGGCCAACCCCAGGGCCTACCTCGCCAGCTCCGCGCGGATGGTCTTGCCGGTCGCGCCGAGGGTCACGCTCACGGCCTCCGCCAGGTTCCGCACCATGGGCCAGCCGAATCCGCCCGTGCCCCCCACGAGGTCGGGCGTGCGCTCCTGAGGTGCTCGCGGGTCCGCGTCCGAGACCATGACGGTGATGGCGTCGGCCCGCGCCTGGAGACGCAGCGAGCACAGGGCGCCGCGGGCGTGGCGTACGACGTTCGTGATGAGCTCGGAGACGACGAGTTCGATGCTCGCGGCGGTCTGGTCGCCGACGGCCGGGGTCAGCCCGGCGATGAAGCCGCGCGTGAGGTCCCGGGCGTCGGTGACCGCTTGGGGCTCCTTGTCGAAGGTGGCCGTCTCAGGCGGCCCGTCATCGAGCCGGATCTGCTGCGTCCGCATGAGCCTCCCCTCCTTCGGTCCTCCTGTGGAATAGCTGTACGAGAGGTACCCCTGCCCGGAAACCGGCAGGTTTAATGCCCTCCGCATGGCCGGGAACAGCTGGTTGCCGAACCGTTGCAGAGAGCGTCGTCGATGTCAGTCGTCGGTGTCAGTCTGGGGGTCAGCCATCGGCGTCCCGGCACTCCACGTGGCCCCAGCCGTGCGCGTTCTTCGCGATCTTCTCCCCGGCGGCATACGGCTTCTGGCAGTGGCAGCGGCCAGGGAACTTCGCCTTGATGACGGCGCCCGACGCCCCCTTCCTCGCGCGGGCGGCGGCGGTCTTCTTGGGCGCGCGGCCCGCGGGGGAGGCGGTCACGCGGTCCGCACGCGGTTCGGGGATCTCCCGCGCCCCGTGGGCGGTGCCGGCGGGCTGCTGGCTCGTCGCGACGTCGCTGGCCGCGACATCGGCGATCGCGTTGAGGTGATCGCCGTCCACGCGGTGGGCGGCCACGTGCCGGAACGTCACGGCGCGGCCTTGCAGCAGTGCGTCGATGCGTACGACGAGGTCCTTGTTGGCGACCGGCTTCTTCGCCGCGGTCAGCCAGCCGTTGCGCTTCCAGGAGGCGATCCACTTGGTGACCGCGTTCATCGCGTACTGACTGTCCATCCGTACTTCGAGGGGCACCGCCGGATCAGTGGCCTCCAACAGCTCGGCCAGCGCGGTCAGTTCGGCCACGTTGTTCGTGGAGTGGCCGAGCGGGCCGGCCTCCCAGCGCTGCGGGTGCCCCTCGGCGTCGGCGACCACCCAGGCCCAGGCGGCGGGCCCGGGGTTCTTCTTGGCCGCTCCGTCGCAGGCGGCAATGATCAGGTCAGACATTCCTCGATGATTTCATCCGCTGCCCGGCGCCCGGACACCGCCGGGCCGAAGAGACATTATCCAAGCGCTGTTATATTAGCGCTGTGACAAATTCGGACCACGCGGCACAGGTCGACCACACGGCTCCGCTCACCTCCACGGCTCCGCTCGATCCCACGGCACAGCCCGACCCGTGGCGGCCGCTGCACGAGCTGCTGGCCGCCATGGACGCCGAGATCGAGCAGGTCTATGTCGAGCGCGGTATCGAGGGAGTCCGGCCGCGGTTCGCCTATCCGCTGATCCGGCTCGCCCACACCGGACCGCTGACCATCCGCGAGCTGGCCGAATCCCTGAACCGCTCGCACTCCGCGATCAGCCAGACGGTCGCCGCCCTGCGCAAGGAGGGCCTGGTCACCTCGGAGCCGGGGCCCGACGCCCGCACCCGGCGTATCGACCTGACCGAGCGCGGCCGGGCCCTGGTCCCGTTCCTCAAGAGCGAGTGGCGCGCCACCCACGCGGCCGTCGCCGAGCTGGACGCGGAGATCCCGTACGCGCTGACACTCGTCGTGGAGGAGCTGCGGCGGGCGCTGGACCACCGTTCGATGCGGCAGCGGATCCTCCACCACCTCGTCGAGCCGCCGGGATGAGAGTGCGCGGCTGGTTCCTCGACACCCGCCCGCTCCGCGCCGACCGGGCGTTCCGTGACCTGTGGGCGGGCTCCGCGGCTTCCCAACTCGGCGGGCAGATAGCCACTGTGGCGGTGCTGGCCCACGTCTGGGAGCTGACCGGCAGCCCTGTAGGCACCGGCGCCATCGGGCTCGCCACCGGCGTGCCCATGGTGCTCTTCGGGCTGCTCGGCGGCGCGTTGGCCGACCGCGCAGACCGCCGCGCGGTGGTGCGCGCCACCACCGCGGGTCAACTGCTGGTCGCGGCAGGGCTGTGCGCCCAGGCCCTGGCGGGCCATCAGAACGTGGTGCTGCTGCTCACGCTGGTCGCCACAGGGACGGCGTGCGGCGCACTCGGCGCCCCCGCCCGGCGTACCCTCCCCGTCCGGCTGCTGCCGTCCGACCAGGTGGCGGCCGGTCTGGCACTGTCCAACCTCTCCTTCCAGACGGCGATGCTGGCCGGTCCCGCGCTGGCCGGCCTGATCATCGCTCGCTGGGGCCTCTTCGCCGCCTACGCCGCTCAGGCCGTGGCCGTCGCGATCTCGATGCTCGCGATGATCCGCCTCCCCGCCATGAAGCCCGTGGGGCCCGGCGCGGGAGGTGGCGGCCGTCGGGCCGAGCGCGGCGGCTGGCGGGTCGTGCTGCGCCGCCCGACCCTGTGGGGCTCGATGGCCACCGACCTGTCCGCGACGCTGCTCGCCATGCCGATCGCGCTCTTCCCGCTGGTCAACGAGGTCCGGTTCGGCGGCGATCCGCAGACCCTCGGTCTGTTCCTCTCGGCCGTCGCGGTCGGAGGCGTCAGCGCCGGCCTGGTGTCCGGCGCCGTGACGCGGCGGCACCGCGGTGGGCAGGTGCAGCTGATCGCGGCCGCCACGTGGGGTCTGGCGCTGGCCGGGTTCGGGCTGGCGGGGCAGGTGTGGACGGCGCTCGCCTGCCTGGCGGTGGCCGGTGCCGCCGACACGGTGTCGGTGGTCACCCGCAGCGCCTTGATCCAGTGGGAGACGCCGGACGCGTACCGGGGCCGGGTCTCCTCGGTGGAGCACGTCATCGGGGTCGCGGGCCCCGAGGTGGGCAACTTCCGCGGTGGTCTGCTGGCGTCGGCCACCTCGGCGTCCTTCGCGCTGGTCTCCGGCGGCCTGTCAGCCGTCCTTATGATCGCGGCGGTGGCCGCGACGAACCCTTCGCTGCGCGCCTACCGCACCCCGCCCGCCACCGACAGGCCGAGGCCCTCGCGGACTGCCGACGCGGCCAAGGCGGCCGACTCGATCTCCTGAAGCGTCGAGGGGGCGGTCAGCGGGGACGGAGAGCGTCAGCCACGCGTCAGAGGCTCCGCGCACACTGGACGGCCGTACCAACCGGCCCGTCCGACACGTGGAGGAGACCGCACATGCCCTCTGTGTTAGATCAGTACGAAGCACGCGCCGAGGCAGCCAGGAAAGAGTTCGCGGAACACCCCGCCGTCCTAGAACTGGGGTCGCCGCAGACCGAATCCCGGCTGTTCCTCCAGTGGCACTACCGCTACTGCCTGCACGGCGTGCACGTCACCCGCGACATGCAGCGCGTCATCGAGAGGGCCGGCGCCCGTTCCCGGGACGCCGGCCATGACTCGGTGGGGGAGGGACTGATCAAGCACGCCCGCGGCGAGACGGGCCACGACCGGCTGATGGTCGACGACGCCCGCTCCACGGCCGCGCTGCTCGGCGCCAGGGGCGGCGTCGTCCTGGACACCGAGGACATCCTCGCGAGCGCGCCGGCGCTGCCCTCCGCCGCGCGCTACAACGCGCTCTTCGAGCGCCTCAGCGGCGGTACGGAACCGGTGTGCACCGTCGCCGCGCTCTACGAGATGGAGCAGCTCTCGGCCGGATTCGCCGTCGACCTGGTCATCAACTGCAAGCGCACCATGGGCGACGACGCCTCGCGGTTCACGTTCCTCGACGAACACGTCGTCGTGGACGTCGGCCACATCGCGCTGGACCGACGCATGCTGGAGACCGCCCTGACCGACCGGCCCCCACTCCTCGACGCGATGGTGGAGGCGGGCACCGAAGTGCTCGCCTCCTACGCCGAGTTCGTGGGCGAGTGCCTGGAACTGGCCCGCGCCGACCTCGCCGCGGACCAAGCTCGCTGATACCGGTCACTCAGCCGCGGCCGTCACCAATAGTGCCGTCGGCCACCGACAGCGTGGCCGACGGAGCCGAGGACCCACAGAGCCGCACCGATGATGACCAGTATGACTCCGATGGTCCACAGGATGGAGATACCGGCCACCAGGCCGATAACGAGCAGGATGATTCCGAGTGCGATCATTGGATCCTCCGACCCTCTGAATTATTTCAAGTATGCGCCTTAAGCGTGCTGGGCGACAGCCGCGAAGTCGGTCCCTTCCTGGGGCCCGTGCGGCAACGACGTCAGTGGTGACCGTGAGCGGTGTCGGAGGCCCCGCCGAAGAGCCGCGCGACGGCGCGGAACGGAAGCGTGACCACCGTGGCGATGGCTCCGCCGATGGAGCGGAGAACGTCTGCAATGGCCTTCAGCATGTGTGGGCCTCCAAGGAATCTTGTGGTGCGAGTCGTGCGACGGGCAATTGCCGCGTGCCGTTCTGTTCGCTGCTCCTACCGGTTGCCCTGAGAGTGACGTCGAAAACACAGAGAAATTCCGGCGACCGAGCGACGCGGAGATACTCGGGCCGCTCCGCCGCCTTGTGAGCCCATTCCGGAATCTTGTGATTACCGATCGTTCGACGGGGCACAAGGGGACAGCCAAAACGGCGATTCCCCGTACAACAGGGATTCCTCGCCCCGGACGGAAGGATCACGACGTGCTCAGGCCCCACCCCTCGTTCCTGCGCGCCCTGCTCGAAACCCACACGACGCTCGGACAGCTCCAGGCCAAGGAGGACTCCGCCGAGGTCCGTCGGCAGCTGGACGACGTCTCGTACACCCTGTGCGTCTCCACGGGCACGCGGACCCTGGACGCGGCGCTCGCCTCGGCGCGGGCCCAGCTGGCGGGAGTGACCTCGCGGGAGGACTCCGGCCTGGCCGCCTGACCGGCCGAAGGCAGACGACCGCCCCGCCTTCGCACCGGCCGGAGTATTCCGTTTCGCCCCGTGGCCCTCGGGCACACGGGGCGGCAGGCGTGGAAGGTCCACCTGGAACGCGCGGTCCCTACGCACGCGCGGTTCTCGCGCCCGGCCTCGTGCCGCCGCCCGGAGCGCCATAGAAGCACGGCTGGACGGCGTACGCCCTTGTTTGGGTCCGCCCTCACGAGGCCATGGCTGTGACACCCCCTCACCACTGGAGCCACCATGAGCGATGAGAAGCGGAACGACATCCCCGGAGCGCCGGCCCCGCAGCCCCCGTCGGTCGCCGAGCCCACCGAGCCGCACGAGCCCCTGCCCGCCAAGCCGGACCAGGAGTCCCCCGAGGCGGTGTCCCCGACGGGCAAGCCCACGGGGGCCCCCGCTTCGGCCCGCGCCCAGAGCGGCGCCTACCTCACCACGGCGCAGGGCGCCCGCCTCTACGACAGCGACCACTCGCTCAAGGCCGGTGCCCGCGGGCCGGTGCTGCTCCAGGACCACCACCTGCGCGAGAAGATCACGCACTTCGACCACGAACGCATTCCCGAGCGGGTCGTGCACGCGCGCGGAGCGGCGGCCCACGGCATCTTCAAGGGATACGGAACGGCCGCCAAGGTCACCAAGGCGGCCTTCCTGGCCAAGGACACCGAGACACCCGTCTTCGTACGCTTCTCCACGGTGCTGGGCTCCCGAGGCTCATCGGACACCGTGCGCGACACCCGGGGCTTCGCCACGAAGTTCTACACCGAGGAAGGCACCTTCGACCTCGTCGGCAACAACATCCCGGTCTTCTTCATCCAGGACGCCATCAAGTTCCCCGACATCATCCACGCGGGCAAGCCGCACCCCGACCGGGAGATCCCGCAGGCCCAGAGCGCACACGACACCTTCTGGGACTTCGTGACCCTCCACACGGAGGCGACCCACCACACCCTGTGGAACATGTCGGACCGGGGGATCCCGCGCTCCTACCGCATGATGGAGGGCTTCGGCGTCCACACCTTCCGGCTCGTCAACCACGAGGGCGCCACCACCCTCGTCAAGTTCCACTGGAAGCCGAAGCTCGGCGTGCACTCCCTGACCTGGGAGGAAGCACAGATCACCAACGGCATGGACCCCGACTTCCACCGCCGCGACCTCGCCGACGCCATCGAGGCGGGGGCCTTCCCGCAGTGGGAACTCGGCATCCAGGTCTTCCCCGACAACGCCGAGCAGACCTTCGAAGGCATCGACCTGCTGGACCCGACGAACATCGTCCCCGAGGAGCTGGCGCCCGTGCAGCCCATCGGGCTGCTCACGCTGAACGCCAACCCGACCAACTACTTCGCCGAGACCGAGCAGGTCGCCTTCCACCCCGGCCACCTCGTCCCCGGCATCGACATCACCGACGACCCGCTGCTCACCGGCCGCCTCTTCTCCTACCTGGATACGCAGATCAGCAGGCTCGGCGGCCCCAACTTCGCGCAGCTCCCCATCAACCGCACCCACGCGCCCGTCAACGACATGCTGCGTGACGGCATGCACCAGACCGCCGTCCACGCCGGGACCGCTCCGTACCGCCCCAACTCGCTCGACGGGGGCTGTCCGTTCCTCGCCGGGGCGGACAACGGCGCGTACGTCGAGGTCCCCGTCGACGTGCCGGCCGCGAAGAAGGTCCGCGAAGCCCCGGAGTCCTTCTCCGACCACTTCAGCCAGCCCCGGCAGTTCTGGCTCTCGATGACGCCCGTCGAGCGGGAGCACATCATCGCCGCCTACACCTTCGAGCTGAGCAAGTGCTACGAGCAGGCCATCAAGGAGCGGGCGCTCCAGGTCCTGGCCAACATCGACCCGCAGCTCTGCGGCCAGGTCGCCGACGGGCTCGGCCTGCCCGCCCCGGAGCCGACCGTGGCCCTCGCGGACACCGAGCCCAGCCCGGCCCTGTCCCAGCTCGGGCAGACCTGGCCGGTGGAGGGCCGGATCGTCGGCATCGTCACCGACGGGGAGACCGACCTCGACGGGATCCGCTCGGCACGCCGTGCGGTGCTGGACGCGGGCATGGTCCCGCTCGTCATCGCCCCCACCGGCGGTCTGCTGGACGCGGGCAAGGACCCCATCGCCGTACAGCGGACGTTCGCCAACGCGCGCTCGGTCGAGTTCGACGCGCTCCTGCTCGCCGGTTCCCCGGCGCCGGGGTCGGACGCGTACGGAGCCCGGGACGCCAAGGCCGGTGAGCCGACGAGCCCCGGCACCTCCGTCGACCCGCGGGTCATGCTGATGGCGGCCGAGGCCTACCGCCACGGCAAGGCGCTCGGCGGCTGGGCGGGAGCGGACGCGGCGCTTCGAGCGGCCGGGATCACCGACACGGCGCCCGGTGTGGTGGTCGCGGGCAGCGGCGTGGAGGCCCTGGAGCAGGTGGCGCAGCTCCTCGGCAGCCACCGCGTGTGGGACCGCTTCCCCGCCGCGGTCTGACGCGCTCTGAGCCGACGCACCGTCCGACACCCGGGCCCGCCCGGGGCCTTCACGGCCCCGGGCGGGCCCATGGGCTGTGTGGTCACCGTCGGCGCAGCCCGCTCAGGAACCGCTGAGCCTGGGCACGCCGCCGCGGATCGGCGGAGGCGCGACGCACCTGTTCGACGGTGCGCCGGCCCTGCGGGCTCCGGACGAACTCCTTGATCTTCGTGATCATGCCGGGCATGACTCCTCCTATGGGGCGAGGGCGAACGGATCAGTGCACCACTCCGTGTACCCACTGAGGCGCGGTGGGTGCGTGCCGAGGCCGAGCAGACGCAAGCCGATGGGGGGCACGCCGAAATCGCCGAACTCCTCTATCACTGACGTGCGTTCGAGGGGGCGAGATCGCGACGAACTTCTCCACGAGGCCGCCTGATCCACCTCGCTGACGTTTACGCCCGAACGGGTGGCTAGCATGGCGCGATGTGGCCCGGAAGATCGTCGTCCCCTTGGCGTGCCCCTCCGGGCCGCGACCGAGGCGTAACGATCGGCTCGTTGTTCTCCTGCACTCAAGGACCGAGGGACCGCTGAATGTCAGTGCCTGCTCCTCCCAGCCCGCGCCGCACAGCGAAGGCGGGGCGCCCCGCGTGGGCCGTGCCCCTCGGCGTGCTGGTGGTCACCGGCGGCGCCGGTTCCGCCGCGGCTGCCACGGCACCGGACGCCGCCCGGGGCTGGACGGCGGCCTCGATCGCGGTCGGCTGGCTGTGCCTGGCCGTCTGTCTGCTCGTCAGCTCCGCGGCCGGTCAGCGAATACGCCGGTCCGCCGCGGCGGACCGCGCCGAGGCCGACACCCTGAAGGCTCAGCTGGGCCGCCAGGGCGCCGAGTCCGCGCATTTCGTGAACGTCACGCTCCCCATCCTCGTGAAGCAGCTGCGCGACGGCGCGGGCGCGGCACAGGCCCTGGCGCACACGGCGCCTCCCTCGGACGCCCAACTACGCCAGATCGTCCAGACGTTCGCCTCCGTCGTAGAGGAATCGGTTCGGCACGCCGGTGCCCTTGAGGCCCAGCGCGGCCGGGCGCAGGAACAACTGGCGCAGGCCACCGAGGAGTTCGACCTCCTCACGAAGGTGACGCTGCCCACCGCGATCGAGCAGCTGCGCGAGGGAGCCTCCGCAGACACCGTCCTCGCGGGCCTCCAGTGGCCGCAGAACCCCCTGCTGCGCCTGCCCGCGGAGTCGTTCGTGCGGGAGCTGGCCCACAGCGAGCGGCGCGCGGCCGCCGCGCAGGCCGCCTCGGCCAAGGCGCTGAGCCGCGTCCAGGCCAAGTCCGTGAGCATGCTCGCCGACCTGCGGGACATGCAGGAGCGGCATGGCGTGGAGGTCTTCGGCGACCTGCTGCGACTGGATCACAGCACGTCCCAACTGGGGCTGATGACCGACCGTCTTGCGCTGCTGATGGGCGGCCGCTCCAGCCGCGCGTGGAACAAGCCGATCGTCATGGAGAGCATCCTGCGGGGCGCCGTCGGCCGCATCTCCGCCTACCAGCGGGTGCGGCTGCACTGCTCGACGACCGTCGCCGTCGCCGGGTTCGCGGCGGAGAGCGTCATGCACCTGCTCGCCGAACTCATGGACAACGCGGCGAACTTCTCCCCGCCCATCGACGAGGTGCACGTCTATGTGGAGGAACGCAGCGCCGGCATCGTCGTGACGATCGAGGACAGCGGCCTGCGGATGGCCGACGCGGCGATGCGCCGGGCCGAGGAGTCCGTCTCCGGACGGATGACGGACCTCGCCTCGCTCCAGGGCACCCGCCTCGGCCTCGCCGTGGTCGGCCGCCTCGCCGCCAAGTACGGCATGAGCGTCAACTTCCGCCCGTCCTCCCGGGGCGGCACGGGCGTCGTGGTCCTCCTGCCGCCGCAGCTCCTCGCCCAGCAGCGCGACCCCGCCCCGCAGCAGCCGGTACGCCGCGATGCCGCGCCGACGCCCCCGCCGATCCCGGCAGCGACCGTCCCGCAGGCACCCGCCCCGGCGGCCGAGGAGACCCCCGTTTTCCCTGTAACTCCCGAGGCACTCCCGGCTCAGGCGGCACCTGCGGCCCCCGCACGGCCCACCGCCGCGGACCCCGCCTCCCCGCCGCCGCAGGCCCCGCCCGCGGCCGCCCCCGCGGCCACGCCGAACGGCCTGCCCGTACGCGCCCCGGGCCGCACCATGGCCGAGGCGGACCGTGAGCGCCGCCAGCGCAAGGCGTCGTCCGAGGCCGCCGCCGCGCCGGACGCCGGGAACCTCCCCGGTGACGCGGGCCGGCCAGCCCGTGACGCCGGATCCCGTTTCGGCGCCTTCCACCGCGCCCGGCGCGGGGGCCACGCCCCGGGATTCCCCGCCACGCCCGACGCCCCGGACGCCCCCGGCTCCCCCGCGGACTCCGGGCCGCCACCGGCCTACTAGACCGCAGCCCCCGCACGGCGCCCGGGTCCGGCGCCCCCTCTTCCCCCCGCTCAAGATCGTGAGATTGGAGGCACGGGCCGGTGACCGGGCACGCCCGGCGCACCTCGCCCCACCCACCATGCAGACCACTGACAACAGCCTGACCTGGCTCCTACAGAGCCTTCTCCAGCGCACCCCCGGCACGCGGCACGCCCTGGTGCTCTCCCGGGACGGCCTGAAGCTGTGCTGGAGCGAGCATCTGACGCTCGACCAGGCCGACCAGCTGTCGGCGATCTGTTCCGGCATCCAGGCCCTGGCCCAGGGCGCGTCCGCGGAGTTCGGTGACGGGACCGGCGGTGTCCGGCACTCCATGACGGAGTTCCACGGCGGGCTCCTCTTCATCGTCGAGGCGGGGCAGGGAGCGCACCTGGCGGTCGTGGCGGACGAGAACGCCGACCCGGGCGTCGTGGGCCACCAGATGACGGAGCTCGTGGAGCAGATCGGGGAGCACCTGCGCGCCGAGCCGCGCGCCGAGCGCGAAGGCAGCGCCTCCTCGTGACGCCGCGCGGGCCCGTGGACGTGGGTGACCCGGACCGGCTCTATACGGTCACCGGTGGCCGCAGCCGGGCCGACGACGACTCGTTCGACCTGGTCACCCTGGTGGTGAGCGAGTGCGAGCCCACCGCGGGGATGCAGTCGGAGCACGCCCGGATCCTCGACCTGTGCCGCCACCCCACGGCCGTGGTGGAGATCGCCGCGGAGCTGAGACTGCCGATCACCGTGGTGCGGATTCTGCTGGGCGACCTGCTCGCGACGAGCCGGATCACCGCCCGCCACCCCCGCGCGGCCGACGCGGTCGCCTCGATCCCCGAATCCGCCCTTCTCAAGGAGGTGCTCCATGGGCTCCGCAACCTCTGAGCTGCCCGCCCGTACTCCTCTGTCCGACACCGCCGAGACCGGCCTGAAGATCGTGGTCGTGGGCGGATTCGGGGTAGGCAAGACCACGCTGGTCCGCTCGGTCAGCGAGATCCGCCCGCTGAACACCGAAGAGGTGATGACGCAGGCCGGGATCGGTGTCGACGAGACGTCCGAGGTCGCCGGCAAGACCACCACGACGGTGGCGTTCGACTTCGGCCGGATCAGCCTCAACGAACGCGTGGTGCTCTATCTGTTCGGCGCACCGGGCCAGGAGCGCTTCTGGTTCCTGTGGGACCGCCTCTTCGCCGGCACGCTGGGCGCGGTCGTCCTGGTCGACACCCGGCGGATGGACGACTCCTGGTACGCGATCGACCGTCTCGAACACCACAGGACACCGTTCGTGGTGGCGGTGAACAGGTTCGACGACGACACCTCCCGGCACTCCCTGGAGGAGATCCGCCAGGCCCTCGCACTGCCCGGCCATGTGCCGCTGATCGACTGTGACGCGAGGGTGAGATCGTCGGGCAAGGACGTCCTGATCACCCTCGTGGACCACCTCTACAAACTGGCCATGGCCCAGGAGATGACACCGTGACCGAGCCGACCGGATCCCCCTTCGAGCAGAGCGCCCCGCCCCCGGGGTGCCCCGCTCACGCGGGCGGCGTACGCCTGGGTGGCCTGGAGTACCAGCAGACGCCCGCGCAGCTCTACCGCAGCCTGCGCCGTGAGCACGGCGCGGTCGCGCCGGTGCTGCTCGACGGGGACGTGCCGGCGTGGCTGGTCCTCGGCTACTCCGAGGTCAGCTATGTGACCGGCCACGACGAACTGTTCGCCCGGGACTCGCGCCGCTGGAACCAGTGGGACCGCATCCCCGCCGACTGGCCGCTGATGCCGTTCGTCGGCTACCAGCCGTCGGTCCTGTTCACCGAGGGCGAGGAGCACCGGCGGCGGGCCGGCGTGATCACGGAGGCGCTGGAGGGAGTCGACCAGTTCGAACTCGCCCGGGACAGCGGCCGGATCGCCGACCGGCTGATCGCGGCGTTCGCCGGCAGCGGGCAGGCGGAACTGATGAGCGCGTACGCCCACGCACTCCCCATGCGGGCCGCGGTACAGATGTGCGGCATGCCCGAGACGGGCACCGACACGCAGCAGCTCGTGGAGGACCTGCGGATCTCCCTCGACGCGGGGGAGGGGGACGACCCCGTCGCGGCGTACACGCGTGTCGGCGAGCGGATCCAGCTCCTGGTCAAGGAGAAGCGGGAGCGGCCCGGCGCCGACGTCACCTCGCGGATGCTGCTGCATCCCGCGGGCCTCACCGACGAGGAGATCGTCCAGGATCTGATCTCCATCATCGCGGCGGCCCAGCAGCCGACGGCCAACTGGATCTGCAACACGCTGCGGCTGATGCTGACCGACGAGCGGTTCGCCCTCAACGTGTCCGGCGGGCGGCTGAGCGTCGGCGAGGCGCTCAACGAAGTGCTGTGGCTGGACACGCCCACGCAGAATTTCATCGGACGCTGGGCGGTGCGTGACACCCAGCTCGGCGGGCGGCAGATCCGGGCGGGCGACTGCCTGGTACTCGGCCTCGCCGCGGCCAACACCGACCCGCAGATCTGGCCCGACGCGCACGTCGGCCCGGAGAACTCCGCCCACCTCTCCTTCAGCCACGGCGAGCACCGCTGCCCCTACCCGGCGCCGCTGCTCGCCGATGTCATCGCCCGGACCGCGGTCGAGACGCTCCTGGAGCGCCTGCCCGACCTCGTCCTCGCGGTGGAGCCCGAGGAGCTGGCCTGGCGCCCGTCCATCTGGATGCGCGGTCTGATGTCGCTGCCGGTGCGGTTCACGCCGGTGACGCACTGAGTCCGGGCGGGGCGCCGCCCGTGCGGGTGGCGCCCCGCCCCGGGGTCAGGCGGTGACGGGGGTGAACCGCACCGGCAGCGACTGCGGCCCCCGGGTGAACACCCCCTGCTCCACCGGATCGAAGCCCTCGGCGAGCCGCATGTCGGGCATGGCGTCCAGGAGCTGACCGACACCGATCTCCACCTCGGCCTTGGCCAGCAGCGCGCCCACGCAGAAGTGGCGGCCGAGCGCGAAGGAGAGATGGTCCGCGGCGGCGGAGAACGCGGTCGTGGCGGTGAGGTCGTCCCGGAAGATGTCGAAGCGGTTCGGGTCGCGGTAGCGCCGCTCGTCGCGGTTGGCGGAGCCGATCAGGCAGGTCACGGTGGCCCCGGCGGGGACCGTGCCACCGCTGAGTTCCACATCGGCCGCCGACTGCCGCATGATCATGTGGACGGGCGGCGTGTGGCGCAGCGTCTCGGCGAACGCGCGGGCGATCAGCGTGCGGTCCTGCCGGACGGCTTCGAGCTGATCCGGGTGGGTCAGGAGGTTGGCGAAGATACTGGCGATCGCCTTGTCCGTGGTCTCACCGCCGGCGGCGAGCAGCAGGCTACAGAAGGCCTTGATGTCCTCGTCGCTCATGCGTACGCCGTCGACCTCGGCGGCGCACAGGGTGGACAGCAGATCGTCGCCGAGGTGCTCGCGGCGCTCCTGGATGATCGGGATCATGTACTCGGTGAACTCGACCCGGGTCCGCTCGCCGGCCGCCGCGACCTCCGGATCGCCCGCCAGGTTGCCGAGGAACGCGATCACCGTGGTGTACCAGCCGTGGAAGCGCGCGTGGTCGGCCTTGTCGAGGCCCAGCATGTCGGCGATCACGTTCACGGGGAAGCGGGTGGCGTAGCCCTCGACGAGGTCCACGGCGCCGGTGTGCCGGAAGGTGTCGATGAGTTCGCGGGAGTTGCGCTCGATGACGGGCAGGAACTTCTCCTGGAGATCGCTGCCGCGGAAGGCGGGCGCGACCAGAGCGCGCCGCACGGCGTGCTCCCGACCGCTGAGCTGGAGGATCGTCTTGCCGTGGACGGGCTCGATCTGCCAGTCGTAGTTGTCGGTGGTGAACTGCGAGCCCTTGTCCTTGAACACCCGCTCGACATCCTCGTACCGCGAGACGATCCAGCTCTGTGTCGCCTCGTGCCAGAAGAGCGGCGCCTTCTCCCGCATCGCCCGATAAGCCGGGTAGGGGTCCTTGGCGAACTCGGGGGAGAGGATGTCGGGGACCTGCTGCACGGCGGACATAGGGCTCCTTGGTCGGTACAGGCAACGCGCATCAGGTTATTGATCACCGTCGAACCCAGCCAGACCGCTCCTGGCCGACTGTTGAGCGCTGCACTAACGTTGGCTGAAAATCGCCCCCGAGAGTGTGGCTCGGCCCCAGCCCGCGGCCGCTGAGGCCAGCGCGGAAGGCGGATGCGAGGATGACTGGTATGGACATTCGCCGCAGGAACAACGTGACAGTCACCGGCCCCGCCGACGCACCGGCGGTGGTCCTGGCGCACGGGTTCGGATGCGACCAGAACATGTGGCGGCTCGCGGTGCCGGCGCTGGCGAAGCGGTACCGGGTCGTGCTCTTCGACTACGTCGGCTCGGGGGGCTCGGACCTGTCGGCCTGGAGCGAGGAGCGGTACTCCTCCCTGCACGGCTACGCCGAGGACGTGGTGGAGGTCTGCGAGGAGCTGGATCTGGAGCGGGCGGTGTTCGTCGGGCACTCGGTGAGCGCGATGGTCGGGGTGATGGCCGCGCGTTCGGCGCCGGAGCGGATCGGGGCGCTGGTGATGGTGACTCCCTCGCCCTGCTACATCGACGAGGACGGGTACCGCGGTGGTTTCACCGCGGAGGACATCGACGAACTGCTGGGCTCACTGGAGTCGAACTACCTGGGCTGGTCCGCCACGATGGCTCCGGTGATCATGGGCAACCCGGAGCGACCGGCGCTCGGGGAGGAGCTGACCAACAGCTTCTGCGCCACCGACCCCGAGATCGCCCGGGTCTTCGCCCGGACCACCTTCCTGTCCGACAGCCGCGCGGACCTGCGGAGCGTGACCGTGCCGACCCTCGTACTGGAGTGCGCCGAGGACGTGATCGCCCCCCGCGAGGTCGGCGCGTACGTGCGCGACGCGATTCCCTCCTCCCGGCTGGTCACGCTGGACGCCACCGGTCACTGCCCGCAGCTGAGCGCGCCGGAGGCCACCGTCGAGGCGATCCTCGACTTCCTCGGCTCCCTGGAGGACCCGCGGTGATGTGCCGCTCGGGCGGAGAGCCGGGAGCCGGCGGCGCGGCCGGTACGAACGCCGCGTTCACGGCGCTGCTGGAGGACAGCGCCGAGGACCTCTACGAGTCGGCGCCCTGCGGCTACTTGTCGACGCTGATGGACGGCACCATCGCCAAGATCAACGCCACGCTGCTGGACTGGCTGGGCATGGAACGCGAGGCCGTCGTGGGCGAGGCGCGCTTCGCGGACCTCCTGACCGTCGGCGGGAAGCTGTACCACGAGACGCACTTCGCGCCGCTGCTGCGCATGCGGGGCGAACTGGGCGGCATCGCTCTGGAGATGAAGGCCGCCGACGGCCGACGGCTGCCGGTGCTGGTCTCCTCCGTGATCAAGTACGGCGGTCAGGGCGAACCCCTGCTGATCCGCACCACCGTCTTCGACGCCTCCGACCGGCGCGCCTACGAACAGGAACTCCTGCGCCGCCGCGAAGAGGCCGAGCAGGCGCGCGCGGAGGCCGAAAGAGCCCGTGCCGAGGCCGAACGGTCGCGCGCGGAGGCGGAGCAGGCACGCCGCCAGGCCGAGGCCGACCGCGAACGGCTCGCCGACGCGCTCGCCGCTCTCCAGCAGACGCTCGTCCCCTCCTCGCTGCCCGTCGTGCCGGGCCTGGAGACAGCGGTCTACTACCACACCGCGTCCCCGGACCTGCTGGGCGGCGACTTCTACGACCTGTTCCCCCTGGGCGAGGGCCGCTGGGCGTTCTTCCTGGGAGACGTGTCCGGCAAGGGGCCCCAGGCGGCCTCGCTCACGTCACTGACCCGCTACACCCTGCGGGCGGCCGCCCTCCACGACCCCGAACCCGCCGTGGCGCTGGCCACGCTGAACTCCGTCCTGCACGACCGGTACACCGCCGGCGGCGACCCCCGCTACTGCACCGCCATCTTCGGCGTCATCGAACCGGGCGAGGGCCGCACCACCATCCGGCTCGCCTCCGGTGGCCATCCTCCGGCACTGGTGGTACGCGGCGAAGGACGCGCGGACTACCTCCCCACACCCGGCGGCCTGCTCGTGGGCGCCCTGCCGGACGCCTCCTTCAGCACGGCGGAGACCACGCTCGGTCCCGGCGATACGATTCTGCTCTACACCGACGGCCTCACCGAGGCCCGCGCCGGGCGAAGCCGCGAGAGCATGTTCGGCGATGACGCGCTGCGCGCCTTCTTCGCCGACCCTGCCTCCGCCTCCCCGGCCGCTTCCTCGGCGGGGGAGGTGGTCGCCTCGCTGACCGAGCTGCTGGAGGGCTTCGGCGAGGGCCTCGACGACGACACCGCTCTGCTCGCCCTCGGAGTCCCCGCCCGCGGGACCGCCCCCGCGACCGACCACTCGACAACGAAGCAACCACGATGAGCCCACTGAACATCATCCGCCGGGACGCCGAGACCGGACCCGTGCTGCACGTGGCAGGCGCCCTCGACTACCAGCAGGCCGCGTCCTTGCGCGAACAGGTCGAAGCGCTGGCCCTGAGCGCGGGGCAGAGCCTGGTCATCGACCTGTCCGGCCTGGAGTTCTGCGACTCGAGCGGCATCACCGCCCTCCTCGCCGCCCGCCGTCGCGCCCACACCACCGGCGCCGACCTGGCCCTGGTCGACGTCCCCGCCAACACCTTGCGCATCCTCACCGTCGCCGGCCTGGATCAGGTCTTCACCATCCGTTCCAGCACCGACTAGACGACGGTGGACGTCGGCGGGATCCACCGGCGGGAGCGGGGCGGGGTGTTGGAGACGTTGTACTCCTTCCTCAGTTCTTCGGGGATGGCGTAGTGCATGACGCGTCCGCGGGTGAGGGAGGACAGCTCCAGGACGGCGGTGAGGCTGCCGAGGCGGTCCAGCGCCCAGGCGCCGAGAGGCGAGCGGTCCTCGATGGCCTCCAGCACTCCGAGGAGGTGGGGGACGGTCTTCACGACGGTGTCCCACGCGGTGCTGGGTACGCGCAGCCAGTCGGCGCAGGTGTCGCCGATGAGGTAGCGGATGAGGGCGGAGACGACCGGGTCGAAGAAGGTGCCGGGCACGACTTCCTCGTAGAGGTCGATGAGCTGCCGGGTCAGGTGTGCGCCCTCCTCGGAGGGCCCCATGTGCCGGATCATGTACAGGTCGAGGAATTGGCGGGCCTCGTCGAGCGTCTTGGGGACCGCGTCCTGGTCGATGCCGAGCATCGCCCCGACCACACGCCAGGCGTAGTAGTAGGCCTCCGCGCCCTCCGTCGACATGTGGATGTTCAGGCGGTGCAGGCTGTCCAGCACGAGCAGCGAGAAGAACATCTGCCCGCCGATCAGGTCCTCCTGACAGATCGGCGTTCCGAGCGTCTCGGTGTCCCAGCGGTTCTCGCGCTTGAGGTGGTGGCGGATGGAGGCGTGCAGCAGGCGGACCTTCTGCGCGGCCGGGATGAAGCGGCTGCCCGCCTCGAAGGCCCCCGGCTGCATCAGATAGACGGTGAACTGGCCCGTCTCCGCCATCCGCCTGGAGGGGTACGCCAGTCCGTGGGTCGTCGACAGCAGCTTCGCCACGGCCGGCACGACATAGCAGGCGGGCATGGAGGCGAAGGAGAGGGCCGTGGAGATGTGCACGTTGTTGTCGATGAAGAACAGCCGGGCCTTCTCCATCTCGCCCCAGTCCACCCAGGCCGGTGGATAGCTCGTGGCCGCGAGGTACTCCCGGGCGACGTCCGGCAGCCCTTCCGGCAGGGGAGCCCCGACGGTGGAGACGTACCGCATCAGCGTGTTGAACTTGCCCACCTCACCGCGTTCGAAGAGCGTGGCGACGGTGGCGTCGGCGAGTTCGTCCCCGGGCTCGCGCAGGGCGGTCATCGATGCCTCGGTGTGCAGCATGACTGAGTTCCTCGTTCTCGGGTTGACTTCGGGTGGGCGTCGACGCGCGCTGCTCGCGCGGGCGTCAGGACTGGCGGGCCGCCGCCGAATGAGCCAGCGCCGTCAGGGCTCTGGCGGCGGGCGCCGACACGTCCGCTGTGTGCAGCGCGTCCAGCGCCTCCCGGACCCGGACGGTGATCATGTCCTCGATGCGGTCGGGCGTCCTCAGGTCGCGCATCATGTCGCGTACGGTGCGCAGGCCCTCCGCGTCCAGATCGGGCCGGCCCAGCAGGGCGCGCAACCGGTCCCGTTCGTCGGCGCCGGCGAGGCGCCAGGTCTCGGCGAGCAGGGCCGTGGGCCGCTGACCGCGCACGTCGTCGGCGTTGGCCTTGCCGGTGCGCTCCGGGTCGCCGAAGAGGCCGAGCAGGTCGTCCCGCAGCTGGAACGCCTCGCCCAGCGGCAGGCCGTACGCGGAGTAGCCCTCGCGGAGCCGACCGGCCGCGCCGGCCAGGGCGCCACCGATCAACAGGGGCTGCTCGACGGTGTACTTGGCGGTCTTGTACCGGATCACCTTCAACGAGGCCGCGGTGTCCGGGTCCGTGCCGGTGCGCAGGATCTCCAGGCACTCACCCGCGATCAGCTCCCGGGTCAGGGCCGACCACAGGGGGCGGGCCCGGGCCAGATAGGCGGCGGGCAGACCGCTGGTGGCGAACAACTGCCCGGCGAGCCCCATCAGGAGATCGCCCACCAGCATCGCCAGCGACCTGGCGGACGCCGAGGCGCGGGGGCGGTCGAGGACGGTGCCGCGCAGTGCGACGTGGGCGGTGGGCCGGCCGTGCCGCATCGGGCTGTCGTCGATGAGGTCGTCGTGCACGACGGCGGCGGCATGCACCAGCTCCATCGAGGCCGCCGCCCGCACCAGAGCGTCGCTGTCGGGCTGGCCCGCTCCGCGCCAGCCCCAGTAGCAGAACGCCGCCCGCAGCCGCTTGCCGTCCGCGACCGCCGCCTCCAGCTGGTCGGTCACCGGACCGAGCAGGGGGTCGATGTCCGCGAACAGCGCGGCCTCCTGGCCTACGAACTGACGCAGGATCACATCGACGCGGTCCTTGAACCGTGCGGGTTCCCACAGGTCAGAGGTCATCGGCGGCCCGTCGAGCCAGCGCGTGCCGGGCCAGGGTCTCCAGGTGGGCCGGGGGCACGGTCGCGAACCGGTCCCGCACCAGGCGCCCGCGCGCCAGCAGGTCGTGCTCGGCCTGCGCCGCCAGCTCGGAGGTGTCCGAGCGGCGCAGCAGCCCTTGCGCCGTCCCCAGGGCGGTGCCCAGCGTGCTCACCCCCAGATCGGCCAGGCCCACGGCCAACAGCACGGCCCGCTCACCGAGACCGCCGATCAGGCTCGCTTCTCGCGTCATGACATTTCTCCCACCAGAGCACGTACACCCGGCGCCCGCTTCAGGCGGGCCCGCACATCATGGGCCCACGCCGGGCACATGCCAGGGGAAACTCACGATCGAGTGAACGCTTTATGGGAGTGAGTTGCCCGCGCTAGAGCCAACCGGCCCGCATGCTGGTCACCGCTCCCGCGTCAACATCGCTCGTCGGCCGGCCCAGTTCCCCGGCCCAGACCCGCTCCAGCATCCGGCCGACGGTGCCCACGATCTCAGGGGCCGCTGTGCGGAGGCCGTCCGCGTCCGCCGCCGAGATCTCGTCCGCGGCGATGCCGGCCTCGTCCAACAGGCTGGAGATGTCGGTGAGCCTGTCGCTCAGCCACGTCAGCGGGTCGTCGGACAGCTCCTCGACGAAGGTCCGCGGGCCGGGTTCCCAGTCGACGATGCCGGGGTGGTGGTGCGTGCGGTCGAAGGTGTTCGGGGCGGCGTCCGCGTCCTGGAGGAGGTCTACCCGCCACAGAGGGCGCCCGATGGTGATGGGGCGAGCCGAGTAGAGGGAACCGGGCAGCTCGCCACTTTCGAACACTCGTAGCTCCAGCCGGACCCCGCGCTCGGGACTCTCCTGTCCGTGCAGCGGACTCGGGTTGAGGAAGTAGAGGTCGCTCACCACGACGCCGATCCGCTCAAAGGCGACTGCGTACAGCACACCAACCCCCAGGGGCTACTCGTGAGCCAGGCGAACCTTGTCCTGCCGAGCCTACGGAGGTCCGCCGCGCCGCACGATCCAGAACCGGCCAACGGCGTGAGTGCCCGGGGCGCACTCGCGGGAGTTCCGGCCCCCGCCTCGCGCGGCGGGGGCCGGATGCGGCGCTCAGCTCACCTCGTGGCGGCTCGCGCGGCCTGCCCCGACCAGCAACAGGACGGCCGCCAGCAGCAGGACGGGCCAGGGCGTGAGCGTGAGGACCACGGCGTCGATCACGGTCCAGAGCCCCAGGATCCACGCGATGAACGACGGCGGTGTGATGCCCCGGCGATCCAGCCACAGCACGGTGAGGCCGACCATGACGAGCGGCACACCGAAGCTGCCCAGGCTCAGCCAGTACGCGCTGTTGGCCGGGCTCATCGCCGAGAGGTCGTCATCCCGCAGCGCCCCGCTGAACCACGCGTCCGCGTGGGTCGCCGCCTCCTCCACGGTCAGGGCGCCGATGGTGTGCAGAGTGCCGAACAGCACGATCAGCCAGCCGGCCCATTTGATCATCTGAACTCCCCCTCGTACTCCGCGAGTTATACGCTGACGTACAAGGCGAGAGTAGAGCCGTTATACGGCTTCGTACAACAAGTGGGAAGGTGGGGTGGCTCACCCATGGGCGCGCTGCGCACGCCGCGGGAGAAGTGGATCGAGGAGGGGCTGCGCGCGCTGGCCGAGGGCGGCGTGGAGGCCGTGCGGGTCGAGGCCCTGGCCAAGGCGCTCGGGGTGACCAAGGGCGGGTTCTACGGCTACTTCGCCAACCGCGGAGCGCTGCTGGAGGCCATGCTGGACACCTGGGAGCGGGAGTGCGTCGACGACGTCCTGGCCCGCGTCGAGCGGGAGGGCGGCGACCCGCGCGAGCAGGTCCGGCTGGCCGGGCGGCTCACCTTCTCCGGTGACCGCCTGCTTCCCATCGACCTGGCCGTCCGCGACTGGGCCCGCCGCGACGCGGCCGTCGCCGAACGCCTGCGCCGCGTGGACAACAGCCGTATGCAGCTGGCACGCGACGCGATCAGCACCTTCTGCTCCGACCCCGAAGAGGTCGAGGCCCGCAGCCTGCTCGCGTTCTGCGCGGCCATCGGCAACCACTTCCTCGCCGCCGACCACCAGGGCGGCACCCGCGCCCAGGTCATGACGCGCGCCGCCAACCTGATCCTCGACATCCCGTCCGGCCGACCTGATCGGTGACCCGTGCCTCACAGGCTCGCCAGGAGATCGTCGAGCGGGGCCGGGACCCGGCCGGGGGAGAGGGCGTCGACGAGGAGACGGCCGTAGCGGATCTTGCGGCCCTTCTTCGTGCCGAGGAAGCGCCGCAACTGCTGGTGCCTGGGCCGACCGTCGTGCGCGGGCTGGCGAAGGAAGGTCTGCCAGGCGCGGAGGTCGCCCTCGGCCGCGACGATGTCCTCGACCCTTGCCGTGCCCAGCGCGCGGATGAGTTCGTCCTCCAGGTCCGCCGCGCACACGAAGAAGTCCCGGCGGGGTGCCCGCGCCCGCTCCAGACCGCGGTGGTAGAAGCTCTGTTCGTTCTCGTCGCACAGCCCCGCCAGGCGCAGGCCGAGGCCGGGCGGTCCGAGGAGGTGTGCGTAGCGGCCGATGCTCATCGCCCCGCCCATCGGTACGACGCACACTCCCTCGGCGGCGAGGTCCCGGCCGTGCCGGGCGGCGAGTGCCTCGACGGCCGCGTGGTCACTCGGCCCTTCGAGCAGGACCGCCGTCCGCACCCCCAGCTCCACGGCCAGCTCGCCCGCCGGCCCGCCGGGACCGCCGCTCGCCCAGCCACCGACCGCGTCCCGGAATGCCCGTATGTCCGCCATGGAGCGAGTGTGCACGTCCGCGCGACCGCACGGCACGGAATATGCGGCCCGCTCGGCCGCGGGCGTCAGTGCTACGTCAGCATTCCTGGGAACCATGGCGCCCCTGGTGCCGTCCGGGAGGAAGTTCATCATGAACGCGTCTTTCAACGAGTCCTGCGACTCTTCCAGGGGGTTACGCCTGTCGGCCGTCGTACGGCGTGGCGGACGATCCGGTGCGCTGCTGGCCTTCGTGATGGTCCTGTGCGCCGCGCTGGGCTGGGGGCCCGCGTCCTCCCCGTACGCCTTCGCCGCCGATGCCGCCGCGTCCACTTCCGCCAGGCAGATCGTGAACATCGTCTCCGCGCCCAGCGGCTTATGCGTGGAGGTCCCCGCCTCGGAAGTCGGCCAGCCGGTGCGCCAGGGCCGCTGCTTCGGCAAGCCGGGGGCACGGTGGTACCTCCAGTCCTCCGGGGCGGCGAGCGACGCGGTCAACATCGTCAGCGCCGGCAGCGGAACCTGCGTGGAGGTGGCGAACTCCAGCCCGGACAACGGCGCCGCCATCCGCCTGGGGGCCTGTGACAGCCGCCCCGCGGTGAGTTTCCGGATCGTCCCGGTCGGTGACGGTGTCGGATTCCAGACCATGACGTCCACGACCCCCAAATGCCTGGAGGTCACGGAGTCCTCCACGGCGGACGGGGCGGCGCTGCGGCAGTGGGACTGCAAGCAGCAGGCCGGCGCGATGTTCTTCCAGCGACAGCCTCCCCGGCAGTGGGAGACCACGCTCGTGAACGGCAACAGTGGAAAGTGCCTCGGGATCCTCAACCAGAGCCGTCTGGACGGCGCCAGGGCGATCCAGCGGACCTGCACCGCGGGCACCGACGAGCGGTGGCAGGTCGTCGAGCTGGGCGAGGGCAACGTGGCGGTGGTCAACGGCAACAGCGGTAAGTGCCTGGCCATCAGCAACGGCAGTCTGGACAACGGCGCCCACGCGAACCAGTTCTCGTGCGACGGCTACAAGTTCCACACCTGGGCGATGAGCCCGGCGGGGGACGGAACCTTCACGCTGGCCAACCTGAGGAGCGGAAAGTACCTCGGCGTGCGCGGCCAGAGCACGGAGGAGGCGGCCCAGGCGGAGCAGTGGGACCGCACGGCCCACACCGATCAGCTGTGGCGGATGAGCCCGACAGCGACGTGAGCGCTCCCTTACGACGGGCCGCCACCGTCCGTCCCCGCCGCCAGACTCCGCACATGCGCCTGCGCCTCGCCCAGCAGCTGAGCGGGCACGAGCCAGTAGTCGTAGATGCCGCCCCGCGCGGAGTTGTATCCACAGAGCACGGCCACCCCGGTGCCGAGGCGCTCCTTCAGCTCCCCGGCCAGCCAGCCGACGAAACCACTGTTGTCGGATGCCGACGGGAAGTGGAAGGCGAAGACGCCGAAGACCTCCGCCTCCCCGCCCCGCGCCGGTTCGAGAACCGACCAGCTCTGCGCGTCCCGCACCAGAGCCAGAACCTCGGCGGACGGCTGAGGTACCGGCCCCGCCGGGTATTCGTGGTAGGCCCAACTGCCCGGCAGGACCTCGAAGTCGGCGTCCGCGAGCACGCCGCGCAGCCGTGCGCGGGTTTCGTGGGGTGATTCGTGACTGATGCTGACCATGGCCCGTCCAACCGAGTCCCCCCGCGCCGAAATTCCCGCCAGTCACCACCTGCTGCGACCGCCACCCACCACCTGCTGTGATCCGCCGCCCGGCCCCGGGGGAGAATGAGATCCACTTCCCCCTCGACCAGGAGAAACATGTACAAGCGCCTGCCCGTCCTCGCCCTCTGCCTGGCCACGGCCGCTCTTGGCATCTCGGCGTGCGACGACTCCGGCGACAACCGCTCCGGAGCCCCGGCCCGGGCGGCGTCGACGGCCCCGTCCTCCCCCAAGAGCCCCCCGGCCGACCCCTCCGAGGGCGACGCCGAGCCGCGCGGACTGACCGGCGCTACGCCCGCGTTCTTCCTCAAGACCATCCGGGACCACTACCCGGACATGGACCACATCAGCGACGAGAAACTCCTCGCCCACGGCAACGCCTTCTGCGCCGCCGAGGGCCAGGCACTCGCCGATCAGGCGAAGAGGACGATGAAGGAACTCGGCACCACCCCGAAGCAGACCGCCCGGATCATGGGCAGCGCGCACGGCTACTGCCGCCTGGGCAGCACTCAGTCCGGCAACTGAGCCTCAAGCCGGAAGCGGCTCCTCCAGGAGGGCGCGTACGGCCGGTGTGCCGGACCGCTCCGCAAGCTCGGCCCGCAGCAGCTGCCACTGCTTCGCCACGGCGACCGAGGAGGAGTGGAAGAGGAACTCGGCGGTGCGCAGCGCCCGTTCCAGTGCCTGGTCGGTGTCTCCGCAAGCGAGCTGCGCCCGGGCGAGGAAGCCATTGCACAGGGCCGCGTTCTGGCCTTCCACGGGGGAGCCGCCTGCCGGGTCCGCGTCGAGGAGGGGGAGAAGGTGGTCCACCGTCGGGCCCATCTCGTTCAGGCTGAAGTGGGCGGCGCCGGCATGGAACTGGATCGCCTCGCCCGTGAACCACTCCAGACAGTCGGGGTCGTCGTCGTGCAGCGCGGGGCTGTGCAGGGTGCGGGCGATGTCCATCTCGCGCGCGCTGGCGCGGTGTTCACCCTGCTCCGCGTACGCGCGGCCGCGCAGCACGTGGATCAGGGATGCCAGCCGGGGGCTGTACCGCGAGCGCCGGCAGGCGTGTTGGGCGGCGTCGAGCAGCGTGAGGGCGGTCTGGACCTCGCCGTAGTGCAGGCGCTGCATGGCGAACTGCGTCAGGGCCCAGGCGCCCAGCCGGTTGTCCTGCGCGGCGGACGCGGCGCGCAACGCGGCCATCACCGCGGACTGGGCCCGCCTTTGGTCACCCAGGTCGAAAGCGAGCCGGCCGCTGTAGCAGGCGGCATCGGCCGTCAGGGCCAGCAGGCGTGCTCCGGTGGCCCGGTCGTAGGAGGCGTTGCGCGTCAGGTCGCACAGCAGCAGGAGCCAGGAATCGGCGAGGATGCGGGTGCCGGTGGAGCCCAGGGCGTCGAAGAGCTTGCGGCCCTCCAGTCGGCGCAGCTCCAAGGAGGAGACGGCCGACGCGGAGAGCCGTAGACCACGGCGGTCCGGCAGATCGAGCGGGGCGGCGGCGTTCAACCACGCTGTGGTGAGGCTCCTGATGCTCTGCTCGCAGGCGGGGATGGCGTCGTCCCGGCCGTCGGGCTCGGGCGACGAGCGTGCGATGCCCTCCAGGGCCACGAGTGCCTCGTCGCAGCTCCACGGCTGCTGGAGCAGTGAGGCGTGTCCGGTAGCCACGTACAGCCACTCCGGCCAGCCGAGGCGCACCACGTCGGTGCGCGGGACACCGTGCACGTGTGCCATCGCGTACTGCGCGCTCAGCTCGGGAGTGATCTTCCCGGACTCCCAGCGCGCGACCTTCTCCCGCCGCGCCGCCATGGTTCCGAAGCCCAGTTCGGCGTGGGTGTCGGCGATGAGCTTGGCATAGGCGGCGTGGGACAGCTCGTCCCGTCCGCGCAGCAGCGCGAGGGGGTGGCGGATGGAGCGATAGGTCATATGCATGCGGATCTCGATGCCGGGGGTTGCGAGGCCCGTGGGGGATGTGAGGGAAACATCCGCTTACCGTCAATCCGGACATTTCCAGCATAGTCAGTAGGTGTGCGGGCCGCAGGGTTGCTCCGGGCGGGGGGAGAGGCACATCCGAGGCACAGCCGGATCGCTGGAGAACCGCGGGCGCCCGCGGTTCCCTTTTCTTACGGCCGTCCTTCGTACCCGCACATCAACAGGGAGACGACTGTGCCCCCTCAACTCGCCGTTCCCGTCACCGTGGCGCCCCCTCAACGCTCGGCCGCCCGAGGTGCGCCGACGACGATGCCGACCGGCGCCCGCGGACACCGGACCGACCGCCCCATGTCCGTGCTGCGCTGGCCCGCGCAGGCCGACGAAATCGAGGCGCACCGAGCGCGGGGCGTCCCCCGACTGCTGCTGGTCGCGGCGGGCACCCGGCCCCCCGTCTGCGTCGACCCGCTGGAGGACTGGACCCGCACGCCGGTGGACGAGGTGGACCTGCGAGCGCGCTGGGCCGCCCTGTGCGCCAGGTCCGCCTGCCGGAAGCCGAAGATCGACCAGCACGGCGTCCTTCGGTTCGCGGGCCAGAGCCTTCCGCTCGCCGCCGGTGAGGCGGCCCTGGTGAGACTGCTCCTGGACTCCTACCGATCGGTAGTGAGCCGGGACGACCTGATCGCGCATATGTGGCCGCACAGTGCTCCCGCGCAGCGCAACGCCCTGGACGTGCGCGTACTGCGGGCACGCCGCCGCCTCCTGCCGCTGGGCCTGGTGATCAAAACCGTATGGAGTCAGGGCTATCTGCTCGACGCCCAACAGGACCGGGAGGCCTCGTGACCAGCACAGATCGGGCCAGCACAGACATGACCGGCACGGACATGACCGCCTCACATACCTGCACGGACGGCCGGCAGACCCTCGCCGGCCTGGCGCGACGCGGGGCCGAACGCCTGCCGACAGCCCCGGCCGTACGGTGGCGGGACTCCGAGGGGGCGTGGCGCACCCGGTCGTACGCCGACGCCCGGCGGGAGAGCGAGGAGATCGCCCGCGGGCTGATGGCGCTGGGCCTGCGCCCCGGCGACCGGGTGGCGATCCAGAGCGCGCTGCGTCCCGAGTGGACGTTCACCCTCCTCGGCGCGGCGGCCTCCGGTCTTGTCCTGGTCTCGCTCCTGCCCACCACGGTGCCGGAGGAGATCACACATGTCATGAACGACTCAGGTGCCACGGTGCTCATCTGTGAGGACGCGGACCAATGGGCGAAGGTGAAGGCTGCCCGGTCCCGGCTGCCCGCTCTGCGCCACATCGTGCTGATCGACGCCCCGGAGGGGGCCGACGGCATCATGACGCTGGCGGAGCTGCGCGCGCTGGGCCGCGAACAGATACCGAGCGCCGCCTTGCGCCGACGTCAGGACGCGGTACGGCCCGACGACCTGCTGGTCATCATCTACACCTCCGGCACCACAGGGCCGAAGAAGGGCTGCGCCCTCTCGCACGGCAATTACGTCAGTGTCCTGCGGGCGCACCCCGCCCCGCCACCCAAGCCCGCCGACGCCCCGCCGGACCTGAGCAACGGCACCCTCTACGTCGTGACCGGGCCGCACACCATCGCCCTGCTGATGCAGCTGCTCACCTGGTGGTCCGGCTACACCCTGGCCTACTTCAGCGGCGGCCCGCCGGAGCGCATGCTCCGGGAGATACGGGAGACCGCTCCGAAGCTTCTTCCCCTGGTGCCGCTCGTACTGGAAAGGATCTACAGCGCGGTTCTCGGATCCCGGCCGGAGGGGGAGCGGCACCGGCTCGTGGAACAGGCCCGGCTCGGCCTACAGGTCCGGGAGCGGCACGCCAGGGGCGAGAGTCTGCCCGCCGAGCTGAGCCGCTGGTTCGAGGAGGCCGACGCGGGTGTGTTCGCAGAAGTGCGCGCTCACTTCGGTGGCAGGGTGCGACGGGTGACCGTATCCGGCGCCGCGGTGTCCCAGGACCTGCTGGCCTTCTTCCTCGGCTGCGGTGTCCCGGTCGTGGAGTGCTACGGAATGACCGAGACCGCCGCGGCCGTCACCTCCAACTCTCCCGATGACTACCGACTGGGCACGGTCGGCAGGCCCCTGCCGGGAGTCGAGGTGGACATCGCGCCGGACGGTGAGGTGCTGGTGCGGGGCGGCAACGTCTTCCGCGGCTACTGGGGCTACGACGAGGGCCGGTTCGGTGCCGTCCACGACGGCTGGCTGCACACCGGCGACCTCGGTGAGATCGACGAGGACGGCCGGCTGCGTCTGCTGGGGCGCAAGAAGGAGGTGATCCAGCTGTCCCACGGCATGGCCGTCACCCCCCATCCGCTGGAGAGGCAGCTGCGGGCCAGCCCCCTGATCTCCCACGCCGTGCTCTACGGCGAGAGCCGGCCCCATCTCGTGGCGCTGCTCACGCTCGACGAGCGGCACGCGTCGGCGTGGGCCGCCGAACGGGGGCTGCCGACCGACCTGGGCGCCCTGGTCCGCCGCCCGGAGCTGCTGCGCGAACTCGACGGGGTGGTCGCACGCGCCAACTCCCGCCTCCAGGAGTACTACCGGGCCAAGGCGTTCACGGTGCTCGACCGCGATCTGTCGGTGGACACAGGGGAGTTGACCATTTCCCTGAAGGTGGCCCGCCCGGTGGTGTACGCGCTGCACCGGGAGCGATTCGAGGCTCTCTACGACTGAGGGCTCCCCACACCGCGAGATGCCCGGCAGATCTCCTGCCGGGCATCTCGCGGTGTGGCGGCCGATACCGTCGCCGGCACTCAGCCCACGATCAGCTTGGGGCGGTGGTGGTCCAGCCAGACGTACAGATCGAGCACCTTCTCCAGCAGCATGCGATGGCGCCCCGGATGCGGCACCCGGGTCGGATCCGCCTCGGCCGCGCGAAGCGCCGTGGGCCTGTCGACGAGGGTGAAGACGTCGTGGTCGGCGAGGGCGAGGACGCCGCGCACCTGCTCCTGGAGGGCGGAGACGTACCGGCGGTCCTGCGTCATCGGATAGGGGCTCTTGGTGCGCCCCAGCACCACGTCCGGGACCACCTCCCGGGCGGCCGCCCGCAACACGCTCTTCTCACGGCCGTCGAAGACCTGCATCGACCAGGGGATGTTGAAGGCGTACTCGGCGACCCGGTGGTCGCAGAAGGGCACCCGGACCTCCAGCCCCACCGCCATGCTCAGCCGGTCCTTGCGGTCGAGCATCCCACCGAGGCTGCGGGTCATGTGCAGATACAGGAGCTGGCGGGCGCGTCGCTGCTCGGCGCTCTCCCCGTCCAGGACGGGGGTCTCGGCGAGCGCGTCGCGGTACCGCTGCGCGGCGAACTCCGGTATGTCCAGGACCGCGCGGAGATCCGGCGGTGTGTACGGGCGTTCCTGCCGGGCCGTGCCGAGAGCGGCGGTGAGCCAGGGGAAACCGGCGGCCTCGCTGACCGCGCGGTCGTGGAACCACCAGTAGCCGCCGAACATCTCGTCGGCCCCCTCCCCGGAGAGGGCGACCGTGGAGTGTTCCCGGATCGCCCGGAAGAGCAGGTACAGGGAGTGGTCGAGGTCGCCGCGGCCCACCGGCAGATCCCGGGCGCTCACGCAGGCCCGGCGGACCTCCGGGTCGGCCAGCGCCGCGGGGTCCAGCACCAGATCGGTGTGATCGGTGCCCAGATGGTCGACGACGGCGCGTACGTAGGGTGCGTCCGGGCTGATGTTGTACTCGTCCGGTACGAAGTGCTCACTGTGCCCGGCGAAGTCCACCGAGAACGACCGCAGCGGCGCGGCCCGTCCCTCGGACGCGAGCCCGGCGAGGGTGCTGGAGTCCAGCCCGCCGGACACCAGCAGACAGCGGGGGACGTCGGCGACCAGCTGTTCCCGTACGGAGTCGTGGAGCAGCTCCCGCAGCCGCCCGGAGGTCGTGGCCAGGTCATCGGTGTGCGGCAGGGCCCGCAACCTCCAGTACTCCTGCTCGCGGACGCCCAAGCGGCTGACCGTGACCACATGGCCCGGCGGCAGTTCGCGCATGCCCTGCCACACCGCGGCGCCCGGCGTCTTCACGCCGAGCACGATCTCCCGTATGCCGTCCAGGTCCACGGTCCGTGGCACCGCCGGGTTGGCCAGGACGGCCTTGGGTTCGGAGCCGAAGAGCACCCCGTCGGGTGTGGGGTAGTAGTACAGCGGCTTGATGCCCAACCGGTCCCGGACCAGGAGCAGTTGCTCGGACCGGCCGTCCCAGACGGCGAAGGCGTACATGCCGACCAGGCGCTCGGTGAGCGCGGTCCCCCACTCCAGGTAGGCCCGCAGCACGACCTCGGTGTCGCAGGCGGTGCGGAACGGATGGCCCCGGCGGCGCAGTTCGGCGCGCAACTCGGCGAAGTTGTACACCTCGCCGCTGTACGTCAGGGCCACGACGCCGTCGAGGGTCCGGGCGGTCACCGGCTGCGCGCCGCCCTCCAGGTCGATGATCGCCAGACGCCGGTGGCCGAGGGCCGCGTGCCGGGAGTACCAGGTGCCGAAGCCGTCGGGACCGCGGGCGGTCATGGATTCCGTCATGGCTTCGAGTGCACCCTCCTCCCGGGTGAGATCGCGGTCGAACGACACCCAGCCGGTGATTCCACACATACCGCTGCTCCTTGCGTACGGGGGGAAGAGGTCAGTCGGTGAAGATGTGATCGCCGCGGACGGTCTGCCCGTCGGCCGTCGGCTCGGCCGGGTCCGAGCCCATCGAAGTGATCCTGTTGGCGCCGTCCACGAAGACGACCTTGGGCTCGACCTTCTGCGCCTCAGCATCCGCGACGACGCCGTAGCCGATGATGATGACCAGGTCGCCGACGTTGATGAGACGGGCCGCGGCGCCGTTGATGCCGACCACGCCGGTGCCCCGGGGGCCCTCGATGATGTACGTCGAGAGGCGGTTGCCGTTGTTGATGTCGACGATGTCCACCTTCTCGCCGGGCAGCAGTCCGGCGGCGTCCATCAGGTCGGCGCACAGGGTGAGCGAGCCGACGTAGTGCAGATCGGCCTGGGTGACCGTGGCGCGGTGGATCTTGGACGTGAGCATGGTACGGAACATGGCTGTACTTCCTTTCGAGGTGACTTGCGGAGTGGATCGCCGCTCTTCAGGGGGTGGATTCCGGTGGCCTCTCAGGCCTGCACGGACTTGATCTCCAGGAATTCCTCCAGGCCGAGGACACCGTGCTCGCGGCCGTTCCCGGACTGCTTGTAGCCGCCGAACGGTGCCCGGGGGTTCAAGTCGGCGCTGTTGACCCCGACTTGACCGGCGCGCAGGAGCCTGGCCACCGCGAGGGCCCTGTCGCGGTCCGGTGACCAGACCGCGGCGGCCAGTCCGTAGTCGCTGTCGTTCGCCAGCCGTACGGCCTCGGCCACACTGTCGTAGGGCTCGATGGCGAGCACCGGACCGAAGACCTCGTCGCGGTGCACCGCCATCCGCGGGGTGACCTCGGAGAGCACCGTGGGGCGGACGAAGTAGCCCTGGGGCAGGCCGTCCGGCGGCGAGGCCCCGCCGGTGACGAGGCGGGCGCCCTCGGCGAGGGCTCCGGTGATGTGCGCGCGGACCCGCTCCCGCTGAGTGGCGGACACCAGCGGGCCGAGGTGGGTCCCCTCGGCCAGCGGATCGCCGCACGTCATGGCCTCGGCCGCCTGCCGTGCCGCCTGTTCGACCTCGCCGAGCCGTGAGCGGGGCACCACGAGCCGGGTCAGCGCGCTGCACGTCTGGCCGGAGTTGAGGAACGCGTTGACCACGACCCGCGGCACCGCCTCGACCGGGTCGGCGTCGGGGAGCAGCACCGCGGGGCTCTTGCCGCCCAGCTCCAGCGTGACGCGCTTGACCGTCTTCGCGGCCAGTCGGCTGACCCGTCTACCCACCGCCGTCGACCCGGTGAAGGACACCAGATCGACGCCCGGGTGCGCGGCCAGGGCTTCGCCCACCACCGGCCCGGTGCCGCTGACCATGTTGAACACGCCGGGTGGCAGGCCGACCTTGTCGAAGATCTCCGCGAGCGCCCAGGCGCCGAGCGGTGCCACCTCACTGGGCTTGAGGACGACGGTGTTGCCCGCGGCCAGGGCGTAGGCGACCTTCGCGGCGATCTGGTGCAGCGGGTAGTTCCACGGGGTGATCGCTCCTACGACGCCGTAGGGTTCGCGCACGATCAGTGAGCCGCCCCCCTGACGTTCGTACGCGTACGCGGATGCGACATCGGCCGCGTGCCGGAACGACAGGACGGGCAGGGCGACATGCGCGGCCCGGGCGAACGCCAGCGGCGCCCCCACGTCCCGAGCGGTGAGCACGGCCAGCTCGGCCGCTCGCTCTTCCAGCCGGTCGGCGACGCGCCCGAGGTACTCCGCGCGGCGGGCGGCCGGGGTGTCCCACCATCCCGGGAAGGCGCGTCGGGCCGCGTCGACGGCCGCGTCGACATCGGCGGACGTGCCCTGCGGGACGGTGCACATCACCTGCTCGGTCGTCGGGTTGACGACCTCGATGACGTCGGTGCCCCGCGAGGGTCTCCAGGCGCCGTCGAGGTAGATCTGACGGTGGTGGTGCATGGCGTCTCCTTCGTGCTGCTGGGTGGCTACCACCGGGCTCGCAGCGCCCGGCCGACCTCGTCCACCGCTTCCTGGAAGGCGGCTAGTCGGGGGAGGAGGAAGAAGATGTGGAGCATTCCGGCGTAGCGGCTGACGGTCGTCGGCACTCCGGCGGCCCGCAGCCGTCGGCCGTACGCCTCTCCCTCGTCCCGCAGCGGGTCGTACTCGGCGGTGAGGATCAGCGCCGGCGGCTGGCGTGACAGGTCGTCGGCGAGCAGGGGCGCCGCCCAGGGGTGGGTGGCGTCCTCCGGGCGGGCCAGGTAGAGGTCCCAGAAGTGCTCCATCGCGGCCCGGGTGTTGACGTAGCCGCGCGCGAACTCCTGGTAGGAGGGGAACGGCGAATCGCGTGCGGGCGCGGTGATCGGGCAGATCAGCAGCTGGAGGCCGATGTCCGGGCCGCCGCGTTCGACGGCCATCCGGCAGGCCGCGGTGGCGAGGTTGGCGCCCGCGCTCTCCCCGGCCACCACGAGGCGGTCCGGGTCCGCCCCGAACTCGGCGGCCCGCGGGGCGAGCGCGTCGACGGCCGCGTAGGCGTCGAGCACGGGCCCCGGGAAGCGGGTCTCGGGCGCCCGCCGGTAGCCGACCGAGGCGACGACCGCTCCCGTGGCGGCGGCGAGTCCGCGCAGCGGGCGGTCGACCAGGTCGACGCTCCCCGCGACCCAGCCGCCGCCGTGGAAGAACACCACGAGAGGCCGGGGCCCGTCGGGCGGACCGGGCCGGTAGACGCGGACGGGGAGCGGCCCGCCGGGGCCGGGGACCGAGGTGTCCGTGACCTGTGCCATCGGTGCGGGCGGGCCTTGCACCTGTACGAGCCCGTCCAGGAGTTCGCGGATGACCCCCACGCTCACCTGCTCGAACGCCGGGAAGCCCTGCTCGTCCAGAGCGTGCAGTACACGCTCAGAGTCCATGTGGAGAGGCATGGTGCTCCTTCGGTTCAGGGGCGGGCGCCCGGGGCGGTCCGCGGGGGCACGGGCCGGTAGTCGGCTCGGTTGAGGCGGGCCGTGCGGCGGCGGTAGTCCGCGGTCTGGCCCGGCCAGTTGTTGGTGACCCGCCCACTGCTGTGGCGGTACCAGCTCGTGCACGTCGACCAGACCGACCGCCGCAACCGCCGCTGTACGTCCTGGTCGAAGGCTTCGGCGACCTCGGCGCGCACCTCCAGGAAGCGCGTCCTGCCCCGGGTGAGTTCGCGTACCGCGGCGGTGATGTACCGGATCTGACTCTCGATCATGTAGATGGCCGAGCCGGCGCCGATGTTGGTGTTGGGGCCGTAGATCATGAACATGTTCGGGAAGCCCGGGACGGCCATGCCCAGGTAGGCCCGTGCGCCATCGCGCCACACCTCGGACAGCTCCCGCCCGCCGCGACCGCGCACCCGCAGGGAGGCCAGGAACTCGGTGGCCGCGAAGCCGGTCGCGTAGATGATCGTGTCGACCGGATGCCGGACGCCGTCCGCGGTACGCACCGCGCTGTCGGTTATCTCGGTGATCGGCTCGGTGACGAGGCTGACGTCGGGACGGTTCAGGGCCGGGTAGTACGTGCTGGAGATGCCCACCCGCTTGCAGCCCAGCTCGCTGCGTGGCGTCAGCTTCTCGCGCAGTTCGGGGTCGTCGAGCTGCGTGCGCAGCTGCATCTGCGAGCCGCGCTCGGTCAGCCGGGCGGTCGGCCACCGGCGGGTCAGCCCGGAGACCAGGGCCTCGTTGAAGAGCCACCAGCCGAGCCTGGCCAGCTTCTGGGGCAGGGGCGGCAGCCGGCGGGACCACCGGGAGGGCGGCCGGTAGACCCGGTCCCATTTGGGGACCACATACGGCGCCGAGCGCTGGAAGACGGTCAGGTGCCCGGTCAGCGGCGCGATCTCCGGGACGATCTGCAAGGCGCTCGACCCGGTGCCGATCACGGCCACCCATCGGCCCGTCAGGTCGTGGTCGTGGGACCACCGTGCGGAGTGGACCGTGTGCCCGGTGAACCGGTCCGCGCCCGGTATCCGCGGTATCCGCGGATTGCTCAACTGCCCACAGGCCGGCACCAGTACCTCGGCCTCGATGGTCTCCCCCGCACCGGTGCGCAGCCGCCACAGCGCGGAACCCTCGTCGAACTCGGCCGACTCGACCTCGGTGTTCACCCGCAGGTGCGAGCGCAGTCCGTACTTGTCCGCGCAGTCGTGCAGATAGCGCAGGATCTCCGCCTGGGAGGCGTACCGGCGACCCCAGTCGCGGCGGGGTTCGAAGGAGTAGCAGTACAGGTGCGAGGGGATGTCGCAGGCCGCGCCGGGATAGGTGTTGTCGCGCCAGACCCCGCCGATGTCCGCGGCCCGCTCCACGATCACGAAGTCGTGGTGTCCTGCCCGCTTCAGCGCGATGGCGAGACCGATACCGCCGAAGCCGGCGCCGACGATCGCGACACGGGGGCGGGGCCCGCCGCGCCCGGCCCGCTGGTGCGCGCTCACTGCCCGGCCTCCGCGGGCGCGGGCGGGATGTTGTGGTTGAAGCGCAGCAGGTTCTCCGGGTCGTACTGCGCCTTGACGCGTGCCAGCCGCCGCAGCCGCGCGTCGTCCCAGAACCCCGTCACCCGGTCGGTCCCGGGCTCCTCGCTGAGCAGGTTGAGGTAGGACGCGCCCGACCCGAAGGCACGCAGCGCGGCTCCCGACTCCTTCACCCAGGCCCGGCACCGGTCGTTCTCGGCGGGGTCGTGCCACTGCCCGACGATGTGGATCAGCCAGCTCTCCTCGCGGTGGGAGAACGCCGTGGCGTCCGGTTCGATCCGGGTGGGCTGAGCATCGAAGGGGATGACCTGCATGACCGTCTCCGGCGACGGGAGATCGCTGCCGATGCGGGCCACCGTCTCGATCTCCGCGCTGCCGAAGCGGGGCAGGAACTCGCTGGTCCAGTACTGCTGATGGCCGCGTGGATTGGCCGGGTCCAGCATGGACTGCACGGTCACCAGCGGCATCGGCTCGACGACGTCGATCAGCGGGGTGCCGAACTCCCGGATCGGCCGGATCACGTCCCAGCCGTCGTCGAGGGGCCCCGAGTAGCGCAGGAAGAAGCCGACGACGGGCCGCCCCCGGTGCTCCTCGGGGAAGAACCCCAGGGCGGGAACGCGCAGGAAGACGACGTCGGTGCTCAGTTCGTCGGGCGTCGAGCTGATGGTGTCCCGGAGGAAGCGCAGGACCTCGACGGCCTGCTCCACCGGGTAGGCCACCATGCCGGCCAGCATCATCGGCCCGACGGGATGCGCCCGGTACTCGAAGGAGGTGACGACGCCGAAGTTCCCGCCTCCGCCGCGCAGCGCCCAGAACAGCTCCGGGTTCTGTTCGGCGCTCGCGGTCACCACCTCGCCGTCCAGGGTGACCATCTCCGCGGACAGCAGGTTGTCGCAGGTCAGCCCGTACTTGCGTTGCAGCATGCCCATGCCGCCGTTGAGGGTGAGGCCCGCGATGCCGGTCTCGGAGACCTGCCCCGACGGCACGGCCAGGCCGTGCACCTGGGTCTCCCGGTCGACATCGGCCAGCGTCGCCCCCGCCTGTACGCGTGCCGTGCCCCGCTCCGGGTCGACGTGGACGCCCCGCATGAGCGACAGGTCGATGACGATGCCGTCGTCACAGGTGCCGTGCCCGGCGATGCTGTGTCCGCCACCGCGTACGGCGATGGGGAGCCGCTGCTCCCGGGCGAAGGCGATCGCGGCGATGACATCGGCCGCGCCGCGGCAGCGCGCGATCACCGCGGGACGGCGGTCGATCATGGCGTTGAAAACGGCGCGCGCCGCGTCGTACGGGGAGTCGGCAGGGGTGATCACTTCGCCGAGGAGCGCGGCGCGAAGCTCCTCGACGGCCGCGGAATGCAGGGGGTTCATGGATGTTCCTCCAGGGAGCGCGGGGAGAGCGTGCACGCGTGTCAGTGGTGGGCTGCTGCGGCTTCGGCCCGACGGCGTGCCATGAACTCCTCGAACTTGTCGTGGAGTTCATCGGTGGCACGCATGAGGCGGCCACTTCGCGGGTTGACGAGAGAGTGCACGGAGTGGGCTTCCGCGAGGAGCCTGCTGCCGTTCGTCCGGTAGATCTCGTAGTGGCACTCCAGGTGCCTGCGGGGTGTGATGGCCCACGTCCTGATGGTCAGATCGTCCAGGTACTTGGCCGGCTCGTGATAGCGGGCGCGGAAGTTCGTCGTGGTGATCTGGTAGTTCCAGAAGTCGACGCCGACGGCCAGTGCGAAGGCCTCACGGCCCAGATCGAACCACGGCACGAAACTTGCGTAATACGCATGTCCTTGCACGTCACACTCGCCCCACCGGACGCGCGTCGTGGTGTCGACGTGATTCCAGCCTTCGAGATTCTGTACGGATTCAACCCAACGCGGCATGGCGGCTCGTTTCTCGTGAAAGGTTCTACGAGTGCTGCCCGGAGGCATTTATACGGCTCGACCATAGGAACGCCGTAAAGGCCCGTCAATCATTCCTGACGCGCATCTTTCACCGCGCCTCGGATGCCCCGGCATCTTTCTCGGAACTTACAGAAATCCTGGCCGAAACGGGTCTTCGGTTGACATGGATTTCTCGACGCGCCTAGCGTTCCGGTGAACGAAGGAGCAGGGCGACTTGGGCCCACTCGCATTCGGCGCGAATTATTTCTTCGTGTTTGGCGCACTTCATTTCGCAATTCTCGGATCGTCAGCGAATCGGCGGTGTTGGTCGATGGACATTACGGAATACCTCCGCTGCTCGGTGCCGGCGGCGGTGCACTCGGCCGGGGTCGACCTGGTGGACCTGCGCCGCTGGGACCTGGCCGTGGCCCGCACCAGGAGAGCTGTGCTGCGACGCGCCTTCAGCGCCTCGGAACGCGCGGCGGCCATGTGCGCGGCGGATGGCGAACTGACCCCGGCACGGATCCTGGGGCACACCTTCGGCATCAAGGAGAGCGTGGTGAAGGCCCTGGGAGGACTGCCGCCCGGCTCCGCCTACGCCGATATCGAGGTCGGCACCGGGCCACCGGAACAGGACGGCGGCGGCCGGCCAGTACACCTCCGCGGTGAACTCGCCCGCTGGGCCGCCCGGCACGGCGTCACGCTGACCGGCGGCACCCGTGAACTCGCGGACGACATGGCCGTGGCCTGGGTCGTGGCCGCTCCCACCGGGACCCCGGCAGGCCCCCGATGAACGGCCCCACGGCCTTCGTCTTCCCCGGCCAGGGCAGCCAGTTCCCCGGCATGGGGCGGGAGTTGGCGCGCTTCGGCCCCGCCGCCCGCGATCTCGTCGCCCGGGCCGAGGACGTCACGGGCCTTCCCGTCGGCTCCCTCATGACCGAGGCCGATGCGGACACCCTCGCCGACCCGGAGTACGCCCAGGTCCTGGTGTTCGTCTGGTCCCTCGCGGCGCTGCACCGGCTGCGCGACAAGGGCCTGGCCCCCTCGGCCGTCGCCGGGCACAGCCTCGGCGAGTACACCGCGCTCACCGCCTGCGGCAGCCTCGACCCGGACACCGCGCTCCTGCTGGTCTCCTGCCGCGGACGGGCCATGAGCACGGCCGCCCGGCAGACCGCCGGCACCATGGCCGCGATCGTCGGACTGCCACCGGACACCGTGCGCCGCCTGTGCCAGGAGGCCTGCGACGACACCGGCTTCGCCGTCGTCGCCAACCTCAACTCGCCCCGGCAGACCGTGGTGTCCGGCACCGTCACCGCGGTCCAGCGCGTGGTCGACGCCGCCCGCGACGCCGGGGCGCTGCGCGCCCGCCGCCTGCCCGTCGGCGGCGCCTACCACTCGCCCCTGATGGCCGGAGCACCACTGGAACTGATGGGCAAGCTCGCCGAGGCACGCCTGGCCCCGCCCCGCGTCCCCCTGGTGTCCAGCGCGACCGGACACCTGGTGAGCGACATCGAGGAGTACCGCGAGGTGCTGTTCGCGCAGATCCTGCGCCCGGTGCGCTGGCAGGAAGCGGTGCACACGCTCCTGGGGCTCGGCGTACGCACCTTCGTCGAGGCCGGGCCCGGGCGGGTGCTGTCCGGACTGGGGCGGGAGATGGCCCGCGAGGCCCGGCATCTGAGCGTCCTCGAAGCGCTCGGCGCCACACCCCCGCCCACGGCGGTACCGGCCTCGCCCGCGGGGCCGCCCACCGCACAGGACCACCTCACCTCGAAGGCAAGGAAAAGCACGTGAGCGATCTCAACGGGCGCATCGCGCTGGTCACCGGGGCCACCAAGGGCATCGGGCTCGCGGTCGCCACCGACCTGGCCCGCGCGGGAGCCACCGTCCTGCTCAACCACCGCCGGAACCCCGAACAGGCCGAGGAGGCCCTGCGGACCGTGCGGCAGATCCAGCCGGACGCCGCGCTGGTGCAGGGCGACATCTCCCAATCCGCGGACGTGGAGCGCATGTTCCGCCACATCCGCGCCGAGTACGGCGGCATCGACGCGCTGGTGCACAACGCCGGCATCACCCGGGACGGCTACGCCGTGATGATGGGCGACGCCAAGTGGCAAGAGGTGATCGACACCAACCTCACCGGAGCGTTCCTGTGCATGCGCGCGGCCGGCCGGATGATGGCCGCGCGACGCCGGGGCTCCATCGTCACCATCGGGTCCACCAGCGCCTTCAACCCGCCCGCCGGCCAGGCCAACTACGCGGCGGCCAAAGCGGGCGTACTGGCCATGGTCAAAGCCCTCGCCAAGGAACTCGGCGGCTACGGCGTCCGCGTCAACGCCGTCGTCCCCGGCTTCGTCGACACCGCCATGACCCAGAAGATGCCGCCCGCACAACTGGCGGAGAACCTCAAGCGCGTCCCGCTCGGCCGCATCGGCCGGACCGAGGAAGTCGGCTCGGCCGTGCGCTTCCTGCTCGGCGACGACGCGTCGTACATCACCGGCACTTCCCTCGTCGTCGACGGCGGACTCATCAGCTGAACCGCCCGAGCATCCCCCGACCCCACCCATCCCAAGCAAGGAGCCCCTCATGACGATGACCCTCGAAGAGGCCACCCACCGCGCCGGAGCGCGCCAGGAACTGGCCGAAGGCGTCAAGTGCCTTCTGGTGGAACGGCTCTCACTGGACGTCGACCCCACGACGATCGGCGACGACCAGCCGCTCTTCGGCCGCGGCCTGGAACTGGACTCCATCGACACCCTGGAACTGGCGATGGCCGTCGAGGACACCTACGGCGTCACGATCACCGACGACGACACGCACAGCCTGCTCTCACTCAACCGGCTCGTGGACCACATCGAGGCGGCCCGGACATGACGCACCACCAGTCACCCCCGCGGACGGCCGTGCTGAGCGCCGACGACATCGCCCGTCTGCTCCCGCACCGCCACCCGTTCTTCCTCCTCGACCGGGTCACCGCGCTCAACCCCGGCGTGAGCGCCGAGGCGATCAAGAACGTCACGGCGTCCGACGCCGTACTGGCAGGGCACTTCCCCGGCCGCATGCTCTACCCCGGCGTGCTGCTCGTCGAATGTGTCGCCCAGCTCGCAGCGGTGATCTACGGCAGCGCCGGCGCGCTGCGTACGACCGGCGAGATCGTCGGGGACGTGGCGGACCGCGTCGGCTACCTCGCGGAGATCCGCCAGGCGAAGTTCCTCAAACCGGTGCTCCCCGGCGACCAGGTGGTCTTCCGGGCCCAGAGCGGCCCCCGCATCGGCGGACTCATCTCGGTGACCGGACAGGCCTCGGTCGGCCGCGAACAGGTGATGACCGTACGGCTCGCCGTCACCGAGCGCGAGGACGCGTAGTAGGCCGCGCCTGACCCACCCCCCTCTTTTTCCTCTCGTCTGCCCAAGGAGTGCCCCATGAAGACCAGCTACACCCACACGACCGAGGAGTACACGGCGCTGCGCGAGGCGTGCGGACTCATCGACTACGCAGGCATGGGCCTGGTGCGGGTCTCGGGCCCCGCCGCCGCCGAGTACCTCGGCCGGGCCGCCACCCGCGGCGTCGACTTCCTCCTGGAGGGACAGAGCACCGCGGCCCTCCTGCTGCGCGAGAACGGCACCGTCATCGCCGAGGTGCTCATCCACTGCCACGCCGCGCACTACCTGGTGGAGATCTGGCCGTCCCAGGCCGCGGAGGCGACCGCCCACCTGATCGACGCCGCGCTGGCCCACGAGGACGTGACCGTCCAGGACGTCAGCGCGGAGTACACCGTCCTCGCGCTGGAGGGCCCCGCCTCCTTCAAGACCGCACAGCGGTACCTGCCGTTCCCCGTCGCGTCCATGGCCTACCGCAGCTTCGCCACCGCCGAGTGGGGCGAAGGCCAGGGGCTTGCCATCTCACGGACCGGGGTGACCGGCGAGTACGGGTACAAGTTCTACGCCCCCGCCGCCGAGGGGGCGCGTCTGCGGGCCGAGCTGCTGGCCGACGGCGCCGTCGAATGCGGCAAGGACGCACTCGACGTGTGCCGCATGGAGGTCCGGTTCGCCAGCCTGGAACACGAGAGCGCGGGCCACGAGGTCACCCCCTTCGACCTGGGCCTCCAGTGGATGGTCGACCCCGGCCGGGAGGCGGCGGGCCCGACCGCCGAGCGTGAGGGCGCGCTCCGCTCCCCGGTGTGCTGGATCGCGGACGAGTCACTGACCGCCAGCCCGGAGCAGGGCACCGCCATCGCGGTGCGGGACGCCGAGGTGGGCGTCGTCACCCACGCCGTCCGCTCGCCCAAGCTCGGCCGGATCATCGGCACCGGCCGCGTGGACGCCGCGGTGGCCGCCTCCGGCCAGGACTTCCAGCTCGCCGGGACCGGTACGGCGATCCGGACGGTGTCCGCCCCGTTCCTGACCGCCACCAGCCTCGACGTACCGCTGGATTGACATCCCGCGTGGCACAAAGTGCGGCGGCGTGCGCACAAAGTGCGCCGCCGCACCCCGGCTGTAAGGAGAAGACATGAGTTCCACCAAGGGCTTTCAAGAGGGCGTCGCCATCACCGGCATAGGCCTCAGCTGCGCGCTGGGCAACGGCGTCCAACAGGTGTGGCGGGGCATCCGCGAAGGACGCAGCGGCATCGACAAGACCGAACGTATCGACGTATCGACACTGAGCTGCCAGTACTCCGGCGAGGTGCCGTCGGTGCCCGCGACCGGGCAGCGGCTGCGCGGCCGGCTCGACCGTGCGACGACGCTGGCCCTCAACGCCGCCGAAGAGGCCATCGAGGGAGCCGGGCTGAGCCTGACGGAACACGACGCCTACCGCATGGGCGTCGCCGTGGGCACCTCGGTCGGCGGCCTGGAACGCGGTGAGGAGTTCCACTGGGACCTGCTGCGCGACGGGCCGGGGGCGCCACGCCGCGACCGGCTGTTCCACTACCCCCTCTACACGTCCGCGGACGCCCTGAGCATCGCCTTCCAGCTCAAGGGGCCCAAGGTGGTGATCTCCAACGCCTGCGCGGCCGGTTCCAACTCGATCGGGTTCGCGGCGGACGCCATCCGGGACGGCCGGGCCGACATCATGATCGCCGGCGGCGTCGATGTCCTGGACATCCTCTCGCTCGCCGGGTTCGACAGCCTCAACGCCCTCGATCCGGCCCCCTGCGCCCCCTACTCCCGCAGCACCGGCCTCAACATCGGTGAGGGCGCGGCGATCCTGGTGCTGGAATCGGAGTCGTCCGCCCGGCGGCGCGGCGCCTCGATCCTCGCCCACCTCCTGGGCTACGCCCTCACCAGCGACGCCTACCACGCCACCGCGCCGGACCCGGCGGGCAACGGAGCGGTCCGTGCCATGCGAAGGGGCCTCGCCCAGGCACAGCTGACCGCCGCCGACGTCGACTACGTCAACGGGCACGGCACGGGCACGCCGACCAACGACAGCGCCGAGACGAAGGCCGTCACCTCCCTGTTCGAAGGCATCTCACCGGCACCGGTGAGCAGCACCAAGTCGCAGGTCGGCCACATGCTCGGCGCGGCCGGCGCCCTGGAGGCGGCGGCATGCGTCCTGGCGCTGCGGGACGGCGTGCTGCCGCCCACGGTGAACGTCGAGGAGGGCTTCGACGCGCCCCGCGACATCGTCGCCAACCACGCGCGTGAGAAGGAGCTGGACGTCGTCGTCTCCAACTCCTTCGCGTTCGGCGGCAACAACTGCTCCCTCGTCCTGGGACGCCACCCGGCCCCGCCCACGCCCCGGCCGGACCGGCGTGTCGTCATCACGGGCGCCGGACCCGTCTCCTCGGTCGGCAGCGGACGGGAGGCCTTCCTCGCCGCGCTCAGGGAGGGACGGTCCGGCATCGGCCCGGCCCGCCTGTCCGACCTCGCGCTCTCCCGCAGCGGACAGGCCGCCGAGATCGACATCGCCGACTGCCGCCGCCACGTCGACCGCGCGTACGCCCGGCGGCTCGACCAGATCGGCCTGCTGACCCTCGCCGCCTGCCGACTGGCCCTGGACGACGCGGGCCTGCGGATCGGGAGGTCCGACGCCGAACGCGTCGGCATGGTCTTCGGTACGTTCAACGGGCCCGTGGAGACGGTGGAACAGCTCAGCAAGACCATCGGCACGGACGGCCCGCACCGGGTCAACCCCCGCCTGTTCCCCAACTCCGTGATGAACGCGGCGGCCGGACACGCCTGTCTGGCACTCCGGATCCGGGGCCCGCTCTCCACCCTCGCCACCGGCTGCGTGTCCGGTCTGAGCGGGCTGGGTTACGCCGCGGACCTGATCCGGCGCGGCGAGGCCGACGCGATGCTCGCCGTGAGCGCGGACGAGCTGACCCCACTGGTGCACTACGGCTTCGACCGGCTCGGCCTGCTCTCGTCGGACACCTGCCGCCCCTACAGCAGCACCCCCAGCGGGACCGTCCTCGGAGCCGGCAGCACCGCCCTGGTCGTGGAGTCCCTGGAGCACGCCCTGGCCCGCGGCGCCACGGTACTGGCCGAGGTACGGGGACACGCGACCACCTCGGACGGCTACCGCATCGCGGGCAACGACCCCTCCGGCCGGGCCTGGGCGGAGAGCTTCACCCGCGCGCTGGACGACGCGGGAATGACCCCGGCCGACATCGGCACCGTCTACGGCGACGCGCGCGGAACCGCCGTGCTCGACCGGGCCGAGACCCGCGCGGTCGCCCAGGTGTGGCAGCCCGGCGCGGTGGGGCTGAGCAACCTCACCGGATACGTCGGCCATGTGCACAGCACCACTTCCCTGATGTCGGCGGTCTGCGCCACCGAGACACTGCGCACCGGGTGGAGCCCGCCCGTCGCGGGACTCACGGAGCCGCTCGCCGGGATCGAGGGATACCTGCGACCGCGCACCGAAACGGAGCGAACCGACCATGCCGCCGCTCGCTCCTGTCTGCTCACCGCGGCCAACTGGGGTGGCACGTACGCCTCACTCGTACTGAGCCCGTGGGAGGCCGAGCCGGGGAGGACGCCGTGAGGCGCCACGCCCCCTTGGTCCTGCACCTCGCCACTCCCCAGCAGACGCCGCCGGCCGGCGACCCCCGCTGGGGCACCTGGCTCACCGACGCGGAACTCGCCTACGCACGCGGCCTCCTGCGGGCCGAGGAACACCTGTCCGCCCGGAAGCTGGCCAAAGAGGCCGGTGCGGAAGTCCTGGGGTGGCGGTGCGAGCCACCCTGGCAGGACATGGAGGTGCGGCGGCACCCGGGGACCGCACCCGCCCTCCACCTCGGCGAGACCCTCTCCCGCACGTCCCTGGCACCGGGCACTGCCGCGCCGGGCATCTCACTGACGCACGCCCGCGGTTACGCGGCCGCGCTCGCCTGGCTGCCTCATAGCGGGGGAGCGACGTGAGGGCCGGCCGGCCCGGCGGCCAGGTGGCGGTGGTCACCGGCGCTGTCGGCGGGATCGGCCGGGCCGTGACCGCCCTGCTCATGGAGCAGGGCGCGGGGGTCGTGGTGACCGACCTGGACGGCGAGGCGTGCCGGGCCGCCGCGGCCGAACTGAACCGCGGCCCGTACCGCGGCCGGTCCTTCGGCCACCCACTGGATGTCACCGACCCCGACGCCTGGGAGCAAGTGACCCGCTACGCCCGCCGCCGCTTCGGCCACCTCGACGTCCTGGTCAACAACGCGGGCACGTTGGCGATCGACGGCGTGGAACACCTCGGCGCACACGACTGGGAGCGCGTGGTGGACACCTGCCAACGCGGCACCTGGCTCGGCATGCGGGCGGTCACGCCGTGCCTGCGCTCGGCGGGCGGCGGAGCGGTCGTCAACATCGCGTCGGTCTACGGCATGGTGGGCTCGGGCGCTTCCTTCGCCTACCACGCGGCCAAGGGCGCCGTCCGCGCCATGACGGTCGCCGCCGCCGTCGAACTCGCCCCCGCGGGCATCCGGGTCAACACGGTCTGTCCGGGCATGGTCGAGACCTCGATGACCACCACCGTCCCTCAGCAGTTCGTCGACGACGTGGTCGCGGCGACACCGTTGCGCCGCCGGGCGCACCCCCGCGAAGTCGCCGCCGCCGTCGCCTTCCTGGCATCCGACGCGGCCTCCTTCATCACCGGGGCCGAACTCGTCGTCGACGGCGGCTACACCGCCCGCTGACCAACGCCGGCCCGGCTCACGAGCCTTCCGCCTGCCCCGAAACAAGGAAGGAGAGGTGATGGCCATGCACGCCCGGCCCAGGTGTTCGTGGACTGTCCTCGGTGCGATCTGCACCGGCTTCTTCATGATCGTGCTCGACACCACGATCGTGCATGTCGCTGTCCCCGCGATGCTGGAGGACCTGGACGCCGGTCTGGACCGGATCCTGTGGATCGTCAACGCGTACGTGCTCACCTACGCGGTCCTCATGATCACCGCGGGACGGCTCGGTGAGCGCTTCGGCCCCCGGCCGGTCTATCTGACCGGGCTGCTGCTGTTCACCCTCGCTTCCGGCCTGTGCGCCCTGGCCGACAGCGTGGGTGAACTCATCGCCCTGCGCGCCCTCCAAGGGGTGGGCGCGGCCCTGCTGACCCCGCAGACCGGTGTCTTCGTCACCGTGCTGTTCCCCCCGGGGCGGCGGGGTGCCGCATTCGGCGTACTGACCAGTGTCATCGGGCTGTCCATCGTGGCCGGGCCGCTGCTCGGCGGCTTCCTGGTGACCTGCGCCGGATGGCAGTGGATCTTCCTCGTCAACGTGCCGGTGGGGCTCGCCGCGTTCGTGGCGGCGGTCAGACTGCTGCCCCGCCTGGCGCCGGTCCGGCGGCAAGGCTGGGACCCGGTCGGTCTCGTCCTGGTGACGGCAGGTCTCACCGCCTTCACCTTCGGCCTGCTGGAGAGCGACCACGCCGGGTCTGCGAGCATCGCTGGCCTGGTCCCCGCCCCGTGGGTGTTCGCCTCGGGGCTCGTGCTCCTGGCGGTCTTCGTCGTGCAGCAACGCCGCACCAAGGGCCGGCCCTTGCTGCCCCGCGCGCTGTTCGCCCACCGGAACTTCGGTCTTGCCAACCTCATCGGCGCGGGCATCCACTTCGCCGTGATCGGCAGCGCGTTGCCGGTCACCCTGTTCCTCCAGGGCGTACTGGACTGCTCGCCCTGGGAGGCCGGGCTCGTCACCGCGCCCACGCCCCTGGCCGCGGTCGCCGTCGCCCAGGCGGTCGGCCGTCTCGTCGACCGGTTCGGCGGAAAGCCCCTGCTGCTGGCCGGGCTGCTGACGTACGCGAGCGGTCTCGCGCTGATCGCGGTGGACGCCCGGCCCGGCATGAACCCCTGGGGTCTGCTGCCCGGGCTGCTCGTCGCGGACATCGGTATCGGCTGCGTGCTGGCGCCGGTGACCCATATCGGCATGGCCCCGGTGAACAGCTCGCTGGCCGGTGCCGCTTCCGGCGTACTGAACACCACCCGGCAGGTCGGCGGGGTGCTCGGCAGCGTGGCGGTCGGGACCCTGCTGCAATATCGACTGGCCGCCAACGTCCACGAACGGCGCCTCACCGCTGCGGACTCGCTGCCGCGGGCGGCGCGGCGGGCGTTCGTGTCCGACCCGGACGGTGAGGTCCCCGGATTCCTCGATCCGCGCGGTGTGGATCTGTTCCTCCGCCTGGGGGTCCAGGCGCAGAAGCAGGGCTTCGTCGACGCGATGCGGGAAACGGCGCTCCTGCCGATCGGTGTGCTCCTCCTCGGCGCCGCGTGCTGCCTGGTCCTCAGGGGCGGCACCCGGCGCACCGGCGTGGACGGTGGATGGAAGACGTCATGAACGGACGTACGCCACCCAGCGCGGCCCAACCACCCTCTCCACCCCACGAGTTCACCGTCCTGCGCGGGCAGCCGACCGACGAGGAACTGGCGGCGGTGGTGTCGGCGCTCCTGACGGTCTCCCGCAGCCGCGCGGTCCGCGGTCGTGGCGACGGCGGGAACACGGACAGGGGCGCGGTGGTGCGCCGCCGGCCGTGGACGTGGTCGGGTTACCGCGCTCCTGGCTCGTGGCAGCGCTGACCGCTCATCAATGAGCGGTGCCGCCCCTGCCTGCGTAATGCGGGCTGCCTAAATACATTTGCCGGGGCCTTTCTCTTTCCTTACACACGGCCTTGCTATTCAGGAATTACGCCTCATACGCTGCGCTCGCTCGTCAAATGCCGACCGTATAAACGCGTCGGCCTGAGAGAAGGAGTCGGCGATGACCGAAACTCTTGGAACTGCCCGGAGCAGAAAGCGGCCAGCGGTGATCACGGAAAATTCGCCTCGGTCGCAACTCGCGTCCCTCACCGGAATGCGGTTCTTCGCCGCGGCGCTGGTGGTCTGCACTCATTTCGGGCTCTACGTGCGCGGAAACCCCGACTTCTGGCGAAACTCGGGCCAGATCGGGGTCTCGTTCTTCTTCATCCTGAGCGGATTCGTGCTGACCTGGTCGGCACGCCCGGACCGGAGCGCCCGCGACTTCTGGCGTCGTCGCCTGTGCAAGGTCTTCCCGAACCACCTGGTGACGGCTGTCATCCACTTCGCGCTGCTGTGCCTGGTCGGCGTGCAGCTCACCCAGTGGCAGCTCCTGCCCACGGCGCTGCTGGTGCAGTCGTGGATCCCCGGCTTCGATCTGACCACCGCGGTTTCCCCGGTGAGCTGGTCGCTGTCGTGCGAGCTGTTCTTCTACGCCGCGTTCCCGTTCCTGCTGCGGTGCGTCGTCCGTATCCGCGACGGGCGGCTGTGGTGGTGGGCGGCGGCGATGGTCGCGATGATCGTCTGCGTGCCGGTCGTCGCGACGTACCTGGTCCCGGACGGCAACCCCATGACGCCGCTGCTGCCCTACATGAACAACGACGCCTGGTTCGTCTACTTCTTCCCCGTCACCCGCGCCCTGGAGTTCCTCCTCGGGATGCTGGTCGCGCGCCTCGTCATGCAGGGGAGGTGGCTGCCCGTGGGCAGGATTCCGGCGATGCTCGCGCTGGCGCTCGGCTTCTGGATGTCGATGGGCGCGGGGCTGTACTCGTTCGTCGCGGTCACCGTGGTCCCCCTGGCGCTGGTCATCGGTTCGACCGCGGTCGCTGACGCCGCAGAGTGCCGGTCCCTTCTCGGCTCCCGGCCGATGGTGTGGCTGGGCGAGGTGTCCTTCGCGCTCTACCTGGTGCACAAGCCGGTCATCGACTTCAGTGCCAGGGGGCTGGGCATTCCGCGCTTCAGCGGCATGGATCTGACCGCCCAAATCGGCTTCTTCACCTTCATATTCGGGGTGTCGGTGCTGGTGGCCTGGACGCTGTACCGGATGGTCGAACGGCCGGCGATGCGGCGCTGGAGCCGGGCGAGGAGCCAACCGCAGCCTTCTGATTGACGAGAACGCAAGGGTGAAATACGCGGCTCCGGCCGGTGGCGACCTTCCGCTACCGGCCGGAGCTATTTCTTATGCCCGATGCCGATATGTTGTCTGCCCGAGTCGGTACGTCGGTATCGAATCACGCAGCATCATTTCGGTACGGCCTGGACCGGTGCCTCCGCCAGACCGAAGCGGCGATGAAACGCACGCAACGGCCGGGGCGCCCACCAGTTGTGCCTGCCCAGCAGCCGCAGGCAGGCCGGCACGAGGACGCCGCGGATGAGCAGCGCGTCCAGCAGGACAGCCAATCCGCTCCCCAGCCCGAACATCTGCATGAAACTCACCGAACTGGTCGCGAACGCGAGCAGGCTCACCGCGAGAAGCGCTGCCGCCGCCGAGACGATGGATCCGCTGCGGCCGAGCCCCCGCGGGACGGCCTCGGCCGTGGGCAGCCCCTGGTCGTGCAGCTCCTTGATCCGGCCCAGGACGAACACCTCGTAGTCCATGGACAGCCCGAACACGACGCAGAACGTCAGCAGCGCCATGGCCGTGTCCATCGGCATCGGCGTAGCGCCGAGCAGCCCGGAAAAGTGCCCCGACTGGAAGATCCACACCATGGTGCCGAGGATCGCGCCCATCCCGAGGGCGTTGAGCAGCAACGCCCGCAGGGGCTGAGTCACGCTGCCGGTGAAGAGGAACAGCAGGACGAACGTGCTGATGGCGATCATGGCCAGGGCGAGGGGCAGCCGTCCCCCGATGGCCTGCTTGGTGTCGACGGCCCGGGCGGCAGCACCGCCCACGAGTGCCTCGCCGGACCCGGACAGGGCCACCGCACGCACCCTTTCAACCAGCTGGGCGGCTGCTTCGGAGGCAGGCGGGTGGCTGGTGTGCACGGTGATGTGGTGCGGACCCGACCCCCGCGAGGTCCGTGTGTCCTGGTCGACGGAATCCACGCCGCTCACTTCCGATACGGCCCGCGCGTACGCGGCGACATCTGACGGCGCCGCCCCTCCGGTGACCACGACATCGAGGGAGTCGACGCCCCCGCCGTGCGGAAAATCGGCGCGCAAGGCGGCGGCGACGGTCCGGCTCGGCGTGTTCTCGGGCATGACGCGTTCGTCCGGGGTGCCGAAACGGACTCCGAGCAAGGGTGACGCCGCGACCACGAGGACGGCGAAGGCGGGCAGGGCGGTCCGCAGCGGGTGGCGAAGGACCGTGCGGGCGATGCGCTCCCAGAGCCGGTCGCCTCCGCCCGCCCGTACGGCCCGGGGGGTGAGGCGCGGGCCGAGCACGGCGAGCAGCGCGGGTGTGACCAGGAGCGCGCAGAGCGCCGCGGTGGCGACTACGCCAAGACCGGCGTAGGCGAACGAGCGCAGGAAGGCGAGCGGGAAGACCAGCGGTGCGGCGAGCGCGGCGGCGACCGTGGCGGCGGAGAACACGATCGTGCGCCCGGCCGTCGCCACCGTCTGCCCGACCGCCTCACGAGGGTCCTGACCGGCGGCCAGTTGTTCGCGGTACCGGCTGACCATCAGCAGCCCGTAGTCGATCGCCAGTCCGAGGCCGAGAGCGGTGGTGAGGTTGATGGCGAAGACCGATACGTCGGTGACGCGGGCGAGCAGATGGAGTTCGGCGAAGGTCCCGAGGACGGCCATGACGGCGATCCCCAGCGGCACCAGCGCGGGCGCCACGCCACGGAGGACGAGGACCAGCAGGGCGAAGGTGACCGGGATGGCGATGCCTTCGGCCAGCCCCAGGTCCTTGGCCACCTGCGTGCTGATGTCATGACCGAGACCGGAGGGCCCGCCCGCGACGACGGTGAACGCCCTCCCCGGATCACCCTCCTCGCGACCGTCGGCCTCGGCATCGGCCGCCTCGGCGTTGACATTGGCATCGGTGTCGGCATCGGCATGATCGGCTATGAGCGCGGCGGCCCGCTCGGCGACCTCTTCACTGTCTCCGTCGAGCTGTACGAGTACGAGCGCGCCGCTGCCGTCCTCCGCCCTGAGGGCAGCGGCCGGTGTCCGCCAGTAGGAGACCACGTCCTGGACTCCCTCGCGCCGTGAGAGCCGGTCGGTGAAGTCATCGCCCGCGGCCCGTACAGCGGGCGAGTCGACCGTGCCCGCTCGTGGCCGGACGAGCAGTACGAGGTCGGGCGTACCGCCGAATTCTCTGTCGAGCAGCCGGGCCGCGCGGCTTGAGGGGGCGGCCGGGTCCTCGAATCCGCCGCTCTTGAGCTGTCCGAAGACGCCGATCCCCGCGGCACCGGCCGCGAGCGTCAGCAGCCCGGCCCAGATGAGCACCCTACGTGCCCTGTCGAAGAGGAAGAGTCCCAGTGTGCGCAGCATGTGCTGCCTCCCGGAGGGCCGGGCGGGCCGTGTGCCGGGAGGCATACGGACCCGACGATGTTTACGCCGTTAACTTTGCATTCCATGTGCACGCTGTCAACATTGGAGGGTGAGTACACCCAAGGCTCCGCGGAGCGGCTACCACCACGGTGATCTGCGCAACGCACTCGTAGGGGCGGGCGTCGCCCTCGCCGCGAAGGGCGGCCCCCAGGAGGTGGTCCTGCGGGCCGTGGCCAGGGAGGTCGGCGTCTCGCCCACGGCCGCGTACCGGCATTTCGCCAACAGGGAAGACCTGCTGCACGCCGTCAGGCTGGCGGCGCTGGCCCGGCTCGCCGGGGCCATGGAACAGGAGGTCATCGCGGGGAAGCGGCGGCGCGACCCGGTCGAGGACGCGGTGCGCCGCCTGCGTGCCCTGGGGGCGGGCTACCTCCGGTTCGCGCTGGCCGAGCCGGGGTTGTTCCGGATGGCCTGCTGCGACACCTCGGCGCGGACCGCGGACTTCTCACTGGTCACCGACTCCCGCGCCTTCGCCCTGCTGACCGAGGTGATCGACACGCTCGCCGGACACGGCCTGATCGAGTCCGGCAGCCGGCCGTTCAGCGAGATGGCGGCGTGGGCGCCGATCCACGGCATGGCCACCCTGCTGCTCGACGGCCTGCTCGACGCCCTTCCGCCACGACAGCGCCAGGCCGCGGTGGACCGGGTCATCGAGGTCACGGTCGAGGGGTTGTGCGGTCAGGGCGTGGTCGCGAACGCCGGCCGGTCGTGGACGCGACGGCTGTGGTCCCCGGAGCGAAAGAAGGAGAGTGGGCCGGGGGAGAGGCCCTGAACGGCGCCGAGGTCGCGCTCCACGGGTATGTGCTTGCCATCGGTATTCCTTGTCGGAGTGTGTGCTGGTGGGGGGAGAGGGAGGCCGTCCGCAGGGAGTGGCCCCCTTGTGCTCGCCACTTTCGCCCGCGGGGCGTGCCCGGCGGACCCGACCGGCGTCCGCAGCCGACCCCGCCGACCGGCGGGGTCCGGAGCCGCCCACCAGGAAGTCGCCCGGGGCGACCAGCCATGGCGAGCGCGCGTTGCGCGGTCTCCCCGGGGGCGCCGCACCTGGCCGCGGCTTAGGGTTGGCACGTGGGACAACCAGGGCACGAGGGGACGATCCGGGTGGTCGTCGTCGATGACGAACAGCTCGTGCGTTCCGGTCTGCGGATGATCCTGGCGGCGGCGCCGGACATCGAGGTGGTGGGTGACTGCGGTGGCGGCCAGGCCGTGGACACGGTTCTCGCGCACCGCCCCGACGTGGTGATGCTGGACATCCGGATGCCGGACGTGGACGGGCTCACCGTGCTCAGGCGTCTCAGGTCGACGCTGGGCGACAAGGCTCCGGCCGTCACCATGCTCACGACGTTCGACGCGGACGAGTACCTGATCAGCGCCCTGTGTGACGGCGCGTCCGGGTTCCTGCTGAAGGACACCGAACCGGAGCAGCTCGCGCGGGCGGTCCGGGTGCTGGCCGCGGGGGGACAGACCCTGGACCCGTGGGTCACCCGCACCATCGTCGGGGGGTTCGTGGAGGGCGCCGACGGCGCCCAGACCGCCAAGTGCGCCCTGAAGCAGCTGACCGACCGTGAACGCGAGGTGCTCGCGCTCGTCGCGCGGGGACTGTCGAACGCCGAGATCGCCCAGCACATGCACCTGGCCCACGGCACCGTGAAGGACCACGTCAGCGCGGTCCTCGGCAAACTCGGCGGGCTCAACCGCGTCCAGGCCGCGGTGCTCGCCGTGCGGGCGGGCCTGGCCGGCTGCGACCCCGCGGGCTCTCAGGAACCGCTGTGAGGAACCGGCTGTCCAAAAGGCACAGACGCCTGTTGTTCCTGCTTCTGCCAGTGGCCCTCGCCGTCCTCGACACCATCGTGTCGATCGGCCCGATGGGGTCCTCGCCGGTGGAGGTGATGCTCGGTCTGGCAGGTGGCTTCGCGCTGCTGGCGCGCAGACGGGCGCCGATGGTGGTGCTCCTGGCGATCGTGCCCGGTGCGTATGTGGGCACCGGCTGGTTCGCCGCCATGGCCGCCCTCTACACCGTGGCTCGCCAGCGCTCCGACCGCCGTCTGCTGATCACTTGCGCTCTGCTCGTCGCCGTTGCCTCCTACCTGCCCTATCCCCTCGGCATACTGGCGGAACAGGGGTGGGAGAACTTGAACGCCGAGAACGCCGTACTCATGTCATTGGTCCCGGTCGCGCTCGGTCGCGCTGTGGCCATGCGCGCGGAACTCGCCAAGCGTCTGCGCGAGTTGACCGAGAGTCGAGCCAGGGAGCATGAGCTGGCGGCGAGGCAGGTGCTGGCCACGGAGCGGGCAAGGCTGGGCCGGGAGATGCATGATGTCGTCGCCCACCAAGTGAGTCTCATCAGCCTTCAGGCGGGCGCACTGCGCGTGAGCAGCGCCGACCCCGCCGTCAGGGAAGCCGCGGATGCCATCCGGACGCTGTCCGTGCGCACCTTGGAGGAACTGCGGCACATGGTCGGTCTTCTCAAGGCCGCGGGCGGAGGCGGCGAACTGACCCCTCAGCCCCTGCTGAGCGACCTGCCCCGGCTCATCGACGAGAGCGGGCTCGACATCGACGCCGATATCGAGGTGACGGCGTGCGGCACATGCCCCGACGCCGTGGAGCGGGCCGCATTCCGCATCGTCCAGGAGGCCCTGACCAACGTACGCAAGCACGCGCCCGGCGCGAAGGTCTGGGTGAGCCTGCGGGACCAGGGCCACCAACTGTTCGTCGAGGTCCGGAACGGCCCCGCCTCGGACGGGGCGGAGCCCTTGGGGTTGCCGAGCGGAGGTCACGGGCTGGTCGGCCTGCACGAGCGCGTCCACCTCCTGGGCGGCAGCATCGCGACCACGCCCCGCGCGGACGGCGGCTTCCTGGTCAGCGCGATCCTGCCGACCAGCGGGCCCTGACCCTCAGGTAAGGCGCTCGGGGACAGAGGCGAACAGGTCCTCGTACTGGACGAACAGGCGCGGGACGGGGGTCCCGGCGGGGGCGTGGGTGCCGGTCTCGGAGAGCGCGGTCCAGCACGCGGCCGTGAGCCGGCGGGCGTGGGCCCCGGGCCAGGGCTGGGGAAGTAGCTCGGGGGGCAGGAGGGGGTCCGGTTCCATGGCGTGGCTGAAGGCCGCGGCGAGCTGGATGAACATGGCCAGCTGCTCGGGCCCGGTCAGGCCGTCCGGCCCGGCGAGGCGGTCGAGATAGGCCTGGGCGAGATCGGCGAGGTGGTCGTGGCGCGCGGCGATCTCGTCCAAGGGCCACAGGGCGGCCGCCAGGGCGGGAGGCTGAACGAGGCCCCCGACGCGCAGGTCGGTGCTGGTGAGGCAGGTGACCGCGTGAGCGACGTCGAGATGGCGGGCCTGCGCCTCGACGAGTTCCTCGATGGGGTTCGCGCTGACGTAGAGGCCGCTTTGGACCGGGGCGGCGCCGAGGTGGCGCAAGGTGTCGCGGAGGGTGTCGCGGGAGGTCCTGTTCGACTCGGGGATGGCGAAGGCGAACAGATGCCAGACACCGTCCCAGGGCGCGAGGCCGTGGTCCTGGCGGTAGGCGTGGCGGACGTAGGCGACGTCAGGGCTGATCGAGCCGGTGAAGTCGGCGACCGCCTTCAACAGAGCCTTGCGTCCACGTCCTTCGTGGGTGAAGCGGCCCTCGGCGACGAGCCGCTTGATGCAGAGGCGGACCTGTTGATCGGTCATGCCCAGAAGACCGGCTACGGCGTACAGCTCACCGGAGTCGACGGTGCCGTCCTCGCGGACCAGGGCGTGGACGAGTAGTCGGGTGGGAACGGTGCTCATCAAGCCTCCTGGCGGTTCGTCGTCATGCCCGGCGCGATGGGCCGGTGCATGGTCGTCACGGCGCCGAACCCCATCAGTTTGCGCAGGTAGGGGGTCTTCTCCGTGTGTACGGGGAGGAAGCCGTGGCGCTCGTACAGGGCGCGGGCGCGCGGGTTGACGTCGATCACGTCGAGACGGACCCGCCGACAGGAGTGATCGGCGGCCACGCCCGCGATCTCGCGCAGCAGAAGGCTACCGATGCCTTTGCCGCGGTGCTCAGGGGCGACGGCGATGCCGTCCATCACGAGTTCGCCGTCGGCGGGGCGCCGTTCCATCAGGGCGAGGAGAGCCAGTCGGGGCAGGCCGCGCCAGGTTCCGTAGGTGGCCAGGATGTCGCCCGCGCCGCCGCCTATCAGGGCGCGCTCGGCGAGCTGGTAGCCGGCCACCCCCGCCACCTCGCCGTCGACGAGGGCGGCCACGCCACGGTCGTGGTGGATATGGGACGCGATGAAGGCGCGGGCCTTGTCCGGTGGGTTCATGGCGGCGCCGAGCTTCCGCCCGAACGCCTCCCAGTACAGCGCGGCCACACGCGTCTCGCTGCCCTGCGGGATGCCCCTGCGTATCTCCGGGCCATCCCCACTCGTCGGGCCATCCACACGCTTCGGTCTGTGTCCCCTCGGCGGGGTGTTCGTCGGCTCCATCGGGACTCCTTCCGCACGGCGGGCCGAGAAGCCCGCCCTTGCACTATCGACCTTACTACGTTCATTGTGGGCACGAACGTATCAGGAACAATAGATTTGTTGGGGGAGAGATGAGCCGATTGATGATTCCGCTCGTGCGGCGCCGATGGCGCGCCCTGACGTGGTCGCTGGTCGCGGTGCTGCTGGTGGGCGCGGGGACCGTCGGTGTCGCGATCTGGCAGAACACCTACGCGCTACGGGAGGAGCGCATCACCGTGCGCCACGACGGGCGGCGACTGGACGGAGTCCTGGCCCGGCCCCAGAAGGGCAGCGGCCCCTTCGGGCTGGTGGTCTTCGTCCACGGCGACGGGCCCATAGACGCCACGCACGACACCTTCTACCGGCCCCTGTGGGAGTCGTTCGCCAAGGCCGGCTACGCCTCGCTCTCCCTGAGCAAGCCCGGCGTCGGAGCCTCCGAGGGGAACTGGCAGAACCAGAGCATGGACGACCGCGCGGACGAGACCCTCGCCGCGATCGCCTGGGCCCGCACCCGCCCCGACATCGACGGCGGACGCATCGGCCTGTGGGGAGCCAGCCAGGCCGGGTGGGTGCTGCCCAAGGTCGCGGCCCGCGACCGCGCCGTCCGGTTCGTCATCGCGGTCTCACCGGCCGTCGACTGGCAACGGCAAGGGCGCTACAACCTCCTCGCCGAACTGCGCCGGGACGGCGCCACCCGGGACGAGACACGAAAGGCGCTGCGACGGCGCGAGACGACCCTGCGCCTGCTGCGGCAGGGCGCGACCTTCGAGCAGTACCGCACCGCGGTCCCCGACACCGACGGCATGACCGCCGAACGCTGGCGGTTCATCGCCAAGAACTACCGCTCCAACGCGAGCGAGGACCTGCGCGCCATGCGCGGCACCCCCACACTCCTGGTGCTTGCCGGGCACGACATCAACGTCGACGTCACCGACACCGACGCCGCCTACCGCCGCATCCTGCCGCCCGCCTCCCTGACCGTGCGGCACTACCCCGACGCCACCCACTCGCTGGTCGACAACGCCGTCGAGAACTCCGAGCCGCGCCTCACCCTGACCGCCGTCTTCGCCCCCCGGCGCCTGTACGCCGCCGGATTCCTCGCCCACCAGCGCGACTTCGTCGAGCAGATCACCGACCGCGAGGGGACCGAGTGACCACCGCGACCACCACACCCCCGTCCCGGGCGGCCGGCGGACGCCTCGCCCACGTCGACGCCCTGCGCGGGTTCGCCCTACTGGGCATCCTCATCGTCAACATCGGCTACCTGGCCTCCGCCTATCACGGCACCGGCGTGGAGGACCCCGGCTTCACCTCGCCGCTCGACAACGCGGTCCGATGGTTCGTCGCGGTGTTCTTCGAGGCCAAGTTCTTCCTGCTGTTCTCGTTCCTGTTCGGCTACAGCTTCACCCTCCAGCTCGCCTCCGCCGAACGGCACGGTGCACGCTTCGCCTCCCGCTTCCTGCGGCGCCTGGCCGGCCTGTTCGTGCTCGGCGCCCTGCACGCGGTCCTGCTGTTCCCCGGCGACATCCTCACCACGTACGCGGTACTCGGCCTGATCCTGCCGGCCGCCCGTCACCTGCGGCCCCGCACCGCCGTGTACACCGCCGCCGCCCTCTTCGCCCTCACGGCCGCCGCGTACGCCGTACTCGCGCTCTCCGCCCACGCGGCGGGCGGCTCTGGAGTGGACCCGGCCACGGCGGCCGGTGCCGAACGGGCCACCGAGGCGCTGCGCGGCGGCCCGGTGTCAGTGGTCGCCGCCCACCTGGAGCAGCTGCCCGACGTACTGATGCTGCTCCTCTTCTTCCAGGCACCGGCCGCCCTGGCAGCGTTCCTGCTCGGCCTCGCGGCGGGAAAAAGCCAGACCCTCGGGGACATCGCCCGCCATCGCAGGACGCTGGGGAGGCTCCAGTGGGCGGGCTTCACGCTGGGGCTGCTCGGCGGTGTCGTCTACGCCCACGCGAATCTGGAGCACCCGGGCAGTCCGTACCAGATCCTCGCCATGGGCATCGACGTCGTCACCGCCCCGCTGCTGGCCGCCGCCTACGCCGCGACGGTCCTTAAGCTCGCCCGCGGCCGGCACGCGGACCGGCTGATCGCGCTGCTCGCCCCGGCGGGCCGCATGACCCTGACCAACTACCTCGCCCAGTCCCTCGTCTGCGCCCTGCTGTTCACCGGCTACGGCGCGGCCTTGGTCGGCGATGTCCCGCCACTGGGCGTCCTGGCCATCGCCCTTGTGCTCTTCACGACACAGGCGGCCGCGAGCCGCTGGTGGCTGCGTCGGCACCACTACGGCCCGCTGGAATGGCTGCTGCGCGCCTGGACCACCCTGACCCGGCCGCCGCTGCGCCTATCAGCGGCGCACAACAGAACGCCGCGCCCCGGGCCGCTTTCACCACGGCGTGGGGCGCGGCGCTCGCCGCGGATCAGGTGCCGGACTTGCGGCCGTAGACGAAGACGTCGTCGCCCTTGCGCAGCATGTCCCAGTACTTCACGGCGTCCTTCTTCGTCATGTTGACGCAGCCGTGGGAGCCCGGCGGGGACCACACGCTGATGCCGACCGAGTGGAAGGCCTGACCGCCGTCGAAGAACTGGCTGTAGGGCATCGGCACGTCGTAGATGCTCGACACGTGGTCGATGTCCCGCCAGTAGACCTTCTTCAGCCCCGTACGGGTCTCGTGGCCGTTGCGGCCGGTGCGCACCGGGACCGGGCCGTACTTGAGGTCCTTGCCGTCCTGGATCCAGCTGAGCTGGAGCGTCAGGTCGACACAGGCGATCCGCCCCTTGTCGGTCGGGCACTTGCCCGCCTTGTTGGGGTTGTCGCCCACCGCCTTCTGCTTGTTCATGAGGTCCATGACGCCCCAGGTGACGCTGCCCGCGTACCCGGCGTTCGGGGTGATCTTGTGCTTGGTCTGGAAGGCCTTGATGGCCTTGCAGTCGGCCGCCGACTGCTTGCCGTCCACCGGGCGGCCGAGGAACTTCTCGACCTGCTTCTGATACGGCCCGGTCTGCGTCGAGCACGACGCGGCCTGGGCGCTGCCGGTGCCGAGCGCCACGGTGAGCGGGGCCACCAACACGGTGATCCCCAGGGCGACGGCTCCTCGCCTGCGTATGTCCCCCACAGCTGTCTGCTCCTCATTCGTCATTCGTCATTCGTCATGCGTCCGCGGTACGGACTCCACCTGCTAGACGGCACGGGCCCCGGGTTCGTTGTAGGGCGAATTGACACAGGTGTGTAACAGGGGGTGGTTTGTCGCCCGCTACTGCGGCTCAGGGGCCTGCTGGATGATCTCTTGCGCCGCCCGGACGAGATCGGCGTTGCTCTCGGCCGGTGTGCCGTCGGGGAGTTGGAGCACGTCCTCCAGGCCGATCCGCGTGTCCAGTCGGCGTGCGGCCGCCAACCGGACGATGGGCCAGGCGGCGTCGTCCTCCCCGTGCAGGAGGATCCGCGAGGAGGTGACCGGGCGGAGGTCGTCGAGCAGGTCGGCCGCGGCACGGATCGCGGTCCGGGGGCTGGTGTCGGTGATCTCGGCGAGGACGCGCAGGACGCGGTGGGACGCGGGCCAGTTGAGGAAACGCCGTGCCGCGGGGGTTCCGGAGAAGATGCCGGCTTCGATGCCGATGCCCCGGTCCAGCAGGGCGGTGGAGACCTCGGTGGCGCCCTCCTCGTGCCAGTTGACGGAGGCGTGGTCCGGCAGCACAGTCCAGGCTCGGACCTGCGCCGCGCGTGCTGCGGGGTCCGGTGTGGCCCAGGCGCCGGTGGTGACACCGACGGGGACGCCCGGAACGGCGGCCCGTACCGCTATGAGGGCCGCGGCGACGGCAGCGGGGTCCAGAGTGTCTGAGCCGTCGCGGTCCTTGGGGTGGAGATGGATGTCCTGCGCGCCGGCGGCGACGGCCGTACGGGCTGCCGCCGCCAGCTCCTGTGAGGTCACGGGAAGGTGAGCGCATTCGGTACGGCCTCTGGCGCCGTTCAGACAGACTTGCAGCATGGAGTGATCTTCTCAGCCGGGTCTGACATGCAAAGACCGCTACCGACTCCGCGCAGGCAGGCGTTGCCGGCGCCTACTGCATGACGCGGACGCTCCATCCCCTGGGGAAGAAGCCGTTGTTGACCGGCCCCACTATGCCGATCACGTTGCCCGCGCACGCCGGCTGGTCGTAGACCACCACCGGGGAGTTGGTGTAGTTGTGCACGATGAGATTGAGCGCGCCCGCGGTGATGCACGACCCCCGGGCCGGGTCGGTGAAGACACGTCCGTTCAGGTCCAGATTCCCGACCGCGGCATGGGCCGACTGAGTAAGTCCGAGCGTGAGCAGAGCGCTCCCGCCGAGCACGCCGAGTGCGCGCGTGAGACGACGCAAGGCGACCTCCCTGATCCTGAGATTTCGGCCCGCTCACCCGCCGGTTCGATCCGAGCCGTCGGGGCGGCGCCTTGAACGACCCGAAAGGTAAGGACGAGAGCGTCCCAGCCGCCAGAGGCTTTCCCCACCCTGGGACGGTGGAACGGCGAAACCGCCTGTGACCAGTGACGACACGCGCCGCCTGGAACGCCGAAACGGGACGGCCCACTGTGAACAGGGCAGTGAACCTCCGCACGCGTTTCGTACGCCACATGTGCGCCAGGCGTACGGTCCCTGGATAGGCTGTGGCTCAGGAGGCATTGATGTCTGAGTTTTTCGACGCGGTCGACGCGCTGGTCGCGTCCCGCTCCTCGCTGCCGTCGGCGGAGGAGCGCAAGCGGCTGCGGGTCGCGCACGGCCTGACGCTGGACGAAGTCGCGGCCGCGTTGAAGGTGCGGCGGGCCACGGTGTCGGGCTGGGAGTCGGCGAAGAAGCCGACGGAGCCCCGAGGCCCGGAGCGTGAGGCGTACGCACGACTGCTGCGGCAGCTCGCGGAGCTGTACCCCGCCGACGCGGTCGTACCCGCCCAGGACGCTGCGGCCCCGACCCCGACACCAGCCCCGGCCGCCGCATCACCCGGCCCGATGGGATCGCGGACGCTACCCGCGGACCCCGCGCCCCCCGCCGCGGACACGACCGCGACCGAGGACACCCGGACCAGCCCCGCCCCCGACGCCCCCGCTGTGGCACTCGCGCCGCGTCCGGCCCGCACCACCAGACCGTCGTCGACCAGACCGTCATCGACGCCGTCGCGGCGTCCGGGCGCGAAGCAGGGCGCCCCGGCCGGCACCCCGGCGGCCGCCGCCGACCCACGGTTCGAGAACGGCCCGCTGGCAGTTGTCCATGTCGAGGAGGGGCAGACGCTGGCGTACTGCACCGGCGGCCTCGTCCTGGACGTGCCCGCCAAGTCGATCGCGGCCCTGGTGGACTGGACACTCAAGGAGGCGAGGCTCGGACAGCCGAAGCTGTCCGGTCCGGGCAAGGACGCCGACCCGCTGCTGGTGCTCACCGAAGCCGCGCTGGAGCGCTACGGCCTCCCGGCCACGCTCACGGAGGAGGAGCGGCTCGCCGGACGCCTGCCGGACGGCCACAAAGTCATCAGGCAACTGGCCCGCGCGGAGTGGAAGCTGACCAAGCGCGGCTTCGGCCCCTGGGCGCGGATCTACCGCCCCGCCACCGGCTCGGAGCGCGCCTGCGTCCAGCTGTGCATCCCGTCCTGGAACGCGCTCGAGACCCGGCACTGGGGCCGGGCCGGACAGCTCCCCCCCGCCGAACTCGCCCGCGTCCTCGGCGTATACGCCTCCCGGGTCATGACCCCGCGGGGCTCGACCGCCGTGACCGGCCTGGAGCTGATGACCGCGCTGCACCCGCCGACCCGCGCCTCCGAGCCGGACGCGAAGGGCAAGCGCCACCCCGAGCACAACCCCGGCAGCCTGGGCAAGGACCCGGTGGACTGCGCGCCGTGCGAGGCCCCCGACGGACATCCGCTGCTCAAGGACCTGCCGCGCTTCTACCTCCGAGGCCCGGCGGAGAAGCTGTTCGAGGAGGCATACGACTGGGCGCGCCCGATGACCGATGACGAGTGCACCCTGCGGCACCTGGTCGGCATCGACGTCAACATGGCCTTCGCCGCGGGCGCCAACGGCCTGCCCGTCGGCCTCGGAGCACCCACGTACGTCACGAACCCGGTGTTCGACCCGAAGCTGCCCGGCAGTTGGCTCGTCGACCTCTCCCACGTCGACCTGTCGAGGGTGAAGGCCGGCAAGGAGTGGGTGGAACTGGACGGGGCGCTGCTGCCCAGCCCGTTCACGCCGAAGGGCGAGCGCCCCGAGGGCCCGGCCTGGTACGCGACGCCCACCGTCGCGTACGCCGTGGAGCTGGGCTACGAGGTCCACCCTGTGGAGGCGTACGTACGGTACGAGAACGGCCGCTACCTGGACAGTTGGTACAACCGGCTGCGCGACGCCTATCTGGCCACGATGGCCGACCTCGGGGTCGGCGCCGACCTCGCCCCGGCCGACTTCCTCGCGGCGATGGACGGCTACAAGAGCCGTGACCCGGAGCTGGCGATCGTCGTCTCGGCGATCAAGGCGACGGTGAAGGGCGGTCTGGGCAAGCTCCGCGAGCGCCCGCGCGGTGAGGGCTGGCGGCCGGGCGAGCCGTGGCGGGCACTGTCCCGTCCGACGTGGCGGCCGGACATCCGCGCGGCGGTCATCTCCCGCACCCGCGTCAATCTGCACCGGAAGATCGTCAAGCACGCGGCGTTCACCGGGCAGTATCCGGTCGCGATCCTCTCCGACTGCGTCGTCTACGCGGCAGGCGGCACCGGCCCGCTGGACTTCCTGCCCTACCGGGACGGCAAGCCGCTGCCCGGCGGCTTCAAACTCGGCGTCAACCCCGGCCTGGTCAAGCACGAGGGCACTCAGTCCGTGCTGTGGGGTGAGGAGGTCCGCGAGCGGTTCGACGCCCCGGAGCTGAACCTCGCCCGGTACATCAAGGACGGCACCGTCACCGACGTCGACAACGGAGAGTAGGAGAAGGCGACGATGAGCCTCTTCGGGGACGGCCTGGAAGCCGCGGTGCAGAAGGCGTTCACACGTCCGGCACCCAAGAGCGCGGGCCCGCAGATGCGGTACCTGGTCAAGCAGCTCAAGGGTACGAAGGCGGTCGCGGAACTGCTCGGCGTGTCCCAGCGGCAGGTGGAGCGGTATGTGGCGGGCAAGGCCAGGAAGCCACGCCCGGCTCTGGCCTCGCGCCTGGAGCGCGAGGTGAAGAGGCGGTGGCAGCCGCAGATCCGGGCCAGGGCCCGCGAGAGGGCGGCGTCCACGGACGGCATCGTCATCGACACCCGCGCCCGCATGGGCTACACCGCGCCGATCGGTTCGACGGACCAGGACCGCATCCGCCATCTGACCGTCGCCCTGCCGCCGCAGCACGCCGCCCGCCTCTTCGAGGCCCAGGAGGCCGGCGCGAGCGACCGCGAACTCAAGGAGATCACGGCCGAAGCGCTCAAGGAGGTGTACTTCCAGGACGGCGGCCGCCGGGCCGGCAGCTTGGAGGAGGTGCGTTTCACGGATGTGGAGCACCTGGAGTTCGAGCTGTAGCAGCGGCGACCCGAACGGCTCGGGAGCCGCATATGAGGCCGTGGAAGGTCCTGTCCGCTAGTGGGAGGCTTGGGTTTTGCCACCCTTCAGACGGAGCAAGTCTTGCTGGAGGGCCACCCATGGCCCAGGACCGCGAGGGTGGTGCGGCGCTTCCGGGGGGGGGGGGGGGGGGGGGATGGGGGG